>NZ_JAPYKR010000012.1:0-245370 GCF_037179655.1 Mesorhizobium sp. Cs1299R1N1 | reverse complement strand
CGCGTAACCCTTGCGGGCCAGCGGTCATCAATGTCGACCGCATCAACAGGCCGAATACATGACCGCTCCAGACTATCCGCCAAAATGCCGAATGCACCTTGCCAACAGGGGGCCGTCCATACATGACAAAGGGTGAACCACTCTAAAACGACTCACCTAAAGCATCTATCGCTTTGCGCCTCTCAAGTCACCGCGAACCACAGCGAGTGGTACAGACTCTGCACCGGGTCCAGTGAAATCAATTTCAAAACCGAACGCCTGGCTTGCATCCAAGAAGCGATCAATCTGATATACTGGCATCGGCGGCCCGTAGCTCAGGGGAAGAGCGCCAGTCATATGTGCTGGAGGCCCCCGGTCGAGACGGGGCGGGTCCGCCACCAAATTTCAAACTGAGACACTACCCTGCGACGGGCCCGGCAGTATCTTACCGGGATTCATGATATCAAGCGGATCGAGCGCCTGTTTGATGGTGCGCATGACGTCGACGCCGTGGCCGAGTTCATGGCGCAGGAAGCCGATCTTGCCCTGGCCGATGCCGTGCTCGCCGGTGCAGGTGCCCTCCATGGCGATCGCCCGCATGTTGAGCCGCGCGACGAATTTCTCCGACAGCGCGATTTCCTTGGGATCGTTCACATCCATCAGCACCAGCACGTGGAAATTGCCGTCGCCGGCATGGCCGACGATCGGCGCGATCAGCCCCATCTCGGCGATATCGGCCTCGGTTTCCATGACGCATTCGGCAAAGCGCGATATCGGCACACAGACATCGGTCGACAGGCCCTTGGCGCCCGGCCGCAAGGTCAGCGACGCCCAGTAGGCGTCGTGCCTCGCCTTCCACAATTTCGTCCGCTCCTCGGCGACGCTGGTCCACAGGAACGGCCCGCCGCCATTTTCTTCCGCGATCATGCCGAAGGTCTCGGCCTGCTCGGCGACGCCGGCATCGCTGCCATGGAACTCGACGAACAGGCACGGGCTCTCGGGATAATCGAGCTTGGAATAAGTCTTCATCGCCCGCATCTGTAGCGCATTGACCAGTTCGATGCGCGCCACCGGAATGCCCATCTGGATCGTCGCGATGACGGCGTTGCAGGCCGCCTCGACGCTCGGAAACGGACAGACGCCGCCCGAGATCGCCTGCGGAATACCCTGCAGCTTCAAGGTTAGCGCGGTGATGATGCCGAGCGTGCCTTCCGAACCGACCAGCAGCCGGGTCAGATCATAGCCCGCCGAACTCTTCTTCGCCCGTTTGCCGGTCGTCACCGTCTCGCCGTCGGCCATGACGGCGGTCAGCGACAGCACGTTCTCGCGCATCGTCCCGTAGCGCACCGCATTGGTGCCGGAGGCCCGCGTCGCCGCCATGCCGCCGAGCGAGGCATTGGCGCCCGGATCGATCGGGAAGAACAGGCCGGTGTCGCGCAGATGCCGGTTCAGGTCCTCACGCGTCACGCCGGGTTCGACGGTGCAGTCGAGATCCTGTGGATTGACCGAAAGAATGCGGTTCATCCGCGACGTATCGAGCGAGATGCCGCCACCGGGCGCATTGGTGTGGCCTTCCAGCGACGAACCGACGCCAAACGCGATCACCGGCACACGATGCGCGGCGCAGGCGCGCACGATCTCCTGCACCTCGGTCGTCGTCTCCGGGAAAGCCACGCCGTCGGGCGCCTGCGTCGGAATGTAGGTCGTCGTATGCGCGTGCTGCGAGCGGATGGCCTGGCCGGTCTGGAAGCGCTCGCCCAGCCGCTGCTTGAGGATGCCGAGCACGGCAGTAATGCCTTCCTCGTTGCGTTCGACCGGATTGAGGTCGCTCAGGGCCATGAAATCCTCCGCGAATGGACCAGCATGCATGCTTGTTATGCGATTATGGATGCGTAGTCTCCGCAACCACGCTCTGTCCAGCACCAGAACAAGGAAGTTTCGATGCCCATCTCCGCCCCCTTCGTCTCCAGGCCCATGGACATCGAGAAGGACTGGATCGACTATAACGGCCATCTCAACATGGCCTATTACAACGTGCTGTTCGACCGCTGCTCGGACGAGGCCTTCGAGGCGATGGGCATGGGGCTGGACTATGTGAAAGAGCGGCGGCTCACCATCTACACCGCCGAAGTCCATGTCTGTTACGTGCAGGAACTGCACCTTGACCACAAGGTCACGGTCTCTTTTCAGCTCATCGATCATGACGAGAAGCGGCTGCGGGCCTACCAGGAAATCCGCCATGTCGATGGCTGGCTCGCCGCCACGTCCGAGACCTTGTCATTGCATGTCGACATGTCGGGGCCGAAGGTGGCGCCCTTCCCGGCCGATGTGCTGGCCAGGATCGAGGCCATGCGCGCCGCCCATTCGGTGCTGCCGATGCCCGAACGCGCCGGCCGCTCGATCGGAATCAAGCGCAAGTAGGGCGAAGCCGGCATCCATCTCGCCCCATTAGCGGGAGACCGGCCTGGCTTCAAAGCCACACCCGAAACTCAAAATCGCAGAACCTCGGATATCAGGTAGCACCAGTGCTTGAAGCGCCTTCGCGGCCGCATTAACCTTACCGAGGTTTTAACGGGAACAAGCCATTTGAGCCGTTGAACGACTCAGCGGAGCGGTCGAAAACGTCCGCACAAGGGTTGTTTTAGCGGGCGGCGGGGCGAAGCCGGTTCGAGGAACGTGCATGAAAACGGACATCAAGGTCGAGGTGGACAGGCTGGCCGCCGATCCGCGCATATCAGACTACGATTTCTGGCGTTCGCTCAAGAATGTCGACAACGAGATCTTTCACATCGCCAACAACAACGAACCGATTCCGTTCGACATGATCCGCTGGCGCAGCATCCTGAAGCGCGCCCGCCTGAAGCGCGGCCATGCATAGCGCCTGGGGCCGATACATCGCTTGCCCCGGGGATCAAATCCCCAGTTTCACGGCTGCCGCCTGATCGCCTCCAGCGGCGAGCGCGCGATCACCGGCGATGACTGGATGATCGCCGTATTGGTCATCGCATGGGGGATGATGCGGTCGATCACCCGTTCGAGTTCGGCGACCGATCCGACATGCGCCAGCGCGATGAAACAGTCCTCACCGGTCACCCGGTCGCATTGCGCGATTTCGGGCAGGTCTCGGATGATCTCGGCCACGACGGCCAATTGCCCCGGCACCGGGCGAATGCGCAACCAAGCCGATAGTTTCAGGCCAAGCGCCGCGGGATTGATTCTGACCGAATAGGCTTCGATCACCCGGTTTTCCTGCAGCCGCTTGATGCGCTCGGCCACGCTCGGCGCCGACAGGCCGACCGAGCGCGCCAGTTCCGCCGTGCTGGCGCGCGCATCCTTTTCCAGCAGGCGCAGGATCTTCATGTCGGCCGCATCGAGGTCGATGTTTTCGCTTCGAAGGCGTTTCATGAAAAACTCCTTGCTTCCGGAACAGAACCCACCTGATATACCTCTCATCATCCATATGAAACGGAGATATCGGCTGCGATACTGATCGCATGGATGACCAGACGCAAGTCTCAGCTGCAGGTCCCGACGCCATCAGGGCTGCCCTTGTCGGCCCCGCACTCACCGGGCTGGCGACAAGACTGCCGCCGCATCTCTGGTTCGCGGTCAGTGCGGTCTTCCACTATCTCGGGCCGGCCTTCGCCGTGCTGCTTTTCCCGCATGTCGGCGTGCTCGGCATGGCGTGGCTGCGCATCGCCACCGCGGCGCTGATCTTCGCGCCGCTGACCCGCCCTTGGCGAACCTTCGCCCGTGCCGGCCCTCGGACGCGGCTCCTGCTCATTGCCTTCGGCGCTTGCCTGGCGGTGATGAACTGCTCGTTCTACCTGGCGCTTGACCGCCTGCCGATTTCGCTGGTGGCGGCGATCGAGTTCGTCGGCACCATCGGCATTGCGCTGGTCGGCCTAAGGAGCGCCCGCAATCTGGCCGCTCTCGCCATCGCCGTCACCGGCACCTTGCTGTTGATTGACGTCAAATGGTCCAGCGACCCGGTCGGGCTGTTCTGGGCTTTCCTCAACGGCGCGCTCTTTGTCGGCTACGTCGTGCTTGGCCACCGTGTCGCCCGCGCGGGCGCCGGCGACGGGATCGCGGGCCTGGGTGCCGCCATGGCGGTCGCTTTTATCGTCGTGCTCCCGATCGGCTTCAGCGACGCGCTGCCCGCCTTTTTCTCGCCGCCGCTGCTCATCGCGGCCATCGGCGTCGGCATCTGTTCGTCAGTCATTCCGTATGTCTGCGATCAGCTCGCCATGGCGCGGTTGCCGCGCGCGAGCTTCGCGCTGATGCTCTCGCTGCTGCCGGTCACCGCGACGCTGATCGGCATCGTCGTGCTGCGCCAGATTCCCGGCCCGACCGATTGCCTCGGCATCGCGCTGGTCGTGGCCGGCGTTGCCTTCCACAAACCAGTGGCTGATCGCGAAGCCGATCGCGCCTAGGCCAGCTTCTGCTTGAGGAAGGCGATCGTCCTGCCCCAGGCGAGGTCGGCCGCCTTCTTGTCGTAGCGCGCCGCCGAGGTATCGTTGTTGAAGGCATGGTTGGCGCCTTCATAGACATAGACCGTGTATTCGACATGCGCGGCGTCGAGTTCTTTCTTGAAAGCATCGATGCCGGCGTTGGTGCGCTCGTCCAAGCCCGCATAATGCAGCAGCAGCGCAGCCTTGATCTTCGACGCGTCGGCGGCCTCGGGCTGCATGCCGTAATAGGCGACGCTGGCCGAGAGATCGGGCGCGTTGACGGCCAGCATATTGGCGGTGCCGCCGCCCCAGCAGAAGCCGATGGCGCCGACCTTGCCATTGCCGTCCTTGTCGGCCTTGAGGAAGGCGACGGTCGCCACGCCGTTGGCCACGGTCTGCGCCGCGTCGAGTTTCCCGAACATGTCGCGCGCCTTGTCCTCATCAGTGGGCGTGCCGCCGAGCGGCGACAGGAAATCGGGCGCGAGCGCCACGAAGCCCTCCAGCGCCACGCGCCGGGCGACGTCGCGGATATGCGGGTTGAGCCCCCTGTTTTCATGGATGACGATGACGGTGCCGAGCTTGCCGGTCTGGTTTGCCGGTTTGACCAGATAGCCTTTCATCTCGCCGCCGCTGCCGGGATAGGTGATGTCCTCGCCTTTCACGCGGGGATCGTTTTCGGCCACGATCGCCGCCTGGGCGGAGTTCGCCGCCAGCATCGGCACGATCGCGGCGGCCGCGGCACCTGATCCGGCAAGCCTGGTCAACTGCTCCATGAAGCGGCGGCGATCCAGCGTCAGATGCGTGTATTCGTCATAAGCGTCGATCATCGCCTGGGTGATGACGGGTTTGGTGGTGACGTTGGCCATCGGCTTCCTCGCTCTCTCGACTTCGGTGTCCTTGCCGGGCGCAAGATAGGGGCGAGCCTCTTATCGTCCAGTCACCGGACCGTGACATCTCGCTGTCCTCCCGGCCGACAATCGGTCGGCTGGAAGATCATCACGTTTTTGTCATCGGTGACAAATCTTGATGGCGCTGCCACAATAGTGGGGGAAACTCATAAAACGGTCGCGTCATGGTACGGTGCGGCCACGGTCCTGAAGGAGCGACACCGATGACCATGACCTCGCCGATCCTGGCAACCGCCTTCGTGGCAGCAGTGGCCGCCGTTCTGGCGATGCGCGCGGCTGTTGTCGCGGCGAGCCGCAAGTCCATGGTCAAAGTTCGCAGCCGCCGGCGTCAGCCCACAAACATGAAAACCCAAGGTTGAGGTGAAGTCATGAACGTCCAGGACATCGTGAACACCGTCTCGCAGAAGGCCGGTCTCGACCAGGCTACGACCGAAAAGGTCGTCGGCACCATTTTTTCGGTGCTGGAGCACGAGGCCGAAGGCACCAGCGCGTCTTCGTTTTTCGCCAAGATCCCCGGCGCCGACGATCTTGCGCACCAATATGACGTCATGGCCGCCGCGCCGGCCGGCGGCGGCGGCTTCCTGTCGTCGCTGCAAGGTGCGCTTGGCGGCGTTCTCGGCGAGAAAGCCGGCGCACTGGTCAACGGCCTCGCCGCGCTCAAGGCATCCGGCCTCGACATGGCTCAGATCCAGAAGGCCGGCGAGACGCTCGTCCAGCAGGCCGAGGCCGCCGCCGGCCCCGGTTTGACCAACCAGGTGCTCGGTTCGGTGCCCAGCCTGAAGGCCCATCTGGGGCTCGGCTGATCGTCGGATCGCCGAACCCCGGCACCGCCTATTTCGGCAGAGCGTAGGCCATCACATAATCGCCCGGCTTGGTGCCGACCGAGCCGTGGCCGCCGGCGACGATGACCACGAACTGCCGCCCGTCGGCGACCGTATAGGTCATCGGCGTCGATTGCCCTCCGGCCGGCAGCCGCGCCCGCCAGAGCTGCTTGCCCGATGTAAGGTCGTAGGCGCGCAGATAGTCGTCGACGGCGGCACCCAGGAAGGCAACACCGCCGGCCGTGATCATCGGTCCGCCAATGCCGGGCACCCCGACCTTCAGCGGCAGCGGCAGTGGCGTCATGTCGTAGACGGTGCCGTTGCGGTGCTTGTAGGCAATGGTACCGGTCCTCAGATCGACGCCCGCGACATAACCCCAGGGCGGCGCCTGGCACGGAATGCCGAGCGGCGACAGGAACGGTCCCATCACCACCGCATAGGGCGCGCCGTCATTGCGGTTCAGCCCCTGCTCGCTGCCCTTGGTGTCGCCCGGCGGCGGCACGTCGGCGCGGGGGATCAGCCTGGACGTGAAGGCGAGATAAGTCGGCATGCCGAACATCACCTGCCGCACCGGATCGACCGCCACGCCGCCCCAGTTGAAAGTGCCGAAATTGCCGGGGTAGACCAACGATCCCTGCAGCGAGGGCGGCGTGTAGCGGCCTTCATAGCGCAATTTGTGGAGCGCGATCCGGCAGGCCAGCTGGTCGAACATGGTGATGCCCCACATATCGGCCTCGGTCAGCGGCGGCGGGCTGAAGGAAAGGTCGGATGCCGGCTGCGTCGGCGATGTGTGATCTCCTTCGATGGCGCCGCCCGGCGCCGGCACGTCCTTGACGGGGATGACCGGCTCGCCGGTGCGCCGGTCGAGCACATAGAGGTCGCCCTGCTTGGTCGGCCCGACGAGTGCGGGCACGACGGAGCCGTCAGCCTTGGTGATGTCGACCAGGCTCGGCTGCGCCGGCACGTCCATGTCCCAAAGGTCATGGTGCACGGTCTGGCGCACCCATTTCAACTGCCCGGTGTTGAGGTCGAGCGCGGTGATCGAGGAGGAGAATTTCTCGACATTGGCGCTGCGGCCCATGCCGAGCTGGTCCGGCGTCTGGTTGCCGAGCGGCACGTAGAGCAGGCCGAGCTTCTCGTCGGCGCTCGGCGTCGACCACATATTGGGCGAGTTGGCGGTGTAGGTCTGGTCGGCCGCCAGCGGCGTCGTCTGGTCCGGATTGCCGGAATCCCAGTTCCACAGCAGCTTTCCGGTGCTCGCATCATAGGCGCGGATGACGCCGGACGGCTCCTGCGTCGAATAATTGTCGTTGACCGCGCCGCCGACGATGATCTTGCCGCCCGCGATCAGCGGCGCCGAAGTCGAGTAGTAATAGCCCGACTTCGGATACGGCATGTTGGCCAACAAATTGAGCGTGCCGCCCTCGGCGAAGGCCGGGCAAACCTGCCCGTTGGCGGCGTCGAGCGCGATCAGCCGGGCATCCGAGGTCGGCAGGTAGACGCGTGCCGCGCAGGGCTGACCGGCGGCGCCCGCGGCATCGGCATAATAGGAGACGCCGCGGCAGGTCTGGTGCTGGCGATCCTTGTCGAGCTTGACCTTGGGGTCGTAGCGCCACTTCTCCTTGCCGGTCGCCGCATCGACGGCGATGGCGAAGTTGTGCGGCGTGCAGATATAGAGCGTGTCGCCAATTTTAAGTGGTGTCACCTGGTAGGTGGTCTCGCCGACATCATCCGGGCCCTTCACGTCACCGGTGCGGTAGGTCCATGCCGGCTGCAGATTGGCGACATTGTCCGGCGTGATCTGGTCGAGCGGCGAATAGCGCTGGCCGAACTGCGTGCGCCCGTAATAGTGCCATTCGCCCGCCGGCACATCGCCGCCGAGATTGGCGTTGGGGATCACCTTGTCGGTGTCGAGCGCGCCGCCGATGTCCTTCGGGTCCGCGGTCATCGAATAGCCGGCCACCGCCAGCGATGCCAGCACGGCAAGGATCAGAGGCGCGCGGCCGTCCGGACCGGCAAGGCCCCGCCGCGCCCACGGCGTCAGCAGCCACAGCGCCACCAGCACGATGATGCCGCCGCGCGGGCCGAGTTCCCACCAGTCGAAGCCGGTTTCCCAGACCGCCCAGGCCAGCGTGCCGAGCACGATTGCCGCATAGAGCCAGAGCGCCGTGGAACGGCGCCGGTAGAGCAGCCAGGCGGCGATCAGGAAGGCGAGACCGACAATGATGTAGTACCAGCTGCCGCCCAGCGAGACCAACCAGATACCGCCGGCGCCGACCGCCAGGCCGATGAGGAAGAGGATGACGGAGGTGATGGTGACAGCCAAGATGATACTCCTTCGACTGTTGCGCGCATGAGGCGGCCTTGGGCAACCCGGCATTGTGTGCTGCCCCCTGCGCAACTTTCTCCCGACCGCCGCGCCTGTCAAGCGTGGGTCATGGGTCCGCGGCGGCAACCTCGTTTGTTCACAACGCCGGCCGCCATGTCGCTCAAGTGGCCGTATCGGGCAGTTTACCGGAACAAAACGTAGACAGTTCTGGTCTTTCGCTACCGAATCACTACATTCGGGGGCGATGTCCGGCTTTTCCGAAGACATGCCCTTTTTCGACGAACCCGATGCGCGGCCCACGGCCCCGTCGGGCATTGCCGCGCGCGCCATGGCTGCCCGCGGCGGCCAAAACAACGCGCCGGACTATCTGAGGGGGCTTAACCCCGAGCAGCGGCTTGCGGTGGAGACCACCGAAGGCCCGGTTCTGGTGCTGGCCGGCGCCGGCACCGGCAAGACCCGCGTGCTGACCACCCGCATCGCCCACATCCTTGCCACCGGCAGGGCCTTTCCCTCGCAGATCCTGGCGGTGACCTTCACCAACAAGGCCGCGCGCGAGATGAAGCAGCGCATCGGCATCCTGATCGGCGAAGGCAATGTCGAGGGCATGCCCTGGCTCGGCACCTTCCACTCGATCGGCGTGAAGCTGCTACGCCGCCATGCCGAGCTTGCCGGCCTGAGATCCGACTTCACCATCCTCGACACCGACGACGTCGTGCGGCTGATCAAGCAGCTCATCCAGGCCGAGGGCCTGGATGACAAGCGCTGGCCCGCGAAACAGTTCGCCCAGATGATCGACGGCTGGAAGAACAAGGGCCAGGGCCCGGCCGACATCGCCGAGGGCGATGCGCGCAGCTTCGCCAACGGCAAGGGCCGCGAGCTCTACAAGGCCTATCAGGAGCGCCTGCAGACGCTGAACGCCTGCGATTTCGGCGACCTGCTCTGCCACCCGATCCGCATCTTCCGCGCCAATCCCGATGTGCTGAAGGACTATCACCGGCGCTTCAAATACATCCTCGTCGACGAATACCAGGACACCAACACCGCCCAGTACATGTGGCTGCGCCTCCTGGCGCAAAGGCCCGAAGGCAAGCCGATCTCCCCCCATGTGGGGGAGATGTCCGGTAGGACAGAGGGGGGCGCCTCGCGCCGACAGGCTGGCGGGACAGCGCCTGTCGACTCCGGCGACATCTCCCCCACAAGGGGGGAGATTGGGCGCTCTTCATCCGGGGGCGGAGGCAAATCCACCGTCAATATCTGCTGCGTTGGCGACGACGACCAGTCCATCTATGGCTGGCGCGGCGCCGAGGTCGACAACATCCTGCGCTTCGACAAGGATTTTCCCGGCGCCACCATCATCCGGCTGGAGCGCAATTACCGCTCGACCGCGCACATACTGGGCGCCGCCTCCCACCTCATCGCCTACAATGAGGGCCGTTTCGGCAAGACGCTGTTCACCGACCGCAACGATCCCGAGGACGGCAAGGTCAACGTCCACGCCGCCTGGGATTCGGAGGAGGAAGCCCGCGCCATCGGCGAGACCATCGAGGCCTACCAGCGCCAGAAGCATAATTTGAACGACATGGCGATCCTTGTCCGCGCGTCCTTCCAGATGCGCGCCTTCGAGGACCGCTTCATCACGCTCGGCCTGAACTACCGCGTCATCGGCGGCCCGCGTTTTTACGAACGCATGGAAATCCGCGACGCGCTGGCGTTCTTCCGCGTCGTCGCCAACAGCACCGACGACCTCGCCTTTGAGCGCATCGTCAACGTACCCAAGCGCGGCCTGGGCGAAGCGACCATCCGGCAGATCCACGACACTGCGCGCGGCCTGCGCATCCCGATGCTGGAGGCGGCGGGCACACTCGCCGAAAGCGACGAGCTGAAGCCGAAACCCCGCGCCGCCCTGCGCGAGGTCGCGGCCAATTTCGAACGCTGGCAGAAGGCGCTGGAAACCACGCCGCACACCGAGCTCGCCGAGACCATTCTCGAAGAGAGCGGCTACACCGACATGTGGAAGAACGACCGCTCGGCGGAAGCCCCCGGCCGGCTCGAGAACCTGAAGGAGCTGATCCGCTCCATGGAGGAGTATGAATCGCTGCGCTCCTTCCTCGAACATGTCGCCCTGGTCATGGATGCCGAGCAGAATGCAGGGCTCGATGCCGTTTCCATCATGACGCTGCACTCGGCCAAGGGCCTCGAATTCGAGACCGTCTTCCTGCCCGGCTGGGAGGAAGGCCTCTTTCCCCACCAGCGCGCGCTGGACGAAGGCGGCCGCTCAGGCCTGGAGGAAGAGCGGCGGCTCGCCTATGTCGGCCTGACGCGGGCCAAGAAGAACCTGCATATCTGGTTCGTCTCTAACCGCCTCATCCACGGCCTGTGGCAATCGACCATCCCGTCACGCTTCCTCGAGGAACTGCCGGAAGCCCATGTCGAGGTCGCCGAAGCCGGCAACTCCTATGGCGGCTATGGCAATCCCTATGGCGGCGGCTCGTTCGCGTCCGGCCGTGGCGGCGGCCAGGGGGCAGGAAGACAGAACCCGTATGGCGCCTCGCGCTTCGACAATATCGGCGGTAATTCGGGCGGCGGGGAAAAATC
Source organism: Mesorhizobium sp. Cs1299R1N1 (assembly GCF_037179655.1). Lineage (NCBI taxonomy): Bacteria > Pseudomonadati > Pseudomonadota > Alphaproteobacteria > Hyphomicrobiales > Phyllobacteriaceae > Mesorhizobium > Mesorhizobium sp. Cs1299R1N1. Next base: position 234,287 of record NZ_JAPYKR010000012.1, on the reverse strand, counting down.
CGGCGCCTTCTCCAACACCTATTCGACGCCGGGCTGGCAGCGCGCGCAGGCCAACCGCACCGAGGCGACCGACCGCAACTGGGGCACGCGCTCGGGCCATCAGGTCGAACGCATCGGCTATGGCGAGACCGATTCCGGCTACGGCGCCGGCCGCACCAGCGTGAAGGGCCGCACCATCGACGGCGAACTGGTCGCCAAATCCGTCTCCGACACGCCGTCGGCCTTCAGCGTCGGCGACCGCGTGTTCCACCAGAAATTCGGCAACGGCAATATTTCAGCCATCGAAGGCAACAAGCTGACCATTGACTTCGACAAGGCCGGCCAGAAGCGAGTGCTGGATGGATTTGTCGCGGCGGTGTGAGTTGAATGCGGCTAGCCTCGCAAGGCCGGCTTTCCACCTCAATCCGCCTTCTTCTCGCCCTTCTCCCCGGCCTTCACGATATCCCCTGTCGTAAACAGGATTTCCTTCAGTTCCACGCGCCAGTCCGTCTTCTGGCGCAGCAGGAATTCGAGGTCCATGCCGAAATGCTTGAACTCTTCGCTCTGCGCGTTCTTCATGATCGCCTTGGCTTGCGGGTCCTTCTCCACCGACATGCGCTGTTCGTACCAGCTGATCGCTTCCGCCTCCTCGATCAGCGAGGTGATCATGCGGGCAAAGGTCCGCACTTCCTGCGACAGTTCTTCCGGCGGTTCGTGATACTGGTCGAAACCCATGTCGTCCTCCCTCAGCGGCTCGCAAATGGAGCCAGGCATTGGCCCGCTTCCATGAATGCGTGGGAAGCGCTGCGGGTTCCGGGACCACGGCCATAATTCAGGACGGTGGATCCGCGAGCTATCTCACGACACCGGTGCCGCGCCGCCCTCTTCCGTGCGCCTCGCGATGAATGCATCGAGCACGCCTGACGTGGCGGCCGCCGTTCCCGGCGGCTCGAAATCGGCGAGGATGCGTTTCCAGACGCCGGTGGCGCGTTCGGTGGCGTTCTTCGACCCGCTTTGCGTCCAGTTGCCGAAATTCGACCAGTCGGCCACCAGCGGCTCGTAGAAGGCGGTGCGGTAGCGTGCCATGGTGTGGCTGGCCGAGAAGAAGTGGCCGCCCGGCTGCACTTCGGCGATGGCCTCGAAGCCGATTGCGTCGTCGTCGCCGGGGGTCGCGTCGCAAAGTTCCGCGACCGTCTGCAGCGCTTCGATGTCGGTGACCAGCTTTTCCAGGGAAACACTCAAGCCCCCTTCCAGCCAGCCGGCCGCATGGATGCAGACGGTGGCGCCCGACAGCACCGAGCCCCACAGCGCGAACTGCGTCTCGTGCGCGGCCTGCGCGTCCGAAATATTGGCAGCGCTGCCGCCGCCCGAGCGCCAGGGCAGACCGGTGAAGCGCGCCAGCTGGCCTGCACCCAGCGTGGCCTTGACGTGCTCCGGCGTGCCGAAGGCGGGTGCGCCGGATTTCATGTCGACATTGGAGGAGAAGGAACCGTAGACCACCGGCGCGCCCGGCCGCACGATCTGCGCCAGCGTCAGCCCGGCGAGCGCTTCGGCGTGCTGCAAAGTCAGGGCGCCGGCCACCGTGATCGGCGCCATCGCACCGGCCAGGCAGAACGGCGTGATGATCAGGACCTGGCCCGCCTTGGCGAAGTCGATGATGCCATGCGCCATGGGAATATCGAGCTGGCGCGGCGAGTTGGTGTTGATGACGGTGTAGCAATGCGCGCCCGAGCGGAACTCGTCTTCGGACAACCCACGGGCCAGCCTGATCATCTCGAAACTGTCATCGACCTGCGGCGTGCCACGGGCGAACACGAATGGGAATTTGTCGGACAGTGTCAGCTGCGCCCGATTGACGGCATAATGGCGAAAACGATTGTCGATGTCCTGCGGCTCGATACACGGCCCCAGCATGTGCAAGACATCGAAATGCTGCACCAGCTTGATGAGCTCCTCGAAGGCGACCAGCGTTCCAGGCCGCCGGCCGCGGTCGAGATCGGTGACGTTGGGCGCGCCGGAGCCCGCCAGGAATGTCATGGAGCCCAGTTCGAGCGACAGATCGCGAGCGCGCGCGCCTGCATTGGCGTGGATCGATCGCGGCGCCGAGGCTAAGGCTGCCACCACCATGTCGCGGCCGATGCGCACCATGTCGGTGTCGGGATCGACCAGGGCGCCGGCACGGGCGAGCACTTCGCGCGCCTCAGGCAGCAGCACCTTGATGCCCAGTTCTTCCAGCACGCGCAGCGCCGTGTCGTGGATCGACGCCACCTGGTCGTCGGAAAAGATCGGCTGCGGCAGGAATGGATTCCTCAGCGACCGGTAATTGGGCTTGCGGCTTGATTCACTGCCGGCCTCGCCCGTGCGTCCGCGCCGGCGTTCGCGCCTGCTGTCTCGTGCCGCGTCATCGATCATCGCGAATTCCCTCCTCATTGCCGCATCGCCTTGCCCTGGGGATCATAGGGCGAGGCCGCGATGACCCGCGCAGGCCGTTCGACGCCGACAATGTGCACGCAAAGCTGCGTCCCCTCCCCGGCGAAATCGTCGTCCACCAACGCCGGCGCGACGCTCTTGCCGATCGTGTAGCCAAATCCGCCCGAGGTGACGAAGCCAGCGCGGCGGCCTCAAGGCTTCCCTTCCGGTCAGTTCGAAGCCGGCACCCTATATGCACTAGACATGTGTGTCCATTACGCTGGCGGACCGGCATCGCGCACTGTCACGCAAGCATCATGTTCACGCCTTAGATCGCGTTTTGGGGAGGCGCGCGCGGCATCGTCGATGCGGCACCTCTTTCCGTTTTTGTCCTTCGGCCGCTCCGGCATGCTTCGTCACAAAGAGGATTGTCCATGAAACACCTGTACCGAACCGCCTCGCTCGGGGTCGCGCTGGCCTTGTTCACCGCCCTGACACCGGCGCTTGCCGACGGCGTGGCCTACATCAACAAGGGCCTGGTCGGCGTCGGCCGCATGCCGGCTGCTCAGCGCGACAAGTTCGGCGAGACCTTCGGCTCGGGCTCCGGCATGGCAATCGACACTACAGGCTGGACGCATGATGCCGGCACCTACAAGGGATCGCTCTGGCTCCTGCCCGACCGTGGCTACAATGTCGCCGGCACCACCGACTACCGGCCGCGCCTCAACACCATCGGCATCGAGTTCACGCCTGTCGCGCCGGGTGCGGCTCCCGCCGCCGGCCAGGAGCAGACGGGCGTCAAGGCGACGCTTGCCGACACCATGCTCCTCACCGACGACAAGGGCGCCGATGCCACCGGCCTCGATCCGCTGTCGGATGTACGCCCTGCCGCCGGCGACATGCCGATGCTGCCCGTCGCCACCAACGGCAAGCTCGCTCTCGACAATGAGGCCATCGTGCGGCTGCCCGACGGTTCGATGTTCATCTCCGACGAGTACGGCCCCAACATCTACAGGTTCTCCGCGCAAGGCCGCCTGATGTCGGCGACCCAGCCGCCGGCAGCCCTCGTGCCGATGCGCAAGGGAGCGCCGAACTTCTCCTCCGACAATCCCGGTCCGGGCGCCGCCGACCCTGATCCGAAGGATCCCGAAACCGGGCGCCAGAACAACCAGGGCCTCGAAGGCATGGCGATGACGCCGGACGGCAAGTTCCTGATCGCCGTGCTGCAGTCGGCGCCGAGGCAGGACGGCGGCGATTCACCCTCGACGCGCCAGAACACCCGGGCGTTGGTCTATGATGCCTCCGACCTCGCCCATCTGAAGCTCGCGCATGAATACGTCGTGCCGCTGCCGGTGTTCAAGGATGCCAAGGGCAAGACCAAGGTCGCCGCGCAGAGCGAGATCGTGGCGCTTTCGGACACATCCTTCCTGATGCTGGCGCGCGACAGCGGCAACGGCCAGGGCCTGAAGAAGGGTGACGCGTCGCTCTACCGCCAGATCAACATCGTCGACGTGTCCGGGGCGACCGACATCGCGGGCGGCGCCTTCGACGCGGCCGACAAGCCGGTCGCGCCCAAGGGCGTGCTTGATCCCTCGGTGACGCCGGCCAAGCTGACGCCGCTCATCGATATCAACGACGCCGCCCAGCTTGGCCGCTTCGGCCTGCACAATGGTGGGGCGAAGGACCACAACGAGCTTTCGGAGAAGTGGGAAGCGATGTCGTTGGCCAGCGTCCTCGACCCGAAGCTGCCCGACGATTATTTCCTGTTCGTCGGCAACGACAACGACTTCCTCGCCCAGGACGGCTTCCAGGTCGGCGCGCCCTACAAGGCCGATGACGGCGCCGATGTCGACACCATGTTCCTGGTCTATCAGGTCACGCTGCCAGGTCTCGGCAAGAAGTAACGATCACCGCACAAGCGGGCGCGCCTGGCGCGTCCGCCTGTGCAGGTCGTGAAGGCTTACTTCAAGAACTCGGCGTCCTTCGGCACGCCCGCATCGATCGGCTCGGCCGTTCTGCTCGACACGGCCATGATCTTGCCGGCGGCAGACAGGTTGGGCCGCACGAAGACCTGGGCGGGGCCGTTGACGCGGCTGTAGAGGTCGATGATGTCCTGGTTCATGAAGCGCACGCAGCCGGACGACGCGTTCTTGCCGATGGAATCCCATTCCGGCGTGCCGTGCAGCCGGTACATCGTGTCCTTGCCGTCGCGGAAAAGATAGAGCGCGCGGGCGCCCAGCGGGCTCTGCGGTCCGGGCGGCATGCCGTCCTTGTATTTCGCCAGTTCCGGCCGGCGCAGGATCATTTCGGGCGGCGGCGTCCACACCGGCCACTTCTTGCGCGCCTGGACCACGGCGCTGCCGGTCCATCCGAAACCGGCCTTGCCGAGGCTGACGCCGTAGCGCATCGCCTTGCCGCCGTCGCGCACCAGATAGAGGAAATGCTCGGAAACATCGACGACGATCGTGCCAGGCTTTTCTCCGGTCGGATCGGCCACGATCTGGCGCACGAACTTCGGATCGAGCTTGGCAACCGGGATGGCCGGCAGTTGATAACCCTCGTCGGTGCGCGCCGCATACATGGTTGCGGTATCGCCGACAGCCGGCTCGCTTGGCGCAGCCGACGGCGGGACCGGCGCCACTGCCGGCGGCGCCACATCGGTCGTGGTGCACGCCGAGAGAACCACGGAAGCGCAGCCCAAAGCGGACGCGCCAAGAAACGCGCGCCGGCTCAGGCGCTCAGGAACAAGCGGAATATCGGACATGAACCCCCCGGTGAGAAACGCGGCCCAACGCGCCAAGGATCAATATCCCATTCCGCAAGCTTTGAGAACAGGATGGATCATGGCGTGAGCACCGTGGACCGTTCGCGCCCCCGCATCGACCTGTCGGGTTGAATCTGCAATCATCGCGCACCGGACTCGAGATAGGCTTTGTCGGCCATGAACGAAAAAATGCCCGCGCGTCGGCGCACCGGCGACCTGACCAGCGGCCCGATCCCACGCACGCTGCTGCTCTTCGCCTTGCCGGTGCTCGGCTCCAACGTGCTGCAATCGCTGAACGGCTCGGTCAATGCCGTCTGGGTGGGCCGCTTCCTCGGTGAATCGGCGCTGACCGCGACCTCCAACGCCAACCTCGTCCTGTTCCTGATCCTCGGCACGGTGTTCGGCATCGGCATGGCGGCCACCATCCTGGTGGCGCAGTCGGTCGGCGCCCGCGACCTGCCCGAGGCACGCCGCATCGTCGGCACCAGCGCCACGTTCTTCTTCCTCGTTTCGGTGGTCTTCGCGGTTTGCGGCTGGATCTGGGTCGACGCCATCCTGGGCGCGCTTGGCACGCCGGCCGACGCCTTGCCGCTCGCACGCTCCTACCTGCGCATCATCTTCGTCGCCGTGCCGATGATGAACCTTCTGTCCTTCGTCATGACCGTGCTGCGCGGCGCCGGCGATTCCCGCACGCCCTTCATCTTCATGGCGCTTGCGGTCGTGCTCGACATCGTGCTCAATCCCCTGCTCATCCGCGGCATCGGCCCGTTTCCCGAACTCGGCATCGCCGGTTCCGCCACCTCGACGCTGATCGGCCAGACCGTGAGCGTTATCGCCATCCTCGTCGTACTCTACGCGCGCAAGCATCCGTTGCGGCTGGCCGGCACAAATCTCGCCCTGCTGCGCCCGGATCCGGCGCTGCTGCGCATCGTCGTCTTCAAGGGCGTGCCGATGGGCCTGCAGATGATCGTCATCTCGGCGGCGGCACTGACGGTGATGGGCATCGTCAATTCCTATGGTTCGCAAGTCGCCGCCGCCTACGGCATCGCAGCGCAGCTCTGGACCTACATCCAGATGCCGGCGCTCGCGATCGGCGCCGCGGTTTCTTCCATGGCGGCGCAGAATGTCGGCGCCGGCCGCTGGGACCGGATCGGCCGCGTTGCCGCCTCCGGCGTCGGCTTCAACCTCGTCCTGACCGGCGCCCTCGTCGCGCTGCTATGGGTCTTCGACCGCTCGATCCTGAGCCTGTTCCTGAGCAGTGACAGCGCCGCGATCGATATCGCCGCCCACATCAACACCGTAGCATCGTGGTCGTTCATCCTGTTCGGCATCACCATCGTGCTGTTCGCCACGGTGCGCGCCACGGGAGCCGTGATGCCGCCGCTGATCATCCTGGTGATCTCGGTGCTCATCGTGCGCACCGGCTTTGCCTATTACATGCGCGGTGTGATCGGCGAGGAAGCGCTGTGGTGGAGTTTCCCGGCCGGCTCGATCGCCTCGCTGGTCCTGGCTGCGGCCTACTACCGCTTCGGCGGCTGGCGCACCTTGCACATGATCGAGAACAGGCCGGCTGCCGGCGAGCCGCCCGACACCGGGCTTGGCGTGCCGCGCCAGCGCGCGAACATGACACCTGAAACGCCGAACGGCTGAAGCGCACGTGCTGGCGCGGCTGTCTCAGCGCTTCTGTCTGAGCCCGAAGGCGAGCGCCACCAGCGCGAACGCGATGATCATGGCCGCGAAGGCCAGGCTCGCGGCGACAGGGCTGGCATAGGTCGACACGACGCCGATGCCAATGACAGGCAAGGCGTTGCCGACAAAGCAGCAGACGAAGAAGCTCGACACCACTTCGGCACGGCGATCCTGTGGCGCGATCTCGTTCACCACCTGCAGGCCGCCCCGGTAGCCAAGTGCGGCCGCGACACCGCAGCAGGCCGTCGCCACGATCATCAGCGTCATCGAGGCCAGCATCTGCGCCGCCACCACCACCAGCACGCTTGGGATCATCAGGGCCAGGGCGGCCAGCATGGCCTTGCTGCTCTGCACCCGCATCAGCAACACGATGCTGGCCGCCGCGACGATTGCCAGTTCAAAGAACAGCGCGCCGGCAACGGCATGGTTCGTTTCGTTCAGCTGCTGCGCCAGGATGCTCGGCGCCAACGCGGCATAGAAGCCGACCAACGCCATCGCGCCGAAACCGGTCACCGCCGGTGCGACGAAGCGCGTGCGTATCTTCTGAGGTACGGAGAGGCGCGGCCGCATCGAAATCCGCCCGAGGCCATCCGGCTTCGCCACCGTTTCACGGGTGCGCCAGACCAGGACCGTCACCACCGCGAGTGCCACGAGATAGACGACGAACACCAGCCGCAGGGGCCAGGGCTCGTATTGAGCCAACAGGCCCGATATCAGCGACCCGAAACCGAGACCGAGGAAATTGGTGCTGGTGGTGATGATGCTGGCACGCGATTTGTCGGCGGCGGGGAGAAGCTCGGCAATCCAGGCGGTTCCCGTTCCGGCGCCAACGCCGATGCCAAGCCCGCTCAGGATGCGCGCCACGTCGAGCGAGACGACATTTCCGGCGAACAGGAAGATAAGCGCGCTGACAATGGCCACGATCATCGCCGCCAGCGCAGTGGGTCGGCGTCCGACAACATCCGACACGCCACCGAACACCAGCAAGGCGCCGAGATTGCCGACAACGTAGACCGCGTAGATAAGCGTCAAGGTGATCTGCGAAAAGCCGAACTGCTGCTTGTAGATGATATAGAGCGGCGTCAGCGCCGTGCTGCCGGCAAACAGCACCGCGATCATCGCCGCGACAGTCGGGATCGCGAGGACGTCGCCGGCCTCGTTCTGAGTTTGCGCCAAATCACGAAAGGCCATGGCCAACCTCGTCATCAGTTTCAGGGATCGCGACGTTAACGCGCCCTTCCCGCCGGCGTTCCGGTGAACGGCCACGCTCCTGACACCACGGTGGGCCTTGCCTGACCAGGCCGATGATCGCGCAAATGCGGATCGGGGCCTGCGGCCCCGACCCATCGCGGCATCCCTTGTGCCGCATCAGACGCAATCAGTCTGTTTGCAGGAAACCGGGCCTACTTGCAGGAAAAACCGGGCGCGATCTTGCACTTGCCGGGACGCGGCTTGTGCGGTGGGCGATGGTGCGGAGGGCGGTGATGGGGCCGATGGTGCCAGTATGGCGGCCGATGCGGCGGGCGCACGATGATAACCGGCGGATGCACGACTTGGGCTCGCGAGAGATAGCCGGAGCTGGCCCAGCCGCTGACACCGCCGCCATGGATCCTGCACCAGCCAGGCTGGCAGCCGGTCACGTCAACCCGGAAGCCGGCCGGCAGCGTCCCGACCTTGGCGTATTCCGCGCCGGGCCCGGTACGCACGTTGAGGCTGGTCGTGGTATGGGCGCCGTAGGCGAAGGCCGCGGCGGACGTCCCGAAGACGGCGGCCAGGATGGTCGCTATCGCAAGCAGAAATCGAAATCTCATCAGTCCCTCCATCGAGTGCCGGCCGTTCGACTGCTTCGGCCGGGACAGCATCGCAACGGGAGAGGCCGCGGCAAGAAAAGTCAACAAGCTGCCAGGGCCGATCACCACGATCACCGGTCCTGCGTGGAAGTTTCCCCTGGTATAGTTGAGGAATTTTCCTCACACTGTTTATCGGCGCGCCAACATCCGCTAACGGTTTACTATCTTTCGGCAATTCGTCGCGGACCGGGTGGTGATCATGGGCAAAGGCAGGGTCGAGGCATTCACCGACGGCGTGGTGGCGATCATCATCACCATCATGGTGCTGGACCTGAAGGTGCCGGAAGGCGAGGATTTTTCGGCGCTGCTGCCGCAGTGGCCGATCTTCCTATGCTACGTGCTCTCCTTCATCAATGTCGGCATCTACTGGAACAATCTGCACAACATGTTCCACACCGTGCAGCGTGTCGACGGCCACGTGCTGTGGGCGAACCTGCATCTGTTGTTCTGGTTGTCCCTGATGCCGGTGACGACCGCCTTCATGGGCGAGAACCATTTCGCCACGGTTCCCGTCGCGGTTTACGGTTTCGACCTTGTGATGTGTGCGACCGCCTACAGCATCCTGGTCATTGCGCTGCATCGGCTGCATGGGCCGGATACCGCATTCGCCAAGGCCATCGGCCGCGACCGTAAGGGAAGGATTTCGCTTGCCGTCTATATAGTGGCCGTTGGGCTGACCTTCCTCGACCGGTGGATCGGCGTCGCGCTCTATGTCGCCGTCGCCTTGGTCTGGCTGGTGCCGGACACGCGTTTTTCGCGCGTTCTCGAAAAATAGCTCTTTGTCCGGCGCAATCCCCTAGAAAGCGTTATGCGCATTTCCCGGGAAAACCGCCTCACGCCTCTCCTGGAATTGCTTAACCGCGCATCGCCTTCAGCTTCTCCGCGACGGAAGCGGCAAGCTCGGCATAGCGCTCTTCCAGCCGCTCCGCCGCCTTGATGATCGAGAAATCATGGCCGAACTTCTCCAGCGCCATGCGCAGCTTCTCGACGAACTCCGCTTGCTTTTCCAATGCGGAGAACAAGGTTTTCACCTGGGCTTCGCTGATATCCGGGTTGGCCAGCATCTGTGGCACCTCGCGCCCCATCTGGTCGCCGGTGGCGGTCTGCTCCTTCAGAATTGCAACCCAATCCGTCAATCGGAAATCTCCCTTTTGGCGTCGCAGCATGCGCAGCCACGACCGGACTGGTCAACCCGACAAGCCCGGACGGCGGCTTGCACAAGCCCGTTCCGGCGCTAAGTTCGGCGCCATCGAAAAAGGAAACCATCGCCGATGATCCCCGATACCGAGATCCAGACCGCCTTGCCCGCGCTTGGCCAAGGCAATACCGCCGTCATCACCGGCGCCGCCAGCGGTATTGGTCTTGCGGCGGCCAAACGGCTGGCGCTGATGGGCATGAAGATCGTGCTCGCCGACATTGGCGGCCCGCGCCTCGACGATGCCTCGCGAGCCGTTGCCGCGATTGCCGGCGACGACGCCGTGCTTGCCGTTGCATCGGACGTATCGAAGGCCGATGAGGTGGATCGTTTGGCCGACCGGGCATTCGGCGCCTTCGGCGACGTCTCGCTGCTGATGAACAATGCCGGCGTCGGCGACAACCCGGGAAAACCCTGGGACAACCGCGACGGCTGGAAACGGCTGCTCGACATCAATTTCTGGGGCATCGTGCATGGCGTCGAAGCTTTCACGCCACGCATGCTGGCGTCGGCCAAGCCGGGCCTGATCGTCAACACCGGCTCCAAGCAAGGCATCACCACGCCTCCCGGCAATCTCGCCTACAACGTTTCCAAAGCTGGCGTGAAGACCTTTACCGAGGGCCTGGCGCATGCGTTGAGGAATGAGCCTGGCGCCCGCCTGTCGGCGCATCTGCTCATCCCCGGCTTCACCTATACCGGCCTGACCGAAGGCGCGACGGAAAAGCCGGCGGGAGCGTGGACCGGCGAGCAGGTGATCGATTTCATGCTGGAATCGCTGGTCAGGGGTGACTTCTACATCCTCTGTCCCGACAATGAGGCCGCGCGGCCGCTGGATGAAAAGCGCATGGCCTGGGCGATCGGCGACATTATCGAAAACCGCCCTGCCTTGTCGCGCTGGCACCCCGACCACAAGGATGCGTTCGCGGCGTTCATGAAAGGCTGAGCCTCAAGCCGCGGTCTTCTTCGCACCTCGCTTCGGAGCAACCGCCTTCTTGGCCGCCATGGTGGCGATCTTCTCGTCGTGCCGCTTAGCCGCCCGCTCGCATTTGGCGCGGATCTCCTGAACCTCGGCTTCAGTCAGATGCTCGATGCCGATGAAGGTGTTTTTGGCCGCGCTGACCCGTATCAGTTCGTCGAGCTTGGCCTGGATCGCCGCGCCGTCGCGATTCTGGGTGTTCTGGATGAGAAACACCATCAGGAACGTGATGATCGTCGTCCCGGTGTTGATCACCAGTTGCCAGGTGTCCGAGAACGCGAAGAGTGGCCCGCTTACTCCCCAGACGATGACGATCAAGCAACAGAGTGCGAACGTGGGCGACAGGCCAGCAAGGTGAGCCACCCGGTTGGCGATTTTGGTGAAAAGCTTCTCGATCATGAACTCCCTCGGACAGCGCGGCTCCGTGCGGGCACAAGAGGAAACAACCAGCAGCCATTTCAGGTTCCCGCAGGCAAAAAAATACAACCGATGCAATTAAATGCACGCGAAGCGCGCATTCGGCACAAAACACACCTTATCGGTTCAATGTCATGGTAACCGCGCAGGCAAGTGCCTGTTCCTTCCGCTTCACAGCGGTTTACCTCCAGCCCCTTCCGCCGCGCCACCCCCGCATGGCGGAAGGGGTTTCATTCCGGAGAGCGCCAAGAACAGTTCCCTGCGCAGCCGTGACGGCGAGGCCCAAACCGTTCTCCGCTGGAGATTAAACGGCGTCGTTTTCCCAGCGGTCGAGGAAGGCTTCGATCGGCATTGCCTGCATGTCGGGAACCGCCCTGGCGAGTTTCTCGACCGGCCAGTCCCACCAGGCGAGAGCCTCGATGCGTGCCGCTATTTCAGGGGCAAAGCGCGGCCTGATCGGCTTCGCCGGCACGCCGGCGACGATCGTGTAGGATGGCACGTCCCGCGTCACCACCGCATTGGCGCCGATGACCGCGCCATTGCCGATGGCGATGCCAGGCAAGATGACCGCGCCGTGGCCGACCCAGACATCATTGCCGATGGTCACGGCCTTCGACCGCCGCCGGTCGCGAAACGCGGCATCGACGCCCAGCCAGCGAAAATATTCGTTCGGCCGATAGCTGACCTTGTGCTGGGTCAGCCGCTCGATCGGATGCTCCAGCGCATTGATGCGGCTGTTGGCGGCGATGGAGCAGAATTTGCCGATCGTCGTATAGATCGCCTCGGCATGGCGTTCGAAATAGGAGAAATCGCCGACGATGACCTCGCGCAGCACGACGCGTTCGCCGATCGAGGCGTAGCGGCCAAGCTTGCAGCCCTTCATCTCCGCCGTTGGATGGATGCGCGGCTCGGGGTCCTTCGCGACGAGATCTTCGGAACGGTTCATGCCGGCGGCTTTACGTCAGAGCGATTGGTCCCGCAAGCAGGAGCCGATCATCGCCAGAGTAGCACCAGGAAGAGTTCACCCGCCTATTTCGGCTTGCTGTTGCTCCACACCACGTTCTGGCCGTAGAGCGGCACCGTCGTAACCGACATCTTGGCCGAGCCGTTCTGCACCTGGCGCGAGTGCGACAGATAGATCAGCGTCTCGTTCTTCTTGTCGTAGATGCGGTTCACCACCTGCTTCTTCCAGATCAGGCTGAGGCCTTGCTTGAACACCTCCTCGCCGCCCTCGCTCATGTCGATGTCGCCAATGGTGATCGGCCCGGTTTGGCGGCACGAGATCGAGGAATCGCTGGGATCCTCGAACCAATTGCCCTTGTGCAGGCGGTCGATGACGCTTCGGTCGAAATAGGAAACATGGCAGGTCACGCCATCCACCTTCGGGTCCTTGATCGCGTCGATGATGATGTCGTTGCCGACCCAGTCGACGCCGACCTTGCCGACTTCCTCGGCAACGGCGCTACCGGCGCCAAGCGCAACGCATGCCGCCAACGCGCCGCCGATCAGTTTCCGCCCAGTCAGTTCGAGCCCAATCAGTTCGAGCAAAGAAGCCTCCTCGGTTCGAGTTGCCGGTCTCAGGTGGGGCGGGCTGTGCGGCTTTGCAAGCAGATGCGTCAACACCACAGCGGTTGCGGCAACGCGGCACTTTGCCTGTGCGAGGCTGAACCGCTAAGACTGTGGCCGAACAAGGGGCGCAGGCTTTGGCCGGCCCACCCCATGACATTACAGACGGACTTTTCTGATGATGCGTTCTATCCTGGTCGGCATTCTCGTCCTGATGGCAGCCGGCATCGGCTGGCTGACCTTCGACTGGTATCGCGGCCATTATGGCGGCGAACCGTTCGGCGCGGCGTTCACCCTGGTCGACCAGAAAGGCGCACCGATTACCGAGGCCGCTTTCCGGGGCCAGCCCAGCGTCGTCTTCTTCGGCTTTACCCATTGTCCCGAAGTTTGCCCGACCACGCTGTTCGAACTCTCCGGCTGGCTGAAGACGCTCGGCGACAACGGCAAGGACCTGCATGCCTATTTCGTCTCGGTCGATCCGGAGCGCGATACACCGCAGGTCATGAACGCCTATGTCAGCAATTTCTCCGACCGCATCACCGGCATCACCGGCGACCCGGACAAGGTCCATGCCATGGCCAAGGCGTTCGGCATCTACTGGAAGAAGGTCGACACCGGCGACGGCGACTACACCATGGACCACACCGCCTCGGTGCTGCTGCTCAACGCCAAGGGCGACTTTGCCGGCACGATCGCCTATGGCGAGAGCGCCGACACCGCCGTGGAGAAGCTGAAGCGCCTCGCCGCGAACGGCTGACCAGAATTCACATGACCCAGACGCGGCTCCACTTCACCACCGGAAAGATCGAGGCGGAGCGCATCTTCGCGGCGCTCGAAACGGCCTTCGAGGATGAAGGCCTGCCGATCGCCGTGCTGGAGGTCGATGAAGACGCCGACATCCATGAGGTCTCGCTCTATGCCGATGGCGACGTCGACGCGGTCGAGGCGCGGCTGAAGGACGTTCTCGCCGGCCTTGCTTTGTCGAGACCCGTCGAGCGCGAGGCGCTGCCCGACATCGACTGGGTGGCACGTTCCCTGGAAGGCCTGAAGCCGGTGCGCGCCGGCCGGTTCTTCGTCCATGGCGCGCATGACAGCAGGAAGCGTCACAGCGGCGAGCTCGCCATCGAGATCGAGGCGGGCCTTGCCTTCGGCACCGGCCATCACGGCACCACCGCCGGATGCCTCGAAATGCTGGAGAAAGTCGTGCGGCGCGAGCACCCGCGCAACGCGCTCGACCTCGGCACAGGCAGTGCGGTGCTGGCGATCGCCGTCGCCAAGCTGGCGCATATTCCGGTGCTGGCCACCGACATCGATCCGGTGGCGGTCAAGGTCGCCGCCGCCAATGCGCGGCTAAACCACGTCAAGGCGCTCATCGAGACGGTGACCGCGCCGGGCTTTCATCACCCGATCTTCGCCAGGCGCGCGCCCTTCGACCTCATCGTCGCCAACATATTGGCGCGGCCGCTGATGCGGCTCGCGCCGCAAATGGCAGGCCATATCGCGCTTGGCGGCTCGATCGTGCTGTCAGGCATCCTAGACCGCCAGCGCGATGCGGTGGTATCGGCCTATGTCGGCCAGAATTTCCGCCATATCAGCACCTTGCACCGCGAAGGCTGGGTGACGATCCACCTCAAGCGCTGAGGCCGGCAAAGCCATTGCCGATCAATGGTTGTCGGCAAGGCATCGCCAAGAGAATGCCGGCGCCGTCCGCTTCAGGCCTCGGCTGGACCAGCCCCATTTGGTTGTCAGCCAGGCAATGCTGTAGCAGGTTGCGCCAGCCGGAAATCGATTCCGATTTCCAGGCCCATGCGCTACGGTCAAGCTGATATCAAGAGGCCCATCATGTTCCAGACCTTCGATTCCGCGGGCGATCCGGCAGTCGGCAAGCCACGCGTGGCGCTGCTGCGCCAATGGCTCAGCGACAATGGCCTCGATGGCTTCATCGTTCCGCGCGCCGACGAGCACCAGGGCGAATACGTCGCCGATCGTTCTGCACGGCTGAAATGGCTGACCGGCTTCAGCGGCTCGGCCGGCGTCGCCGTCGTGCTGCGCGACCGCGCCTTCGTTTTTGTCGACGGGCGCTACACGCTGCAGGTGCGGGGCGAAGTCGACCTCGGCATCTTTTCGATCGAGAGCCTGGTCGACAATCCGCCCAATGTCTGGCTCGGGGACAACATCGGCAAAGGGGCGCGGCTGGGCTTCGATCCCTGGCTGCACACGATCAGCGAGGTCAAGGCGCTGCAGGCCTCCGCCGATAAGACCGGCGCGGTGCTCACGCCGCTAGACAGGAACCCGATCGACATCATCTGGAAGGATCAGCCCGCCGCACCCGTAACCCCCGTCGAACTGCACCCGATCGGCTTTGCCGGCGAGCTCGCCAAGGACAAGCTGGCGCGGCTGGCAACGGCGATCGGCAAGGACGGCGCAACCCATGCGGTGCTGACCGACCCCTCCTCTATCGCCTGGGCTTTCAACATTCGTGGCGGCGACGTCCCGCATACGCCGCTGGCGCTCGGCTTCGCCATTCTCGCCGCCGACGGATCGCACCAGCTTTTCATGGAGCGACGCAAGTTCTCGCGTCAGGTGGCGGCCTATCTCACCCAGCTCGCCGATCCGCGTGAGCCCGGCGAATTCGAGGCCGCGATCGTGGCGCTTGCCAAAAGCGGCGCGAAAATCGCGCTCGATCCGGTGCTGGCGGCCGACCGTCTGCGCATGCTGGTCGAGGACAATGGCGGCACGATGATTGCCGCGCCCGATCCCGCCCGTATTCCGCGCGCCACCAAAAACCAGGCCGAGATCAACGGCTCACGCGCCGCGCATCGCCGCGACGGCGCGGCGGTGGCCAAGCTTTTGTGCTGGCTCGACCGGCAGCAGCCCGGCTCCCTCGACGAGATCGCGGTCGTCACCAGGCTCGAAGAGACCCGCCGGCAGACCGGCGAGGAAACCCAGATGCCGCTGCGCGACGTCTCCTTCGATACCATTTCCGGCGCCGGCCCGAACGGCGCCATCATGCATTACCGCGTCTCGCGCGCCACCAGCCGCAAGCTGCAGGCTGGTGAGCTGTTCCTGCTCGATTCCGGCGCGCAATACCAGGATGGCACCACTGACATCACCCGCACGGTGCCGATCGGCCAGCCGACCGAGGAGATGCGCGAGCGCTTCACGCTGGTGCTGAAAGGCATGATCGGCATTTCGACGCTGCGCTTCCCCGCCGGCACGCGCGGCTCGGAGATCGACGCCGTCGCCCGCATGGCGTTGTGGAAGCATGGCTGCGATTTCGCCCATGGCACCGGCCATGGCGTCGGCTCGTACCTGGCCGTGCATGAGGGTCCGCAGCGCATCGCCCGCACCGGCACCGAAAAGCTGCTCGAAGGCATGATGCTGTCCAACGAGCCCGGCTATTACAAGGAAGGCGCCTACGGCATCCGCATCGAGAACCTCATCCTGGCGACGCCGGCCGAACAGATCGAGGGCGGCGACATCGCCATGCACGGTTTCGAGACGCTGACGCTCGCCCCGATCGACGTCAGGCTGGTGCGATCGGACCTGCTGACACGTGACGAACTGCACTGGCTCGACACCTACCACGCCCGCGTGCTTACCGAGATCGGTCCGATGCTCGACGGCGAAACGCTGGCCTGGCTGGAAAAGGCGACAGCACCGCTGCCGCATGACGCGAAGATTTGAATTTTTGAGGCGCCAGGGCGATGCGCCCCTACCCCACGAACTGCCGTGCCAGGATCAGCACCACCGCCCCGGCCAGAAACATCGCCATCAGCCCGCCGCGCAGCGAAACCACCGCCGTGACGACCAGGGCTGCCCACTCCGCCGGTCCGGCATTCAACAGTTCCGGCGCCACCAGCGTGGTCAACACCGCCGCCGGCACGGCGTTGAGACCGGCTTCCACGCGCGGATGGATGTGATCGAAGCGAGAGATGACCAGATGGCCACCGATGCGCGTGAGATAGGTGGCGATCGCGCCGGCGATGATGATCCAGAATGTCGTGCTCATGACCTTGCCTCCACGCCGCTGTGGTGCGGCGGCAGAATGACGGCGAGCAGCACGCCGGCGACGGCGCCTATGGAGACATGCCAGGGCGAACCCACCGTCTTGTAGGCGACGATCGAGGCGCAGGCGCTGGCGACGACCACCGGCAACCACAGCGGCCGCTTGCGAAAGCCCATCACGAGGCCGAGGAAATAGATCGGCAGCAGGAAATCGATGCCCAGCGAATGGGTGTCCGGGATGAGCTTGCCGAACAGCGCGCCGAGCGCGCTTTCGACGATCCAGAACAGATAGACCGGCAGGCCAAGCCCCAGATACCAGGCGAAGCCGACCGTTTGTCCGGACTGCGCCCGCGCCTCGGCGACCGCGAACTGCGGATCGGTGAGGATGAAATAGCCGAGCGCTTGGCTGATGACAGGCCAGTGCGCGATGCGCCGCCCGATGCCGGCGGAGTAAAGCACGTGGCGGAAATTGACGGCGAAGATCGAGAGCACGACCAGCCACGGCGCGACATGCTGGCCGAACAGCTGGATGCCGACCATCTGGCTGGCGCCGCCATAGACCAGCGCGCTCATCAGGAAGGCTTCAAGGACCGAGAAGCCATTGTCGACGGCGAGCGCGCCGAACAGCACGGCGAACGGCGCCGACGCTACCACGACCGGCATGGAGAGCCGCACGCCCTGCCAGAAATCGCTTTTGCCGCCGCTCTCTGAAATCACGTCCGTCGCCATCGGCCACTCCTGATGCATGTCGCCCAAGACTGCCTAGCGATTTTGGGACAACGACATGCACGACAACAAAGGGAGTGGCGGTATTTAGGTGGCATGGCGTGCCGTGTCACACGAATTCGCTTGAGCCAAACGATCAGCGGAAATGATCGTCGACGCTTGCGTGGAAGCTCAGTCCTTCGCGGTCTTGCCCTCGATCGCCCTGCCCCAGTCGAGCAGCGGCTTGGCGCGCATGGTGAAATCGACAAGTTCCTCGACCAGCTCCGGCCCGTGGATACCAGCCGGATCGATCACATGGCGGACGGCGAAATGCCGGTTGCGGATGGCAGTGACGAGGTCTTTGTCTTCGACCTCTTCGAAGCCGCGCGGCGTGCGTTTCATGCCGCCTTCGGCATCGAGTTCGAGGCCATTTTTCCTCAGCGCCGCCACCACGGCGCGAAACGCATCGGGATGGCTCGCGATGGCCTTGCGCATGGCCGTCAGCAGTTCCGGCGCCGGCTGCCACCAGGCGACGCCGGCAAAGCAGCGCTCGAGCCCGATATGGACGAAGAACACGCCCTGCTCCATCTTGGTGCCGTCCGGCGACAGGATAGCCGAGAGATGTCGGTTATAGGGTCGCTTATCCTTAGCGAAGCGCACGTCGCGGTTGATGCGGAACAGCGATTTCTTGCGATCTCCGCGCAGGCCGAGGCCGGCTTCCGCAAAACGCTGCGTAAGCGTGTCGACGAGATCACCCAGCGGGTCGCGCAATTCCTTTTCGAACAAGTCGCGATTCTCCAGGAACCACTCGCGACTCTGGTGGAAATCCAATGCCTTCAGGAACGGAATTGCCTTGGAGCCGAACCCCTTGAACGCTTCGCCCGTCACGACTTGCCGACCCGCTGCAGCCAGGTGTCCTCGTCGATCACTTCGACGCCGAGTTCGCTGGCAAGCTTGAGCTTGGAGCCCGCACCCGGTCCCGCCACCAGCAGATCGGTCTTGGCCGAAACCGAGCCGGCCACCTTGGCGCCGAGACGTTCGGCCATTGCCTTGGCTTCGGAGCGCGTCATCTTTTCCAGCGAGCCGGTAAAGACGATCGTCTTGCCGGCGACCTCGCTGTCGGCCGAGACGGTGACGATATACGGCTTCGGTTTGACCTGCTCCAGCAGCTTCTCGAGCACGTCGTCATTGCGCTCATTGCCGAAGAAATCGCGCAGCGCATCGATCACCGTATCGCCAATGCCGTTGATCGATGGGAAGACGGCATGCGGATCCTCCGCCGCCGCCGTCTCCTTGCCGACGCGGATCAACTCCTCGATGGTTGAAAATGTCCGGGCCAAGACGGCAGCCGTTGTCTCGCCGATATGGCGGATGCCGAGCGCGAAAATGAAGCGGTCGAGCTCCGGCTCTCGGCGCGAATCGATGGCCGCGAACAGCTTGTCGAGCCCCTCATAGTTGCGGTCCTCGACGCTGCGCACGTTCTTGCGGGTCTTGCCGGACGCTGCCTCGCGCTGCCTGGCCTGCTCCTCGCGCCGCTCGGCCAGCGCCTTGGTCACGGCGGGCCGGCGCTCCCTGAGCGTGAAGATATCGGCGGCGGTCTTGATCAACCCGGCATTGAAGAAAGTATCGATGTTCTCCGCGCCCAGCCCCTCGATATCCAGGGCGCCGCGCGACACGAAGTGGCGCAACCCTTCCACTGCTTGCGCCGGGCAGATCAATTCGCCGGTGCAGCGGCGCCGTGAATCCTCCTTGCCGGTCTTCTCGTTGATCTCGCGTGTCGCCGGCGAACCGCAGATCGGGCAGGTGTGCGGGAATTCGTATGGCACGGCATTGGGCGGACGCTTGTCGATGACGACACTGACGATCTGCGGGATGACATCCCCTGCCCGCTGGATCACGACAGTGTCGCCGATGCGCACGTCGATACCGTCGCGGATCGGCTGGCCGGTGCTGTCCAGGCCCTTGATATAGTCCTCATTGTGCAGCGTGACGTTTTCCACCACCACGCCGCCGACCGTCACCGGCGCCAGCCGCGCCACCGGCGCCAGCGTGCCGGTCCGGCCGACCTGAATGTCGATCCTCTGCACGGTCGTCATCGCCTGTTCGGCCGGGAATTTGTGCGCGACGGCCCAGCGCGGCTCACCGGTGACGAAGCCCCAGCGGCGCTGCAACTCCAGCTGGTCGACCTTGTAGACGACGCCGTCTATGTCATAGCCGAGCGACGAGCGCTGCTCCTCGATCCGGTGATAATGCGCGACCAGCTCCTCGACCGACTTCGCCCGCACCATCAGCGGACTGATCTTGAAACCCCAATCGGCGAATTTCTGCACCGCTTCGTACTGCGTTGGTGCCGGATCCGCCGTCGTATAACCCCACGCATAGGCAAAGAATTTGAGATTGCGGCTGGCGGTGACGGATGGATCCTTCTGGCGCAGCGACCCGGCCGCCGTATTGCGCGGATTGACGTAATCCTGGCCACCGACAGCCGCCGAGCGCGCCTTGAGCGCCTCGAATTCCGCATAGGTCATGTAGACCTCGCCGCGTATCTCGATGATCTCGGGCCAGCCCGAACCTTTCAGCCTTGCTGGGATGTCGGCGATGGTCCTGAGATTGGCGGTGATGTCCTCGCCGACAGCGCCGTCGCCGCGCGTCGCCCCCTGCACGAACACGCCCTTTTCGTAACGCAACGACGCCGACAGCCCGTCGATCTTCGGCTCGGCGGTGAAGGCGATGCCGAGGTCCTTGTCGCGGTCGAAAAAGCGCCGGCCGCGCTCGATGAAATCAGTGACATCACTGTCGGTATAGGCCTTGGCGAGGCTGAGCATCGGCACGGCATGGCGCACCTTGGTGAAGCTTTCCGCCGGTGCGGCACCCACCCTGAGCGAGGGCGAATCCTCACGCACCAGCCCGGGAAAGCGCTCCTCGATGGCAAGGTTGCGCCGCCGCAGCGCGTCATACTCCGCGTCCGTGATAACAGGCGCGTCCTCGGCATGGTAGCGCTGGTCGTGACCGGCGATCTCTTCGGCAAGGCGCTGGAGTTCGGCTTCAGCCTCGCTTTCGCTGAGCGAATCGACAGGTTTTTCGGCCATGCTTTTTGTCCCTGAACGGTGGCGCGTCACCATAGAGCATCATCCGGAAAAGTGGGAACCGGTTTTCGGAAAAGATCATTCCTGAACAGCAGGATGGAGCCATATCCTGACTCGCCCCATGACGCCGGATAGTCTCACGCCGCGTTTGTATTCTCGCGCAGCAGCCGCTCCGCGGCGGCGCGCGCTTCGTCGGTGATCGTGGCACCGGCCAGCATGCGGGCGATCTCCTCCTGCCGCGCCGTCCTGTCCATCTCGGCAATCCCTGTCGCGACCCGGTCGGTGCTGCCCGATTTGGAGATCAGGAAATGTGTCGCCGCGCGCGCCGCAACTTGCGGCGCGTGGGTGACGGAAAGCACCTGGACGCGCTTCGACAGCCGCGCCAGCCGCTGGCCGATGGCGTCGGCCACCGCGCCGCCCACGCCGGTGTCGATTTCATCGAAAACCAGTGTCGGCGCCGAACCACGATCGGCCAGCGCCACTTTCAGCGCCAGCAGGAAGCGTGACAGCTCACCGCCGGACGCAACCTTCATCATCGGCCCGGGCCGCGTGCCGGGATTGGTGCGCACCCAGAACTCGATCTGGTCGATGCCCTCCTCCATGCGGCTCTCTGCCTCGCTCTTCATCTCGACGATGAAGGCCGCGCGTTCGAGCTTCAGCGCCGGCAGTTCGGCCATCACCGCCTTGGTCAGACCGACCGCCGCGGCATGGCGAAGCGAGGACAGCTGTACGGCGGCGATGTCGTAGGTTTCGCGTGCGGCGGCCGCCTGCCTTTCCAGCCCGTGCAGGCGCTCCTCGCCGGCATCGAGATCGGCGAGATCGGCAACCATGGTGTCGCGCAGCTGCGCCAAATCGTCGACGGCGATGCTGTGCTTGCGCGACGCCGCGCGCAGCGAAAACAGCCGCTCTTCCGCTTTTTCCAGCCGCTGTGGATCATACTCCGTGGCCCGAAGGGCGGCCTCGACGCCCGACTGCGCCGCATCGAGCGACAACATCGCTTCATCCAGCGACTTGACCACGTCCTCGAGCAATCCGGGCGCCTCAGTCGCCTTGCGCTGCAACCGCCTCAGCAGGCTGGCCAGTTGCGGCAAGGGCGAGGACGGACCCGACAGCACATCCTGCGCATCATGGATTTCGGAGGCGATCTTCTCGGCACGCATCATGTGGGCGCGCAGCTCCGCAAGTTCGGTTTCCTCGCCGGGCTGCGGATCGAGCCTGGTCAGTTCGGCAACCGCGGCGCGCAGATAATCGGCCTCGCGCGCGGCGGCCGCCACCTTGGCGCGATGGCGCGTCAGCTCCTGCTCGCAGGCGCGCCAGTGCCGCCATGCCTCGCCGGTCGAGCGGACGGCACCCAGATGGCCGCCGAAAGCATCAAGCACATCGCGGTGTGCGCCGGGATCGACCAAAGCGCGTTCATCATGCTGGCCGTGGATCTCGACCAGCGCGCGGCCGACATCGCGCATCAGCGTCACACTGGACGGCTGGTCGTTGACGAACACACGGGTACGGCCGTCCGCCGTCTGCACGCGGCGCAGGATGACGTCGCCATCGTCCTCGATGGCGTTTTCGGCGAGCAGCGCGCGCACCGGATGGTTGCGCGGAACATCGAAGACGGCGATGACCTGGCCCTGCGATGCGCCATGGCGCACCAGCGAGGCATCGCCGCGCGCGCCGAGTGCCAGCGACAGGGCGTCGAGCAGGATGGATTTGCCGGCGCCGGTTTCGCCGGTCAGCACGGAAAGACCCGGCTGGAAGTCGATGTCCAGCTTTTCGATCAGGACGATATCTCGGATCGACAGTCTGGAAAGCATGAGAAACCGGACCTATTGCATGCCGCCCAAAAGTGGACCCGGTTTCGGGATAACGACAGGCACGAAACAAAAAATTTAAGGCGGCACCCGACAGTTGGAGTCGCAGCGCCGCACTATCTTTTTGTTTGAGCTTCGGATCAATCCGAAAAAGCGCGCTGCGCGCTTCGCTCGGAGGTCAGGCGCCGGTAATCAGCTTCCCGGCCTTGGATATCCACGATCCGGCATTCTCGCGCGGTGCCAGGCCGTTGCTCTGCAGCAGCTTGTAGGAATCCTTGTACCACGAGCTGTCGGGATAATTGGTACCGAGCACCGCAGCGGCCGTCTGGGCCTCCGAGGTCAATCCCATCGCGTAATAGCTTTCGGTGAGGCGCGCGAGCGCTTCCTCGACATGGCGGGTATTGGAATAGTTTTCGACCACGGTGCGGAAGCGCTTGACGGCGGCGATGTACTCGCGGCGCTCCAGATAATAGCGCCCGATCTGCATTTCCTTGCCGGCGAGCTGGTCGTTGGCGAAGCGGATCTTTTCCTTGGCGTCATCGACATATTCCGACGTCGGCCAGCGCGTCACCAGGTCTTGCATAGTCTGCACGGTCTGGCGTGCTTCCTTCTGGTCCTGCGTCACGTCCTTGATCTGGCGATAGTAGCTCAGACCAATGATGTACTGGGCATAGGCCGCGTCATCCGTGGACGGATAAAGGGCCAGGTACCGCTTTGCCGACTGGATGGCGTCGTCGTAGCTGCCCTTTCGATAGTCGGCGAACGCGCCCATCACCATCGATTTGCGGGCCCATTCCGAATAGGGATGCTGGCGGTCGACGGCGTCGAACTTCTTGCTCGCCTCGTCCAGGCGTCCGGCATTCATGTTGGCGAGGCCCTGATTGTAGAGAACGTCGGCCGGCTCGGTCTGGTCGACATAGGTCGACAGGTCGATATCTTTCTCCGACGACATGCAGGCCGACAGAAAGAGCGATGGAACAACCACCGAAAGCGCCAGGAAAACAGACCGCTGCGGCGCTTTCGATTGACCGACTCGCTTGAAGAACATGGTTGGGTTCCGCCCTTTCGGCGTTATTTCAATGCCTCTTGCATGCTGTTGTCCCAAAACTGGTCCCCACTTTTGAGCGACATGCACTAATCGACGGCAGCAGCCATAAACCATTACCGCCTTGCCCGGCAACGCTATGTCCAGCCAATCGCACATTTTTGTGGCGGCGGACCGTGGCGTGAAAATCTATGCAATTTCGCTGATGTGTGATGCATTCTTGCAACACCACACCGCCATGGATTCCGAAAAAGATTAAGAAAATCAGATCATCCAGGGCGCATAGAGAGGCGCGTTGACGGCGTTCATCTCGGCGCCCCGGCCACGCTCCCGGCGTGTCGTCTCAACGATCTCGAATGCCGTGCGGTCCGACAGCAGGCGCCGCAGCGCGGCGGCGTTCAGCCGGTGACCGCCGCGATAGGAGCGGAAACAGCCGATGAAGCGCGCACCGGCCAGCGCCAGGTCGCCCATGGCGTCGAGCGTCTTGTGGCGCACGAATTCGTTGGGATAGCGCAGGCCGCCCATATTGATGACGCGGTTGTCATCACCGATCACCACGGAATTTTCCAGCGACGATCCCAGCGCATAACCGGCGGCCCACAGCCGCTCGACGTCCTTCATGAAGCCGAAGGTGCGGGCCCGCGCGATGTCGCGGCGGAAAATATCGGCATTGATGTCCGATGCGAAGAGCTGACGGCCGATCGCCGGGCTTTCGAAATCGATCTCGACCTCGAAACGGGTACCGTCATAAGGCCTGAACTCCGCCCAGGAGGCGCCGTTCTCGATGCGGACCGGCTTGACCACCCTGATATAGCGCCGCTTGACGGCCAACACCTCGATGCC
The DNA here is from genome assembly GCF_037179655.1 of Mesorhizobium sp. Cs1299R1N1. Classification (NCBI taxonomy): domain Bacteria; kingdom Pseudomonadati; phylum Pseudomonadota; class Alphaproteobacteria; order Hyphomicrobiales; family Phyllobacteriaceae; genus Mesorhizobium; species Mesorhizobium sp. Cs1299R1N1. Next base: position 209,947 of record NZ_JAPYKR010000012.1, on the reverse strand, counting down.
GGCCTGGTCGATGGCTTCGACGAACGCCATGGCGCTGCCATCAAGGATTGGGACCTCGTGGCCGTCGATCTCGATGACGACATTGTCGATGCCGAGCCCGAACAGGGCCGCCATGATGTGCTCGACCGTGGCAATGTGCTCACCCGAGGGATCGCCGAGCATTGTGCAAAGGTCGGTGGCGCCGATCTCGGAAAACAGGGCGCGGAACTCACGGCCCTGCCCATCGCCATTAAGGAGCTGGAACACGATGCCGGTATCGGCATCCGCGGGCAGGAAACTGATGGAAACTTCTTTGCCGCTGTGAACGCCGGTGCCTGTAAGCGACGCGCGCGTCTTCACTGTCGTCTGGTGGTCGTGCAAGACAATCCCCATGAGCCCGTAATGCCTAGGTCCGCTTCTCCAGCCCGAGGGCGCGGCTCTTGTGAAGTCGGCAGTCAGGGCTACTTCCCCCGAAATCCCGGCATACCGACTATGGTAGGCAGCGAAGATAATGTCCCGGCAAGGAGACTCCAAATCACGGTTTCTTACTCTTTGTAACCGTGAACTGGAACATGTACGGCGCCATAACTACTTGATTATACAGCATTTTAAACGTTAACAGGCAAGCAATTCCTTGCCTGCCTGTTAACAATTGTTACAGTCCGTTAACGGCTCAGTTGGCCTGGCGGCGCAGGAACGCCGGAATCTCCAACTGATCGTCGTCCTGAGTCGCCCTGGTCTGCGGTGTCAGGCGGCCCTGATCGTCCAGCTGACCGCGGCGCGGTGCGTAGAGCTGCGCATCCTGGCTGGCGAGGCGGCGCACTTCCGGTGCGGCCTGGCGCAGCTTGGGCTCGCGCGGTTGCGCCGGCTGCAGCCGTGCAGGCTCTTCTTCGCGACGGGTCAGGCCATTGGTCAGGCGCTTCAGGAGACCCATCGGGCCGCTGTTCTCGTGGTCGACCGGACGGCTCTTGGCGTCGACCTCGGCCTTCACGACCGGCGGAAAGTCCTCGACGCGCGGCATGCGCTGCGGCGCCATCGCGACCGGCTGCTGGACCTCACGCAGCATTTCGCGCGGCTGCGGAGCCGGTTGCATCATCTGCTGGACGACCGGCTGCACCATCGGCTGCGGCTGTGCAGGCGGCGCTTGGAAGATCTTGCTCTGCGGGCGGAAATCGTCCGCATGGGCGACCGGAGTCGGACGAGCCTGCGCCATGGCCGCGGCATTCGCTTCGGCCAACTGGATGGCTTCGGCAACCGGATCGGCGGCGCGTGGTTCATACACCGCCTGCTGGACCGGCGCCGGGCGGCTTTCCACCGGGGCGACGGCCGGCCGGGCAGCCGGCTTCGGCGGAGCGGTGCGGATCGAAATCGGCGCGGCGGCGATTTCAGCCGCCGACTTGTCGATACCGGTGGCGACCACCGAGACGCGGATGACGCCTTCGAGTTCCTCGTCGAAAGTGGCGCCCAGGATGATGTTGGCGTCCTGGTCGACTTCCTCGCGGATGCGGGTCGCCGCTTCGTCGACTTCGAACAGGGTCAGGTCACGGCCGCCGGTGATCGAGATCAGCAGGCCCTTGGCGCCCTTCATCGAGGTCTCGTCGAGCAGCGGGTTGGCGATCGCGGCTTCCGCCGCGGCCATCGCACGGCCCTCGCCCGAAGCCTCGCCGGTGCCCATCATCGCCTTACCCATCTCGCGCATCACCGAACGCACGTCGGCGAAGTCGAGGTTGATCAGGCCTTCCTTGACCATCAGGTCGGTGATGCAGGCGACACCGGAGTAGAGCACCTGGTCGGCCATCGCGAAGGCGTCGGCGAAGGTGGTCTTGTCATTGGCCAGCCGGAACAGGTTCTGGTTGGGGATGACGATCAAGGTGTCGACGCATTTCTGCAACTCCTCGATGCCGAAGTCGGCCGTTTTCATGCGGCGCTGGCCTTCGAAGTGGAACGGCTTGGTGACGACGCCGACGGTCAGGATGCCCTTCTCGCGGGCCGCGCGGGCAACAACCGGAGCAGCACCCGTACCGGTGCCGCCGCCCATGCCGGCGGTTACGAAGCACATGTGAGTGTTGGTGAGATGGTCGAGGATCTCGTCGATGCACTCTTCCGCCGCGGCGCGGCCGACTTCCGGCTGCGATCCGGCACCGAGCCCCTCGGTGACATGCGCGCCAAGCTGGATCAGCCGAGAGGCCTTCGACATGGTCAGCGCCTGCGCGTCGGTGTTGGCCACGACGAACTCGACACCGCGCAGTCCGGCGGTGATCATGTTGTTCACGGCATTGCCGCCGCCGCCGCCGACACCGAACACGGTGATGCGCGGCTTGAGCTCGGTGATGTCCGGCTTCTGCAGATTGATGGTCATTGTCTCCGTCCTTTGCCTTTCACGCCGCTTCGCCGCCGCGGCCGCCTATGGGGCTGTCCCCGTCAATTAGAAACTGTCTCTCAACCACTGACTCATGCGATGCAGTTTTCCACCAGTTCCGGTCATCCTGAGACCGGAAATGCCTTTCGCCGGATGGCTCTCGAAGCTCGCCATCTGCGGATAGATCAGAAGCCCGACAGCGGCCGAGAAAGCAGGGCCTTTCGCCGCTTCGGGCAAGCCCGCCACGCCGAGCGGGCGACCGATGCGTACATTGCGCCCCAGGATGCGGCGCGCCGCCTCCGGCAGGCCGGCCAGCTGGCTGGCGCCGCCGGTGAGCACGACGCGCTTGCCGACCGCATTGCCGTAGCCGGACTTGTTCAACCGGTCGCGCAGGAGTTCGAGCGTCTCGTCGATGCGGGCGCGCACGATGCGCGTCATCACCGAACGCGGGATCTGCAGCGGCACGTCGCCATCGTCGCCGATCGGCTGGATCGAGACCAGGTCGCGATCGTCGGCACTGCCCGGCAGCGCCGAGCCGTGCATCACCTTCAGCCGTTCGGCGGCATCAAGCGAGGTCGAAAGTCCCTTGGCCATGTCGAGCGTGACATGGTTGCCGCCGATGGCAATGGCGTCGCCATGAACGAACTTGCCTTCCGAAAACACCGAGATCGTCGTCGTGCCGCCGCCCATGTCGATGCAGGCGGCTCCGAGTTCCAGCTCGTCGTCGACGAGTGCCGCCAGCCCGCTGGCATAGGGCGTCGCCACCATACGCTCGACCGACAGGTGCGAGCGGTTGATGGAGAGCTCCAAATTGCGCATCGGTGCCGCGTCACCGGTCAGCACATGCATGTCGACGCCAAGCGCGTCACCGACCATGCCGCGCGGATCGCGCACGCCGCGTTCGGCATCCAGCGAGAAGCCGACGGGCAGCGAATGGACCACCTCGCGCTCGGCCTTCAGCGCCTGCTTGGCGCCGGCGCCGAGCACGCGCTTGATGTCGGCCTCGTCGGCCTCGTGGCCGCCAAGATTGATGGTGGCCGAGAAGGTTTCGCTCTTCAGCCGTCCGGCGGTCATGTTGACGATCAGCGAATCGACGGTCAGCCCGGCCATGCGCTCGGCGGCGTCGACGGACAGGCGGATAGCATGCTCGGCACGGTCGAGATCGACGATGACGCCCGACTTCACGCCTTGCGATTTCTGGTGACCGATACCGATGACCTGGATGCGGTGCGAGCGGCCGCGCAGGAGCTTGCCGTCATCGTTCGGCTTGAGCTTGGCCACCATGCAGCAGACCTTGTTCGAGCCGACGTCCAGCACTGTCAGTGTGCCCGACCGGCGCGACGAGGCATCGCCAGAACCGCCAAGCCAGCTCATATCTTCGTCTCCGGCTTGCGCTTGAGGGTCTTTGGTTTCTCGTTGAGCGCGGCTTCGCGCTGCGTCGCCGCCTGTGGCGTCAGCTCCACGACCAGCCGGTCCGTCAGGCGCATGTCGACAGCGGCGATGTCGCGCGACAACAGACCCTTGTCATGGTCCATCTTGACGAGTTCGGCGAGCGCCTGGTCCTCATCATCCTCGGGCAACTTGATGGTGATGCCGTTGTCCAGCTTCAGGTCCCAGCGCCGCTCGCCGACGCGGACATAGCCTTTGATGCGGCTGGCAAGGTCGGGATACTGTTCGATCCTGGCCAGGAAATCAGGCGCCTTGGCGGGCGCGCCGGTACCGATCAACAGCGGCAGGAGCACCTGCTTGCCGCCCGAGAACGGCGCGATGACAGCGCCATCCTTTTCGATGACGGAGAGGTCGTTGCCCTGCTGCCAGAGCGCGAAAGCCGCGCGCTCCTCGACGCGCACTTCGAGCGTATGCGGATAGACCTTGCGCACCGCGGCGACCTGGATCCACGGCAAGGTCGCGATGCGCTCCCGCGCGGCCTCGGCATCGAAGCCGATCAGCGACGTCCAGCCATCGAGTTCAAGCCTGTCGAGAATGTCGATCTCTGAAGTCTGACGGTTGCCGACCACCTTGACCTGATCGACGGCAAAGCCGGTGCGGGCGGTGATGCTTTGAATGATGCCGTCGGCATGACCGCCGAGGTAGGCGCCATAGGCCCCGCTCGAAGCCAGCAGCACCGACGACATGATCGCGACGGAGAACCGCGGCGCCTGGAATTCACCATCACCAAGGCGCGTCAGGATGCGCACCGGGCGGCGAAGCACGCGCGGCAGGACGAAATGGTCCAACGACAATGGCAGGCCGAACAGCGACGGCCCGGCCGCGCCCCTCACCTTACCCTGTCCCCATTTCAACGCAGACACGAAGCGTCCTCCACCATCCAACTCAACAGTTCACCAAACGAATGCCCGGCATGGGCGGCAATTTCAGGCACCAGAGACGTCGACGTCATGCCCGGCTGAGTGTTGACCTCGAGCCATACAACCTCGCCATTTTCGGAGTGACGATCGTCATAACGGAAGTCCGACCGGGAAACGCCCCGACAGCCGACAGCTTGGTGAGCCTTGAGCGCCAGTGTCTGTATTTTTTGGTAAATATTCGGTGAAACTTTTGCGGGGCATTCGTGTTTTGATCCGCCCGCGACATATTTTGAATCATAGTCGTAGAAGGAATGGCCCGTCGGGATGATCTCGCAGACGCCAAGTGCCACATCGCCCATGACGGCGCAGGTCAGCTCGCGCCCATGGATGTAGCGCTCGACCATGACGGTATCGCCATATTTCCACTCGGACGACCCGATCACCTGCGGTGGGTGCGACTGCCCCTCCGACACGATGACGACGCCGAAGCTCGACCCTTCGCTGACCGGCTTGACCACGTAGGGCGGCTTCATCGGGTGCTTGTTCTGGATAGAGAAGCGGTTGGCGACCTTCGATTCGGCAACGGGAACGCCGACCGATTTGACGATCTTCTTCGCCTGCTCCTTGTTCATGGCAAGCGCCGAGGCGAGCACGCCGGAATGGGTGTAGGGAATGCCGAGATATTCAAGGATACCCTGGATGGTACCGTCCTCTCCGAACGGTCCATGCAGCGCATTGAAGGCGACGTCGGGCTTGAGCTCGGCAAGCACCGAGCCGACATCGCGCCCGACATCAACACGAGTGACCTGATACCCCTCCTGGTCCAGCGCATCGGCACAGGCCTTTCCGGAAGACAAGGACACGGGCCGCTCGGACGAGAAACCTCCCAGCAATACGGCCACATGCTTGTTTTTCATTCCCCGTCATCCCCTCTCACGGCGGACCAAAATCCAAGATTTCCGCAACATTGAGTCCGAGTCTCCCGGCAGGTTGCCCCCCAGACGGAAAACGCGGGTAACGCGTCGAACGACTCAAATCAGGAAACGCTTTAGGGCAGAGAATCAGAGAGTTGATTCACTGGCAAGTACTTATGATTCCGAGAGATTCACTTTCTGAGAAAATGGATACGAAAACCGTGTCGCTGAGTCTTTGCAGCAACGATTTCACGGCATTTCGATCCCGTTGAAGTTCACGCATCACGTGAACTTCAAGATGCGCTAAAGGAGCTGTCCGAGGAACTCCTGCACGGCATGCCCGGAGCGGAAATCGCCGATGCGCTTGATCTCCCATTGCAACCGGATGCCGGAATGCTCGAGCACCCGCGCGCGTACCGTCTCGCCGAGATATTCGAGGTCGTAGCCGGTCGCGGTTCCGGTGTTGATCATGAAGTTGCAGTGCATCGGCGACATCTGCGCGCCGCCGATCATCAGGCCGCGGCAACCCGCCTTGTCGATTTCCTTCCAGGCCGAGGTGCCTTCGGGATTCTTGAAGGTAGAGCCGCCGGTCTTCTCGCGGATCGGCTGCACGGTCTCGCGATGGTTCTGCACCGCATCCATCGCCGTCTTGATCACCGCTTTGTCCTCTGGATAGCCCTCGAAAACAGCCGAGGTGAAGATCAGCCCGACGGGCGCCGCCGAATGGCGGTAGGCATATCCCATCTCGGCATTGCTCAGCGTCTGGACATTGCCCTTGCGGTCGAGCGCCCGCACCTCGACGACGCGCTCGCGCGTCTCGACGCCATTGGCGCCGGCATTCATCCTGAGCGCCCCGCCGATGGCGCCTGGAATGCCGTGATAGAAATGGAAGCCGCCAATGCCGGCCTCGAGCGCCACCGCCGCCACACGCTTGTCGGGCGTGGCGGCACCTGCCTTGATCCTGATCGGGGAAATGACTTCAGCCTCGCCAAAGCCCTTCGCGGAAAGCCTGACGACAAAGCCTGGAAGGCCCCCGTCGCGGACCAGAAGGTTCGAACCGACGCCGACGATCGTCAAGGGGATCTCTTCGGGAACCGCCCTGAGGAACGCCGCAAGGTCCTCCTCGTCCGCCGGCTGGAACAGCGCCTCGGCAAGGCCGCCTGCGCGGAACCAGGTGATCTTGTCCATCTCGGCATTCGGCGTGATGCGACCGCGCAGGCCGGCCAGCCGGTCGCCAAGTCTGTCGATCAGGGCCTGGCCGTTCATCATGAGGCGGCAAGCTCCTTCGGCAAGGCATAGGCCCATTGGGTGATATTGCCGGCGCCCAGGAAGACGACGAAGTCGCCGGGCTTGGCGATGTCGCGGATGACAGGCGCGATATCAGCCGGCCCTTCGATGTAGCGGGCGTCGCGATGGCCGCCGGCGCGGATGCGCGACACCAGCGCATCCGAGGTCACGCCGTCGATCGGCTCTTCGCCGGCGGTGTAGACCGGGGCGACCATCACCGTGTCGGCATCGTTGAAGCAGGCGGAGAACTCGTTGAACAGATCATGCAGCCGGGTGAAGCGGTGCGGCTGGGCGATGGCGATGACACGCCCGTTGGTGGCGCTGCGCGCCGCCTTCAGCACCGCCGAAATCTCGACCGGGTGGTGGCCGTAGTCGTCGAACACGTCGACACCATTCCAGGAACCGGTATGCGTGAAGCGGCGCTTGACGCCGGCGAAGGAAGACAGGCCCTTCTTGATCGCCTCGGCCGACAGGCCGAGTTCGTGCGCGACCGCGATCGCGGCCGTCGCGTTGGACACATTGTGGTGACCAGGCATCGGCAGGCGCAGGCCCGCTATCGTTGTCTGGCCGCGCCCCTTGCGGTCGCGGATGACCACGTCGAACTCCGAGGTCGCCCCTGCCATGCGGTGGTTGGTGAAGCGCACGTCGGCCTGTGCGTTCTCGCCATAGGTGATGATGCGCCGGTCCTCGATGCGGCCGACCAGCGCCTGCACTTCCGGGTGATCGGTGCACATCACGCCGAAGCCATAGAAAGGCACGTTCTCGACGAACTGGCGGAACGCTTCGCGCACATTGTCGAAATTGCCATAATGATCGAGATGCTCGGGATCGATGTTGGTGACGACCGCGATGTCGGCCGGCAGCTTGAGGAAGGTGCCGTCGCTTTCGTCGGCTTCGACCACCATCCACTCGCCGTCGCCCATGCGCGCATTGGTGCCATAGGCATTGATGATGCCGCCATTGATGACGGTCGGGTCGAGCCCACCGGCTTCGAGCAGCGTCGCCACCATCGAGGTCGTCGTCGTCTTGCCATGCGTGCCGCCGATGGCAACAGCCTGGCGGAAACGCATCAGCTCGGCAAGCATCTCGGCGCGGCGCACGATCGGCAACAGCTTTTCACGCGCCGCCTTCAGTTCGGGATTCGACTTCTTGATCGCGGTCGAGACGACGATGACCTCGGCGTCACCGAGATTCTCGGCCTTGTGGCCGACGAAGCATTCGATGCCCTTGTCGCGCAGCCGCTGCACATTGGCGCTGTCGGCCTGGTCGGATCCTTGCACCTTGTAGCCGAGATTGTGCAGCACCTCGGCGATGCCGCTCATGCCGATACCGCCAATGCCGATGAAATGCACGAGGCCAATGGTCTGCGGCATCTTCATGGGTGCGTTCCCTTCCTGAAATCCGATACTGTTTTGCGGGACGCAATAGCCTCTGTGAGGTCGGCGAGCAACCGTGCCGCGTCGGGCCTGCCGACCGACTTGGCCGCTGCAGCCATCGTCTCTAGCCGCTCCGGTTGGTCCATCAGGGCGCCGAGCAGTGCCGCGATACGCTCGGACGAAAGCGACGATTGCACATGCACTTCGCCGCCGCCGGCGGCAGCGAGCGCTGCCGCATTCGCTGCCTGATCGTGGTCGAGCGCGAAGGGATAGGGGACCAGCAGCGCCGGCCGGCCGATAACGGCGATCTCCGAGACAGTCGAGGCGCCGGAACGCGAGATCACCAGATGCGCCGCCGCAATGCGCGCCGCCATGTCGGTAAAAAACGGCGAGACCTCGACGGCGACGCCGAGCGCGGCATAGGCCGCCTTCACCCGCGCCACGTCGTCCGCGCGAGCTTGTTGAGTAATGACAAGGCGTCTGCGCTGTGCATCGGAAAGCAGCGCGACTGCCCCCGGCATCGCATCGGAAAAGAATTGGGCGCCCTGGCTGCCGCCGAACACCAGCAGGCGGAAAGGCTCATCCCCGGTTGAAGCCACGTAAGGTGTCCTGGCTGCTTCGAGCACAGCCGGCCTGACCGGATTGCCGGTCGTCACCGTCTTGGCGCCGGCCGCACTCTCATCCTGCGGCAGGAAGCCGCCGGCGATCGCATCGACACGGCCCGACAGCGCCCGGTTGGCGCGCCCCATCACCGCGTTCTGCTCATGGATCAGCGTCGGAACCTTGCGCCGCGTCGCCGCATAGAGCGGCGGCAAGGTCGGATAGCCGCCAAAGCCCACGACGGCCTCCGGCTTGATCCTGCCGATGATGGCGGAGGCCTGACGCACGCCGCTCCAGATTTTCCAGAAGGCGCCAAGCAGGGTGAAGGGATTTTTCGAGCCTAACGTCGCCGACTGGATCGGGTGGACGGCCGCTGCCGGGAAATGGGCGGCAAACCGCTCGGCCCGGGTGTCGGTCGCCAGATGCACCGCCCAGCCGCGCTCGATCAGTTCGTGCGCCAGCGCTTCGGCTGGAAACAGATGTCCGCCTGTTCCACCCGCCGCGAGAAGGATAACGCCTTTGGCCATGTCACTCCGCCGGCATGGCGCGCTGCGGCAGCGCAAAACCCATCTGCTTGCGCTTTTCCGGCCGCTTGCGCGTCAGCGCCAGCACCATGCCCATCGATATGGCGATGGCGATCTGCGAGGAGCCGCCATAGGAGATGAAGGGCAGCGTCATGCCCTTGGCCGGCACCAGTTGCAGGTTGACGCACATGTTGATGACGGCCTGCAGGCCGAACACGGTGACGAGACCGCCAACCGCATAGCGGGTGAAGTCGTCATGTTCCTTGAGCGCCGTGTTGAGGCCGCGCAGCACGATGAAAGCGAAGATCGACATGATGAAGAAGCACATGATCAGCCCGAATTCCTCGCCAGCGACCGAGAAGACGAAGTCGGCATGGCTGTCGGGGATGACCCGCTTGACGGTGCCTTCGCCCGGCCCGACGCCGAACCAGCCGCCATTGATCAACGCATCGCGGCCCATGTCGACCTGGAACGTGTCGCCTTCGCCGGTGAGGAACTTGTCGATGCGCAGCGCGACGTGCGGAAACACCGTATAGGCGGCGAAGACGCCGCCGACGCCGGCGGCTCCCAGCACGATAATCCAAAGCCATGGCAGTCCCGCCATGAAGAACATGATGCCCCAGGTGCCGGTGGTCAGCATGGTCTGACCAAGGTCCGGCTGCGCTACCAGCAGCGACACGACCAAGACCAGGAGCAGCATGGCGAACAGATTGCCGGGAATGTCGGGCTGGCGCTTGTGTTCGGCGAACAGCCAGGCGCACATGATGACGAAGGCCGGTTTGAGGAATTCCGAAGGCTGGATCGACAGGCCGGCGAGCGACACCCAGCGGCGCGCACCCTTCACCTCGACGCCGACATAGAGCACCGCCACCATCAGCACCAGCATGAGGCACAGCATGATCAGCGACATGCGCCGGATCTGCCTGGAATCGAGGAAGGAGACCGCCAGCATCACGCCGAGCGCAGGCACGGTGAAGATGATCTGTCGGGTGGCGAAGTGGAAACTGTCGAGGCCGATGCGTTCGGCGACCGCGGGGCTTGCCGCGAAGGACAACACGATGCCGAGCCCCATCAGCGACAGGAACGCCGCAAGGAACCAGCGATCGATGGTCCACCACCAGGTTGCGACCGGACTTTTGTCGAGACGGCTCTGCATTATCGTGCCCCTCCGATGGGTTTGACGCCATCTATAGCGCTCGCAGCTTGCCTGAAGGCTTCGCCGCGGACCTCGAAATTCTTGAACTGGTCGAAACTGGCGCATGCCGGCGACAACAGCACCACTGCCTCGCCGCTGTCGTCTTTGGCTGCGTCATGCGCGGCATGCTCGACCGCGGCGGCCAGCGTGCCCGAGATCTCATAAGGCACGGCCTCTCCGAGCGTCGCCGAAAAGGCGGGGGCGGCCTCGCCGATCAGATAGGCCTTGGCGATGCGCGGGAAGAAGCCGCGCAGCGGCTCGATGCCACCTTCCTTGGGCAAGCCGCCGGCGATCCAGTAGATCCGACTGAAGCTGGACAGCGCGGGTGCCGCGGCATCGGCATTGGTCGCCTTGGAATCGTTGACGAACAGCACATGGTCCTTGCGGCCGACCTGCTCCATGCGATGGGCGAGACCCGGGAAGCTTTCCAACCCCGACTGGATCTCGCCGAGGTCGAGCCCGACCTTGAGGCAGGCGGCGACGGCGGCCAGCGCGTTCTGCGCATTGTGCTGGCCACGCAGCGAGCCGATGCCTTCGAGGAATGCGACCCGGCTGTAGCGGCCGTGCACGGCTTCCATCATGTTGGTGCCGTCGGCGAAATAGCCGTCGGTCAGCGGCAGGCGCTTGGAAATGCGGATGACCTGCCGCCCTGCCCGCTCCAGCCGATCGGCGATCTGCGCGCACCAGGAATCGTCGATGCCGATGATCGCCGTCTCGCTGCCCGCCACCAGCCGCTCCTTGATCGAGGCGTAGTGCTGCATGGTGCCGTGGCGGTCGAGATGGTCGGGCGTCAGATTGAGCAGGATACCGGCCGTCGGATTGATCGAGGGCGCAAGGTCGATCTGGTAGGACGAGCATTCGACCACGTAGTGGCGATCGGGCTTCGGCGGATCGAGCGTCATCACCGCGCGGCCGATATTGCCGCCCATCTGCGTGTCGCGTCCGGAAGCCTTGAGAATATGTGCCGTCAGCGCGGTCGTTGTCGACTTGCCGTTGGTGCCGGTGATGGCGATGAAGGGAGCATCCGGCGAACGCTGCGTCCGCTCCCTGCAGAACAACTCGATATCGCCGATGACCTCGACGCCCGCCCCGCGCGCCAATTCCACGGTCCAGTGCGGCTTGGGATGGGTCAGCGGCACGCCGGGCGACAGCACGAAGGCGGAAACCCCAGCCCAGTCGGCGCCACGCAGATCGCCAGTGGCGATACCGGTGGCGGCCGCCTTGGCGACACTGTCGGGATTGTCGTCCCAGGCCAGCACCTCAGCGCCGCCCTCGATCAGCGCGCGCGCCGTGGCGATCCCCGAGCCGCCGAGCCCGAAGAGCGAAACACGCTTTCCTGCGAAGGATGCGGCGGGGATCAAATGGCGGCCTATCTGAGCTTGAGGGTGGAGAGGCCGACCAGCGCCAGGATGACGGCGATGATCCAGAAGCGGATCACCACCTGGCTTTCGGTCCAGCCGAGCTTTTCAAAATGATGATGGATCGGCGCCATCAGGAAAACGCGCTTGCCGGTCATCTTGAAGTAGCCGACCTGGATGATGACCGAGAGGATTTCGACCACGAACAGGCCGCCGACGATGACCAGCACGATCTCGTGCTTGGTGGCGACCGCGACCGTGCCGATCAGGCCGCCCATGGCGAGCGACCCGGTGTCGCCCATGAAGATCGCCGCAGGCGGCGCGTTGAACCAGAGGAAGCCGAGGCCGGCGCCGATGACCGCGCCAAGCACGACCGCCAGTTCACCGGTGCCGGGCACGAAATGGATCTGCAGATATTCGGCGAACACCGCGTTGCCGGAGAGATAAGCGATGACGCCGAAGGACGCCGCCGCGATCATGATTGGCACGATCGCCAGACCATCGAGGCCGTCGGTCAGGTTCACCGCATTGCCGGCGCCGACGATGACGAAGCAGGAGAACGGAACGAAGAACCAGCCGAGATTGATGATGAATTCCTTGGCGAAGGGGAAGGTCAGCGACGACGAGAACGGCGCCTGGCCATTGTGCATGATCGCCCAAGCGGCGATGCCGGCGATAATGAATTCCAACGCAAGCCGCGCCTTGCCGGAGAAACCGAGATGCGACTGCTTCGTCACCTTCAGATAATCGTCATAGAAGCCGATCGAGCCGAAGCCGAGTGTCACCAGCAGCACCACCCAGACATAGATGCTCGACAGGTTCGCCCATAAAAGCGACGAGCCGATGATGCCGGACAGGATCATCAGTCCGCCCATGGTCGGCGTGCCCGCCTTCTTGAAATGGGTCTGCGGCCCGTCGGCGCGGATCGGTTGGCCCTTGCCTTGCCTGAGCCGCAGCGAATTGATGATGGTCGGCCCGAAGATGAAGACGATCAGCGCCGAGGTGATCAGCGCGCCGCCGGTGCGGAACGTGATGTAGCGGAAGACATTGAAGACAGATACCTTGTCCGCGAAATCGACCAGCAGTGTGAACATGCGCTTTCGTCCCCCGACTAGGTCTGGTTACTGGTTGTTGTCTTGGCCGGGAATTTGCCCAGCAGCGCATCGACCAGTTTTGCAAAACCGATGCCCTTCGACGATTTGATCATCACCACGTCGCCCGGCTTCAGCGCGGCGAGCAGCACCGGCTTCAACTCCTCGACGCCGGCGCGATATTCCGTCCTGATATCGTCCGGCAGCGCTTCCGCCAGCGACCGCATTTCCGGCCCGCCGAGAAAGACTGTCCGCGTGCCCGTGCCGACGATGAGATCGGCAAGAGCGGCATGCAGCTTGGCCGAGTGGTCGCCGAGCTCCAGCATGTCGCCAAGCACGGCGATGCGCCTGCCCTCGCCCGTCATCGGCGTCGCATTGAGCAGCGCCATGGCAGCCGCCATCGAGGCCGGATTGGCGTTGTAGCTCTCGTCGATCAGCGTGATTTGGCCACCGGGCTGGTCCGAAGTCGAGCCGCCGGGCTGGCCCGAAGTCGGGCCACCGGGGTGCCGCAGCACGTGGCGCTTGCCGCGCCCGCGCTCGGCCGAGAGATCGGCCAGCGCCAATGCAACCTTGTCGAGATCGGCGCCAACCAGATGCGCGGCGCCAAGCACCGCCAGCACGTTCTGCACCATGTGCCGGCCGGGAGCTCCGATACGGGCGATCATATCGTGGCCGCTGATCCTGGCGGCGATGTCGGAATGATCGGCATGCAACTCGCACTTGACCAGCTTGAAGGTCGAGCGAGCATTCTCGCCGAAGCCATAGACATGCTCGACGCCGGCAGCCTGTGCCACCTTGTCCAGCAGCTTGAAACGCGCATCGTCACGGTTGAGCACCGCGGCACCGCCGGGCTCCAGACCCTCGAAAATCTCGGCCTTGGCCTTGGCGATCTCGTCCAGATTGCGAAAGAAGCCAAGATGCGCGGCCGCGATCATGGTGACGATGGCGACATGCGGCCGCACCATCTTCACCAGCGGCCGTATCTCGCCGGGATGGTTCATGCCGACCTCGAACACCGCATAGTCGCAGTCAGCCGGCATGCGCGCCAGGGTCAGCGGCACCCCCCAATGATTGTTGAAGGACTGCGCCGAGGCATGCACCTTGCCAACGGCCGAAAGCACGTGGCGAAGCGCCTCCTTGGTTGTGGTCTTGCCCGCGGAGCCGGTTACCGCGATGATCCTGGCTTGCGAGCGGGCGCGCGCCGCGACGCCGAGCTTTTCCAGCGCAACCAGCACATCCTCGACGACGATGATCGGCGCCGTCAGCCGGCCAAGAGACGGCAACTTGCCTTCCGCCACCACCAGCACGCCGGCGCCGGCCTTGATGGCGGCGGTGACGAAGTCATGGCCGTCCATCGCCTCGCCCTTGATGGCGAAGAAGGCCTCGCCCGGCTGCAGGCTGCGGCTGTCGATCGAAATGCCCGATATGCCCTCGGGCATGGGGCCGAGCGGCCGCCCGTCCGTGGCGGCAACCAGCGCTTCCGATGTCCACAGCAAACTCATGCGGCACGCTCCCTGAGCGCGGCGCGCACTTCCTCATGGTCGGAAAAATGCAGGGTTTCAGAGCCGATCGTCTGGCCTTCCTCATGGCCCTTGCCGGCCACGATCAGTGTGTCGCCGGCATGCAGCATGCCGACAGCCTCGTGGATTGCCTTGCGCCGGTCGCCGATCTCGATGGCACCGGGCGCGGCGGCGAGAATGGCGGCGCGGATGGTCTCGGGCACTTCGGAGCGCGGATTGTCGTCGGTGACGATGACGACATCGGCGAGCCGGGTCGCGATCTCGCCCATGATCGGTCGTTTTCCCCGGTCACGGTCGCCGCCGCAGCCGAACACGACCATCACGCGACCGGTGGTGAACGGACGCACCGAGGACAGAACATTCTCCAGCGCATCGGGCTTGTGAGCGTAATCGACATAGACCGGCGCGCCGCTCGCCGTGGTGCCGACCAGGTCTAGCCGGCCCGGCGCGCCTTTCAATTTCTCCAATGCCGCCAAGGCTTTGGCGACAGGTGTTCCTGTGGAAATGGCAAGCCCCGCCGAAACCAGCGCATTCGCTATCTGGAAATCGCCGGCGAGCGGCAGGTCGATCTCGTGGATCACACCGTCGGCCTCGACCTCGGCACGCTGGCGATGACGCTCATGCTCGACCCGCTTCAGCCTGAGGAAATCGCCATGGCGGCCGACCGTCAGCACGTCGAGCCCAGCGGCCCGCGCCGCCTTTATCGTCGGTTCCGACCACGGATCGTCGGCGAAGACGACGGCCGGTGCGCCCTTCGGCAGCAGCGTGTCGAACAGGCGCAATTTGGCGCGATGATAATCCTCGATCGTCGAATGGTAATCCATGTGGTCGCGGCCGAGATTGGTGAAGCCGCCAGCCGAGAGCTTCACCCCATCGAGGCGGCGCTGGTCGAGCCCGTGGCTGGAGGCCTCCATCGAGGCGTGGGTAACGCCGGCATCGGCCAATTCCCTCAGCAACTGGTGCAGGGCGATCGGATCGGGTGTCGTCAGCGAACCATATTCGTTGCGGCCGGGCGCAACCACGCCGGTGGTGCCGATCGAGGCGGCTGCGTATCCCGCCTGCTCCCATATCTGCCTGGTGAAGGCGGCGACCGACGTCTTGCCGCTGGTACCGGTCACGGCGACCATGGTTTGCGGCTGTCTGCCGAAGTAGCGGGCGGCACTCAACGCCAGTGCCAGGCGCGGATCATCGACAGCCAGCACCGGAACCGGCAAATCGGCAAGGGCGCTGCCCGCAACGATCGCGGCAGCGCCACGCCGGGCCGCGTCGGCGGCGTAGCTGGCGCCATCGGCCCTGGTGCCGGCAAGCGCGAAAAAGAGGACGCCCGGTTTTACCTGGCGGGAATCCGACGAGATGCCGGAAACCTCCAGATCGGCGGAAGCTGTTCCTTCGACTGGCAGGATACCGGCTAGATCTTTGAGCTTCATCGAGTCCCGTTCACCGCAACAAAATAGCGCGCAGTTGCCGGCGCGCCCCAAGAATCACTGATAGGAAACCAGCGTTGCACCATTTTCATGGCTGAAATCTGGCTTCACGCCAAGCATGGCCGCTGCACGCCTGATGATATTGCCTGCCATTACCCCTGCATTGTTGGCCGCGACGTCGGTCATCCCGGGCTTTTCCGGATGCGGGGCGTCGGCGATCGTGAACACCAGATATTGCGGATCGTCCATCGGGAAGGCGGCGACAAAGGTGTTGAAATTCAACTCCTTCGAGTAACGGCCATTGATGACCTTCTCGGCCGTTCCGGTCTTGCCGCCGACGCGGTAGCCGGGAACCCGGGCGTTTCTGGCCGAACCCTTCTCGGCGTTGAGCGAATAGAGGTAGCGCATGCCCTCGACAGTTTTTTCGGCAACCACTTTCTTGGCCGCCGCCATCGCATCCTCCTGGCTGCGGACCAGGAATGTCGGCTGCATCAGGAATCCGCCATTGACCAGCGCCGCGCAGCCGACAGCCGCTTGCAGCGGCGTCGTCGACACGCCATGACCGAAGGCTATGGTGAACGAATTGACCTGCTTCCAGACCTTCGGCTCGGTCGGGCGGGCGACTTCGGGCAGTTCGGTCTGCATCTTCTCCAGAATGCCGAGGCGATGCAGGAATTCGCGATGCGCCTCGATGCCGACCAGCTCGGCCTCCCTGGCCGACCCGATATTGGAGGAATAGAGGAACACCTCCGGCAACGACAGCACGCGGTTCTTGCCGTGGAAATCGTGAATGGCCTGGTGGCCGACCCGGATTGGATGCGAAGCGTCGAAGCGGCTCGACATCGTCGCCTTGCCGGAATCGAGCGCCATGGCCGAGGTGAAGCTCTTGAACGTCGAGCCCATCTCATAGAGCCCCGCCGACATCCGGTTGAGCCGGTCCTTGTCCTGCGCATTGTAGGGATTGTTCGGATCGAAATCCGGCACCGAGGCCATGGCGACCACTTCGCCGGTCTTGACGTTGAGCACGACGGCGCCCGCCCCCATGGCGCGGTAGCGTTCCAGGCCGGCGGCGATCTCGTCGCGCACCACATGCTGAACGCGCAGATCAATCGAAAGCTTGACCGGCCTGAGATCCTTCGCCACCGCCAGGCCAGACGCCTGCAGGTCGCTCAGGCCCTGCTCATCGATATATTTCTCCATGCCGGAGATGCCCTGGTTGTCGATGTTGGTCAGGCCGACAATGTAGGACGAGGTTTCGCCGCTCGGATAAAAACGGCGCTTTTCGGTGCGGAAGCCAAAACCGGGAATGCCGAGCTGCATGATGTCGGCCTGCTGCTTGGGCGTCAGCTGCCGCTGCAGCCAGACGAAGCCGGCGCCGCTCTTCAGCTTGTGATAGGTCTGCTCGTAGTCGATTTCGGGCAGCACCGTCGACAGCTTCTCGATCGCCTCGTCGGCATCGACGATGCGGCGCGGCTCGGCGAACAGCGACGCTGTCTTGATGTCGGTGGCCAGCACTTCGCCGTTGCGATCGACAATGTCGGGACGTGACGCGGTCACCCGGCTTTGCGGACCGCCCGACAGGTCGGGTGTCTGGAAACCGAGATAGACCAGCCGCCCGGATATAGTCGAGAAAATGCCGAAGAATACCGCCATCGTCATCACGATGCGCGCCTTGCCCTTGCCGCCGGTCGCCTTGCGGGCGCCTTCGACCACGATCGACCCGTCCTCGCCCGTCCTGGCGCGGCCTACCGTGGCGAAGCGTTTCAGCAGTTTGCCGATCATTGGGCGATGTCTCCGGTCACGACGGGATCCTTGTCGCCCAAGGGCGCCTTGTCGGAATTGTCGGCCATGGCGCCCTGGCGCCCGTTCAGGATGTCCTGGATGTCGAGGGCCTTGGCCGGCAGGTCGCCCAGGCCCACGATCTGCCGGGCACTGACCGGCTCCAAAGCGAGCTGCGATTTGTAGAGCTCGGCGAGCTTCTGCAGCCGCGACGGCTGGGTGAGCAGGCTCCAGTCGGCCTTGAGAAGGTCGATCGTGTCCTCCTCGTAACGTATCTCGGCATGGATCTTCTGCACGGCCGCCAACTGGTCCTCGGCCTCGCGCTTTGCCTTGTAGGTCAGGGCGGCGGCCGAAACCATGACGGCGATCAGGATGATATCGCTGGTACGAAACACGTGCTTACCTCTCCCCCGGCTGGCCGATGCCAGGAAGTTTTGGAAGGCCGAAGATCGAGAAATCGCCGCTGCGCGCCGGAGCCTCGGTGCGGATCGCGGCACGCAGTCTGGCTGAGCGGGCGCGCGGGTTGGCCGCAACCTCGGCGTCGCCTGCCGTCACGCCGCCACCGGCCTTGCGGAAAGTCGCGGTGCGCGCCTGCGCCTCCGGCATGTGGCGCGAGCCGGTCATGGCGTCGGCCCGATCGGCGATGAAACGCTTGACGATGCGGTCTTCCAGCGAATGGAAGGTCACCACGACAAGGCGGCCGCCAGGCTTCAGCGCGCGTTCGGCCGCGAACAGTGCCTTGGCCAATTCACCGAGCTCGTCATTGACGAAGATGCGCAGCGCTTGGAAGACGCGCGTCGCCGGATGGATCTTGTCCTTCGGCGCGCGGCCGATATGCGTCTCGATCGCGTCGGCGAGTTCCAGCGTGCGCTCGAACGGGCGTTTTTCCCGGCGCGCCTCGATCATGCGGGCGATACGGCCGGCGTGACGCTCCTCGCCGAGGAAGCCGAAGATGCGGGCAAGGTCGCCCGGCTTGAAACTGTTGACGACATCGGCGGCGCTCAGTCCCGCCTGCGCCATGCGCATGTCGAGCGGTCCGTCGTTGCGGAAGGAAAAGCCGCGCTCGGCCTGATCGAGCTGCATCGAGGAGACGCCGATGTCGAGCACGACGCCATCGGCGCTTTCGACGTGCTCGTCGAGCGTCGAGAACGGCGCCTGCACGAGCCGCAGCCGGCCCCCGGACCGCGCCTCGAGGTCGCGGCCGGCCGCGATGGCATCCGGATCGCGGTCGATGGCAACGACGGACGCGCCGGCCGCAAGGATGGCCTTGGTGTAGCCGCCGGCGCCGAACGTACCGTCGATGATGATGTCGCCCTCTGCCGGCGCCAGCGCTTCCAGCACTTCGCCAAGGAGGACCGGAATGTGGCGGACCGATCCGCCAACGGCGTTGATATCATCGCCGTGGCCCACCGTCATTCCGGTCGCTCCCCAGCCTTGGCCTCGTGAGCCTTCGTCCCCTGCCGAAGCTGCAAAAGCCTGGCCCGCGCCTGCGCCCCATAGGTCGCAAGCCGTCCCGGCTCCCATATCTGAAAGAAATTGCCGCGCCCGACAAAGGCCACCTCCGCCGAGATGCCGGCATGCTCGCGAATGAAATCGGTCATGGTGATGCGGCCGTCCTGGTCGAGTTTCAGGAATGCGCCGTCGCCATGGCAGAAGAACGACATGTCGTCCGCAGCCTGCAGGAACGGGTCTTCCCGCGCGATGCGCTGCTCGTACCGGTCGAGCAGATCGAGCCCGCCGACATCCATCGCCGGCAGGTCCAGGCAGCGCAGCGCATAGAGTTCCGAATAGCCGCGCTTCTGCACCACGGCACGAAAATGCGCGGGAACGGACACCCGCCCCTTCGCATCGATCCTGCTCACCGTGTTCGACAGAAACCGGTCCATCACACGTTGCGGCCGCTTGCGCCGCCGCACCCCTCTTCATCGTGTCGCACGCGCCACCGCCGCGCATTGCCTGCCCCGCACCCACCTCGTCCACCCGGGCGAAAACCGGCAAACGCGCAGCCGCCGCGGCTGCCCGATTGGCGTACGCTCTACCCTGACGCGGAACGAAGGCTTTGATGTCTGGATGGGATATCATGGGGCACTATGGGCGTCAACGGGAATAGGCTGCTCAAACACGCGCATCATGCCGACGAGAAAGGCTTTGACAGCACGTCTCGTCTTTATGGTCTATTAAGCCTAACGAACCGTTTAGAGCCTGCCTGGCCCAACTTGAGGCGCCTTGCCGCGAGCCGCCGCCGGGCATAGCGTCTCGTCCATCTCACCGATCGCCAAGGGATTTGAAATCGATGTCTGAAACTGCGAAGTCGCGCGCTGCGGCCCTTCCCCATTTGCGTAGCGGCGGGTTTGCCATGGGCGATTCCATTCCCCTGCCCCTGACCATGGCCGCCATCTTCCATGCTCCGGGCGATGCCACCGGCTTCAACCAGTACGGCCGCTTCAGCAACCCGACCTGGGATGCCGTCGAACACATGTTGTCCCATTTGGAAGACGCGCCTTGCGTCGGTTTTCCGTCGGGGATGGCGGCGATCTCGGCGGCATTCTTTGCCGTGCTCAAGGCCGGCGACCATATCCTGCTGCCTTCGGACGGCTATCACACCACCAGGGCGCTGGCCGATCGTTTCCTGAAGCCGCTCGGCGTCACCCACGATGTCAGGCCTACATCGACCTTCCTCGACGGCGGTTTCGATGGCTATCGCCTGGCCTTCGTCGAAACGCCAGCCAATCCGGGGCTGGACATCTGCGATATCGCCGCTGTCGCCGAAGCGGTTCACAAGGCCGGCGCGCTGCTGGTGGTCGACAACACGACGATGACGCCCTTCGGCCAGCGCCCTCTCGATCACGGCGCCGATATCGTTGTCGCCGCCGACACCAAGGCGCCCAATGGCCATTCCGACGTGCTGTTCGGCCATGTCGCCAGCCGCAATGCGGATATCATCGCCGCGGTGACCGGCTGGCGCGAGGTCTCGGGCAGCATCCCCGGGCCGTTCGAAGCCTGGCTGGTGCATCGGGGCCTGGAAACACTCGATGTGCGCTTTGACCGCATGTGCTCATCGGCGGAAGTGATCGCGCGGCGCCTGCAGGGGCATCCGGCGATAAGCGGCCTGCGCTATCCCGGACTGGAAGGCGATCCCTCGCACAACCTTGCCCGCGCCCAGATGGAGCGCTTCGGCTTCCTCATCTCCTTCGAACTCGCTTCAGAGCAGAAAGCCGAGGATTTCATCAACAATTGCAGTCTGATGCAGGCCGCGACCTCTTTCGGTGGCGTCCACACCTCGGCCGAGCGGCGTTTGAAGCGAGGCGACGCGGTTCCGGCCGGCTTCGTTCGCTTGTCGGTAGGCTGTGAGCCCGTGGAAGAACTCTGGAAGGCGATCGAGGCCTCGCTGGCCAGGATCAGCGGCTGACAAATCGACAAGCGGTTCAGCGTTGATGGAATCGCCGAACCGCTCTAACTCTTTGTTTTTACGCATTCCGCAAGGGAAAGCGCTACGCGCTTTTCCCGGGAAAACTGCTACCACTTTCCTGGAATTGCTCTACGAGCCGAGGTCATCGGCTTCGATGTTGCGACGACCATGCAGCATGCGAAGAATTTCGATCGCATCACCGCCGACCCGGTACAAGGTGAGATATTCGCCGACAATCAGATGGCGGATACCCGGCGCTATGTCGTCGCGGGCGCACCTGAAAAGGGATAAGTCGACAATTGCTGCCATCTTGCCGCGAAACGATCAAGCAACCGTTCGGCTGCTGCCTGGTTGTTGCGCGCAATATGAAGCCAGATCGCAACCAAATCCTCTTCTGCACGAGCGTTGCGGTTGATAGGCAGCAACTTCATGCCGCATCGTCAGATCGCAGACGCCTGCGGGCCTCCGCCTTGATTTCCTCCATCGAGGCAAACCGCCCAGGCCCGCTGTCGATCCCCTCCTGCACCAGCTTGCGCAGTTCCTCGACCGTGTAGCCCATCAGGTCGCGACGGTCCTTCCATTGCCTCAATGCATCGCGGATCACCTCGCTCGCCGAGGCGTATTCTCCAGCCGCGACCACGTCGTCGACCGCCTGCGCCAGTTCCGGCGAAAGCGTGATGCTGCGTTTGTCGACCTGACCCATGATAGGCTCCCGGTAATAAGCCGTGATGGTACGATTTAATCGCACCAGTTTCAAGAAAGTCGGCGGAAATCTCTGTCTTGTGGCGATGCAAAGCAGCGCCACGCCCTTGGATAAGAAGCTGCACCCATGGGTGCAACCTTCTGATATGAAAGACTTATCCTAGATATCGCGGAGAGAAACTGCCAGCTGGCCTGTAAGCCGGGTTTTGTATGGCCCTCGCCCCTTGCGAGGCGAGAACGTGGCGGCCATTCATCTTGGGCGCATGTTGCCATGCGCCTCACGCAACCTACCCGGACGGTGAGCCGGAAACAGCCCTCGAGGGTTTCCCCTCGCACCGCCCCTATTCGGTCTTGCTCCCGGTGGGGTTTACCGTGCCGCTCCTGTTGCCAGTCGCGCGGTGGGCTCTTACCCCACCCTTTCACCCTTACCCCGACAAAGTCGTGGCGGTTTGCTTTCTGTGGCACTTTCCCTGGGGTCGCCCCCGCCGGCCATTAACCGGCACCGTGTCTCCATGGAGCCCGGACTTTCCTCACCCGCGGCCTTTCGGCGTTTGCGGGTGCGGCCGCCCGGCCAGCTGGCAGGGCGTATAAAGGGGTTCACACCACAAAACGCAACCGAAAAAGCCGGTCGTGACCGGTTCTTGTCAAGCCGGCGCGCCGACAGCCGCCAACTGAACCTTGACCTTGCTGCAGTAAGCCGCCGAAACCGGGTTCATCCGGGTGGCGCCATGGCCGGCATTGTATTTCAGGATCGTGCCGCAGGTCGTGCCACCGCCGAGGTCGCGCGCCATGGCGAGGTACTTCATGCCGTATTTGATGTTGGTGTCGGGATCGAACAGGCCTTTGGCCGACCCGCTGTAACCCATCATGCGCGCGGTTGCCGGCTTGATCTGCATCAGGCCGATCTCGCCGGCGCCGCCGACCATGTTCGGCCGGTAGTTGCTTTCGATCTGGATCACGGCGTTGGCCAGCGACGCCGGAACGCCGTAGCTAGCCGCGTAGCGGGCGACAATTGCGGAATACTGGCCGCCGCTCGTCACTGCCGCGGTCGCCGCAGCGACGTTGCTGAGACCGATCGATGCCGTCCTCGTCATGTCCACGGTTTTGCGACCGCGCTTTGTCTGCCTCTTTGCAGAGGATTTCCTTGCCTTGGTCCAGCTTGCCTTTTCCACTTTCGCGGCAGCCTGCTTCGTCGTCGCCCTAGCACTCTTGCTGCTTTTGGCCGAAATGGCCTTGCCTTTGGCGGGTGCCGCGACGAAGCCCTGGTCGGCCCGCGGGCTGAACGGCGCGGCGTCGGCCGCACTGAAGGCAAAACTCATTACGCCGGCAGCAAGAGCTGCCGTTAAAACCGTCAATTTCTGCATGTGATCCTGTTCTGTTGGGACCGCGCGAAGATCTTCGCGTGGCATCGCTTGATCAATATCGGAACACCCGGGGGGCTGAACGTCCGACAAACTGTACGAAAAGCCCTTTGAAGCCCGATTTGGCGCCAATAAAGGCGGGGCAAGTCACTTTAAGTGACAGATTGTAACTTTAGAGCCAGGGAGGATTACTTGTATCAGGAATTGACCCAGGGTCAATTCCTGACGGAAGCAAGCAGCTTCTGCAGTGTGCGCATCGTCGAGCCGTCGGCAACTCCGTCGATCCGGCGCGGCCGGAAATGCCGTTGGAAGGCCTCGACCACGACCCGTGTCCGATCGTCGAAAACGCCCGATATCTCGACACCATAGCCATAGAGCGACAACATCGACTGCAGTGTCTCGACATCGGCACTGCGGTCGCCGGGCTTCAGCGCGGCTCCGCGCCTGACGGGAGCGGCTGGCACGAGATGGCCGACCCCGGCCTTGAACATCGCGGCCCATGGAAACTTCTCGCCGGGATCAATCTTGCGGCCTGGCGCCACATCGGAGTGCGCCAGCACCCGCTCGGCGGCGATCGCGTGCCGCGCGGCAATCCCCTTGCACAGCTCGATGACCGCCGTGATCTGACGTTTCGGAAAGCCGGGATAGCCCAGTGAATGGCCCGGATTGACGATTTCAATGCCGACCGAGCAGGAATTGATGTCGGTGCGTCCGAACCAGGAACTCTGGCCGGCGTGCCAGGCGCGGTCGCTTTCCCGGACCATCTGCACGATGTGGCCATTCTCATGGACGAGATAATGCGACGAGACTTCACTCGCCGGGTCGCACAGCCAGGCTTCGGCCCCGGTACCACTCGCCATACCGGTATAGTGCAGCACGATCATGTCGGGCTTCTGCGCGTCGCGCCTTGGCCCGAAATTCGGCGATACCCTGACCTCGGCGCTCGGCTCGTCGGGCAGGAAGCCGGTCATGCGTGCCGCAGGCCCCGCTCGATCATCTCATAGGCGGCGTTGATCGCCGCGACCCTGGTCGTCGCGATCTTGATGAATTCCTGCGGCAGCCCGCGCGCGATCAACCGGTCTGGATGGTTGTCCGACACCAGCTTGCGATAGCGTTTCCTGACCTCCTCGAACGGCTTGCCGCGCTCGATGCCGAGCACGACATAGGGGTCGCCGGCGCCAAGATTGACGTGGCGCGCCAAGATCGATTCGTAATGCGTCTCATCGATGCGGAAGATCTCGGCGATACGGTGCAGGAAGATGCCTTCGCGCTCATGCACCAGCCCATCGGCCTTGGCGATGTGGAACAGGCCGTCAAGTATGTCTTCCAGCATCACGCAATTGGAGTGCCCGGAGCCGCAGAGCTGCGCCATACGCTCGGCATAGGTTTCGAAACCGGCCACGTCCCGCTGGGCGAGATCGAACAGCCGCGCAACGTTGCGCGTCTCCTTCGGCGGCACTTCGAAGATTTCCTGGAAGGCGCGTACCTCATCCTGGGTGACGATGCCGTCCGCCTTGGCCATCTTGGCCGAAAGCGCGATCATCGCCACCGAGAAGGCGACGCGGCGGCGCAAGTCGGCGTCGCCGGAAAAAACCGTGCGTACAGCCTCGACCACATCGGCGACGCCAGAGGTGGTTGAAGACGAAACCCGCGTGATGAAGTCGCCGAGGCGGTCCCAAATCGACATGGCCCGCTTCATAGAGCCAACCGATCCCCGCTATCAAGTCAATAACAGCCATCTGTCGGGTCTGTGAACGAGAGGCGCATTGCTGGTGCCTATACGAGAAAGGCCGGCGTAGAGCCGGCCTTCCTCCCAAGGCACTTACTGCTTACAAACTACTGCGCGGGCGCAGGAGCAGGCGTTGCCGGAGCCGGCTCGGCAGGCTTGGTCGAATTGTCAGCCGGAGCCGCGGGCTTCATCGGCTGCTCGGCAGGCGGCGGATTGGTGCTCTGCGTTGTGGTGTTGTCGGTGCCTGTGCCGCTGTCGCTGCAGGCCGCGACGCCCAGCAGGGCAAGGGCGGACAGGGAAGCAAGAACGAGCTTTTTCATAACATCTCTCCTTCGACACACGTTCACGTTGCGGTGAACGGTCGAGACACAAATGCCCGAGATGGCCATGGGTTTCGTAACGTTGCGTTTCCACCTGTAACATCAATGGCATGCAAGCGTTATTGCTGCCGGCGCTTCGGCGCTTTAACAACGACACCGGAATCGAAATACCGGAGACAGCCGCATGACCGCGAAATGGGATTTCTGGATCGATCGCGGCGGCACCTTCACCGATATTATCGGCCGTGACCCGCAAGGCGGGCTGCATCCGCGCAAGCTGCTGTCTGAGAATCCCGAAGCCTATGCCGATGCCGCCATTCAGGGCATTCGCGACCTGCTCGGCCTTGACACGGTCGCCGCGATCCCGTCCGGCCTGATCGGCGACATCAAGATGGGAACCACGGTGGCCACCAACGCCCTTCTGGAGCGCAAGGGCGACCGCGTCTTGTTGCTCATCACCAAGGGGTTTCGCGATGCGCTCAGGATCGCCTACCAGGCGCGACCCGACATTTTCGCCAAGGAGATCATCCTTCCCGAGCAACTCTACGAGCGCGTCATCGAGATCGACGAGCGCGTGCTCGCCGACGGCTGCGTCGAACGGCTGCTCGACATATCGGCTTGCCGGCCGGCCATTGAACAAGCGAAAGCCGATGGCATCGATGCCGTTGCCATCGTCTTCATGCATGCCTGGAAATATCCCGATCACGAGAAGGCGGTGGCCAAGGTCTGCCGCAAGCTTGGTTTCGGCCAGGTCTCGGTCAGCCACGAGGTCTCGCCGCTGATCAAACTGGTCGGCCGCGGCGACACCGCGGTGGTGGATGCTTATCTGTCACCCATCCTCTCACGCTACGTACAACGGGTGGCGGGAGAACTGGGTGCGGCGGGAGAAAACGACGAATCCCCTCGCCTCATGTTCATGATGTCTTCTGGCGGCCTCACCGCCGCCGACATGTTCCAGGGCAAGGACGCGCTGCTGTCGGGCCCGGCCGGCGGCGTGGTCGGCATGGTCGAGACGGCGAAGCTCGCCGGTTTCGACAAGGTTATCGGCTTCGACATGGGCGGCACGTCCACGGACGTCGCCCACTATGACGGCGAGTACGAGCGTGCCTTCGACACCGAGGTCGCCGGCGTGCGTGTCCGCGCGCCGATGATGCGCATCCACACCGTCGCCGCCGGCGGCGGCTCGATCCTGCACTACGAGGCCGGCCGCTTCCGCGTCGGACCGGACTCCGCTGGCGCCAATCCCGGCCCCGCCGCCTACCGGCGCGGCGGCCCGCTGGCCGTCACCGACGCCAACGTCATGTTGGGCAAGCTGCGGCCCGATTTCTTCCCATCGATCTTCGGCCCTGGCCAGGACGCGCCGCTCGACGCGGAAACCGTGCGCGCGAAATTCACGGCTCTTGCCGCCGGGATCGGTGACGGCCGCTCGCCGGAAGCGGTCGCCGAAGGCTTCGTCACCATCGCGGTCGAGAACATGGCCAATGCGATCAAGAAGATTTCGGTGCAGCGCGGCTACGACGTCACCGAATATCTCCTGAACTGTTTCGGCGGCGCCGGCGGACAGCACGCCTGCCTGGTCGCCGACGCGCTCGGTATGGAGGCGGTGCTGATCCATCCCTTCTCCGGCCTGCTTTCGGCCTACGGTATCGGCCTGGCCTCGGTCTTTGCCTCGCGCCAGCAGGCGCTGCTGAAGCCTCTCGCCGAGGAATCCAGAACAGAAATCGGCGGCCTCATCGCCACCTTGAAAAAGGCAGTGATCGCGGAGTTGGCGGCGCAAGGCATCGCCGAGGGCTCGGTTTCCACCAGGCCCGTACTGCACATTCGCTATGACGGCACCGACACGGCACTGCCGGTGAATTTCGAGGCAGACTCGATCTTCCAGGCCAGGCGCGATTTCGAAATCGCCCACAAGGCACAATTCGGCTTCGTCTATGACGACAAGCCAATGATTGTCGAGACCGTCGGTGTCGAAGGCACCGAAACCGGCCAGACCAGCGCCGAGGCCTATGCGCCTGCCGGACCTGCAACTGTCAAGTCAGCCACTTCCGAGATCAGGCGCATCTACACGGAAGGCCGGTGGCATGAAGCTGGCATCTACCGTCGCGAGACCCTCGGACCGTCCAATCTGGTCGCCGGCCCCGCCTTGATCATCGAGCCGAACCAGACCATCGTCGTCGAGCCGGGCTGGCAAGCCGAAATCACCAACCTCAATCACGTCGTCATACGCCGTACGGAAAAGAAAGCGCGCGCCGCTGCCCTTGGCACTAAAGCCGATCCGGTGATGCTCGAAGTCTTCAACAATCTCTTCATGTCCATCGCGGAGCAAATGGGCGTGACGCTGCAGAACACCGCCTACTCCGTCAACATCAAGGAAAGGCTCGATTTTTCCTGCGCCGTCTTCGACCACACCGGGGCGCTGGTCGCCAATGCGCCGCACATGCCGGTGCATCTCGGCTCCATGGACCGTTCGGTCGAAACCATCATCCGGCTGAACTCCGGCGACATTCATCCCGGCGACGTCTTTGCCTTGAACGCCCCCTATAATGGCGGCACGCATCTGCCCGACATCACGGTGGTGACGCCGGTCTTCGACGATGCCCGGAAAAGCATCCTCTTCTGGGCGGCCTCGCGCGGGCACCATGCCGACATTGGCGGCACCGCGCCGGGCTCGATGACGCCGCTCGCCACCACGGTCGACGAGGAAGGCGTGCTGTTCGACAATTTCCGCATCGTCGACCGCGGAAAATTCCGCGAAAAGGAGCTGCACACGCTGCTCACCGACCATCGTTATCCAGCCCGCAACCCGCACCAGAACATTGCCGATCTGAAGGCGCAAATCGCCGCCAACGAGAAAGGCGTGGCGGAACTTCGCAAAATGGTGGGGCATTTCGGCCTCGACGTCGTCGAAGCCTATATGGGCCATGTGCAGGACAACGCGGCCGAGAGCGTTCGCCGTGTGCTGGAGCGGCTGCCGGACACGTCGGAGTATGAATATCCGACCGACACCGGCCAGGTCATCAAGGTGAAGATCACCGTCGACCGGCAAAAGCGCGAGGCGACCGTCGACTTCACCGGCACATCGCCTGTCATGAAGAACAACTTCAATGCGCCCGAGCCGGTCGCCCGTGCCGCCGTGCTCTACGCCTTCCGCGTCATGGTCGAGGACATGATCCCGATGAATGCCGGCTGCCTCAGGCCGATCAATATCGTCATTCCCGACGGCTGCATGCTCAAGCCCACCTACCCTGCCGCCGTCGTCGCCGGCAATGTCGAGACTTCCCAGCATGTCACCAACGCGCTGTTCGGCGCCATGGGCGCGATGGCCAACGCGCAGGGAACGATGAACAACCTGACCTTCGGCAACAAGAAGTATCAGTATTACGAGACGATCTGCTCCGGCTCGCCGGCCGGCCATATGAACTCCGGCCGCGGCTTTGCCGGTACCTCCGGCGTCCACACCCACATGACCAATTCGCGCCTCACCGATCCGGAGGTGCTGGAGCTGCGCTTCCCGGTGGTGCTGGAGGATTTTCACATCCGCCAGGGATCCGGCGGCAAGGGCAAATGGAACGCCGGCGACGGCACCAAACGCACCATTCGCTTCCTCGAGAAGATGGAATGCGCGATCCTGTCCTCGCACCGCAACCGCCCGCCGCAAGGGCTGGACGGCGGCGGCGACGGCGAGGCCGGCTCGACCAAGGTGCGCCGCAACGACGGCACGGTCGACGTGCTGAAGGCTTGCGATCAGACCGTGCTCGACGCCGGTGAGGCCGTCATCGTGACCACGCCGACGCCAGGCGGGTTCGGTAGGCTGTAAAGAAGGCGTCAACAGGCTGTCACTGGCCTGTCATGACCCTGCGTTACCCGCTTGCGCCAAAGCAAATGGGGAATCACTTTGCCATGACGGACGTCTCCGCAGATCTGGTTTTTCGCCGCGGCAAGGAAGTTGGAAAGGCCGTTTACCAGAACCGCCCGCTTTCGAAAGCCGGCATCTCCGAGCGGCTGTTCGCCTTCCTGTTTTCCGGCCTCGTCTATCCGCAGATCTGGGAAGACCCCGACGTCGACATGGACGCGATGCAGCTTGGCCAGGGCCACCGCATGGTCACCATCGCCTCGGGCGGCTGCAACATCCTCGCCTATCTCACCCGCTCGCCGGCACAGATCGACGCCGTCGATCTCAACGCGGCCCACATCGCGCTGAACCGCATGAAGCTGGAGGCGGTTCGCCATCTGCCTTCGCAAGGCGACCTGTTCCGTTTCTTCGGCGCGGCGGACACGAGCCACAATTCCGAAGCCTACGACCGCTTCATCGCCCCGCATCTCGATCCGGTCAGCCGTCATTACTGGGAGCGCCGCAACTGGCGCGGCAACAGGCGCATTGGCGTTTTCGACCGCAATTTCTACCAGACCGGCCTGCTCGGCCTGTTCATCGCCATGGGCCACCGCACGGCGAAATTCTTCGGCGTCAACCCGGCCCGCATGATGGAAGCCAGGAACATCGGCGAACAGCGCCGCTTCTTCAACGAGGAGCTGGCGCCGGTCTTCGACAAGAAGCTTCTGAAATGGGCGACGTCGCGAAAAGCCTCGCTGTTCGGTCTCGGCATCCCTCCGGCGCAGTATGACTCGCTGATCACCTCCGGCGACGGCACCATGGCCAGCGTGCTGAAGGCCCGGCTGGAAAAGCTCGCCTGCGATTTCCCCTTGGAAAACAACTACTTCGCTTGGCAGGCTTTCGCCCGCCGCTATCCCGAGCCCGGCGAGGCCGCCTTGCCCGCCTATCTGGAAAAGCGCAACTACGAGACCATCCGCGGCAATATCGACCGCGTCGCCATCCACCATGCCAACCTGATCGAATTCCTCGCCGGCAAGGATGCCGGCGCCGTCGACCGCTTCATCCTGCTCGACGCACAGGACTGGATGACTGACGACCAGCTCAATGCGCTGTGGTTGGAGATCACCCGCACCGCCTCCGCCGGGGCCCGCGTCATCTTCCGCACCGCCGCCGAGCCCAGTCTGCTGCCGGGGCGCGTCTCGACCTCGCTGCTCGATCAGTGGGATTATCAGAACGAAGCATCGCGCGAATTCTCGGCCCGCGACCGCTCCGCCATCTATGGCGGCTTCCACCTCTATGTGAAGCGCGCGGCATGAGCACGACGGAGCTGCCGGCCAGCCACGCCGAACTGATGGACGGCGTCTACCGCTGGCAGCGCCATATCTACGACCTGACCCGCAAATACTACCTGCTCGGCCGCGACCGGATGATCGCGGGGCTGGACGTGCCGCCGGGCGGCACCGTTCTGGAGCTTGGCTGCGGCACCGGCCGCAACATCCTCCTCGCCGCCCGCGCCTATCCCGACGCCCGCTTCTTCGGTCTCGATATTTCGGCCGAAATGCTGGAAACGGCCGGCAAGGCAATCGACCGCGAAGGCCTCTCGGATCGCGTCACGCTGGCAAGGGCCGACGCCACCGATTTCGATGCAGAGGCCCTTTATGGCGTCGAACGGTTCGACCGCATCTTCGTATCCTATTCGCTATCGATGATCCCGGGCTGGGAGAAGACGGTCTCGGCAGCACTTGCCGCGCTGGCCCCGACGGGCTCGCTGCACATAGTCGATTTCGGCCAGCAGGAAGGTCTGCCGGGCTGGTTCCGCACCTTGCTGCGCGGCTGGCTGAAAAAATTCCACGTCACGCCGCGCGAATCCCTGCGCGACGTTCTGGAATCGGAAGCCGAGCGAACCGGCGCAACCTTCCGTTTTCGCACGCTTTATCGTGGCTATGCCTGGCTGGCGGTCATCGGGCTCGGCATGTGACATCGCAGACATTGCGGCCGTAAAACCATCCATGGCAGTTGCAGAATGACCCAAGGGGCGGTACACTATCTCCATGCTGGAGGTAGAAAGTGATCGTCGGGTTTCGGGACGGATGGCTACGGGCCTTCTTCGTGGAAGACATTCACTCCCGCAACATTCCGTCCGATCTTGAAAGCCGGTTGTTCCGCAAACTCCAGATGATCGATGACGCGATGACCGATCGGGATTTGCGTGTGCCGCCGAGCAATCATTTCGAAAAGTTGCGTGGCAATCTCGATGGCTTCCATTCGATCCGCGTCAATGGCCAATGGCGGCTGATCTTCCGGTGGGACGGCGGACGTGGTGAAGCGTCGGATACTTATCTCGACGACCACAGTTACAGATGAGGTGACACATGTTGATGACGACACGCAAGCCCGTAACGGTGGGCGAAATCCTCACGGAAGAATTCATGCAGCCGCTAGGCCTGACACAGGCTGCTTTGGCCGAAGCGATGGGGGTCCAGCGCAAGCATGTGAACGAATTGTGTAACGACCGCCGCAACGTGACGGCTGCCACTGCGCTCATTCTGGCGCGGGTCTTTGGCAACAGCCCGGATTTCTGGCTGAACGTGCAGCGCCGTGCCGATCTTTGGGCGGTCATGAATTCGCCCGACGAGCGCGCGCGTGTCGATCGCGCCAAGCCTTTGGCGACTGCGGCATAGAAGAAAACTTGCAGCACTCGACTGCCGCTCAATGCAGCGCCTTCACCAGCGCCCCCACCAACGCTTGCGGCCGATAATTGAGCTTGGCCGGCGTTAGCCCGAGCCGCACCACCACCAATTGCTCGGATGGAATGATGGCGACGGTCTGCCCGTCATGCCCTTCCATCCAGTAGGTGTCTTTCGGCAGGCCGGCGGCGACGCCGGCACCGGGATTTTCCTCGTCGCCCGGCGCTTCGATCCACAACTGGCCCTTGCCGTAGACTTTCGACGCGGATGCCGGCTCGCGCATCCAGTCGACGAAGCCGGCAGGCAGGACCTGGTTGCCGTTCCATACCCCGCCCTGCAGCAGGAACTGGCCGAACCGGGCCCAGTCATGCGCCGTGGCGTAGAGATAGGACGAGCCGACGAAAGTGCCCTGCTCGTCGGTCTCTAACACCGCGCTG
This sequence comes from Mesorhizobium sp. Cs1299R1N1, assembly GCF_037179655.1. Lineage (NCBI taxonomy): Bacteria > Pseudomonadati > Pseudomonadota > Alphaproteobacteria > Hyphomicrobiales > Phyllobacteriaceae > Mesorhizobium > Mesorhizobium sp. Cs1299R1N1. The sequence goes on along the minus strand of NZ_JAPYKR010000012.1, from coordinate 177,755 downwards.
TGCATGCCGAGCGGCTCGAACAATGCCGTGCGCGGCCACGTCAATGCCTTGGCCCTGTCGCCAATCGCGTCCTGCCAGAGGCGCGACAGCATCACCGCCGTGCCGCTGGAATAAGAAAACACCTTGCCGACCTCGCCGGTGAGGGGTTTGGAGCCGGCAAAACCCGCCATGTCGGGTTCGAGGTAGAGCATGCGCGTCACATCGGCGACGTCGCCATAGTCTTCGTTGAACTCCAGGCCGCTCGACATCGCCATCATGTCTGCAAGGCTGATCGCGGCGCGGCCATCCACCTTCCAGGGCGTGAACAGGTCCTTGTTGTCGACCGCCAGCTTGCCGTCCCTGATCAGTGTGCCGACGATGGCGGCGTTCACCGTCTTGGTCATCGACCAGCCGAGCAATGGCGTCTTGACCGAAAAGCCGTCGCCATAGCGTTCCGCGACGACCCGCCCGTTCTTGACCACGACGATCGCGCGCATGCCGGTGCCGGCCATCGCGTCGTCCGCGACGATCTTCGAGACTTCGGGGTTCTGCGAGGCATCGACCCGTTCGCCCTCGGGCCACAGCGCATCCTGGCTTGTCGCCGCAGGCTCGGCATGAACTGTCGTGCGCCGCGCCTTGCCGACATCGCCGTCGGGAACCGAGACGCAGCCCAGCCCGTCGCGGGCAACCGCCTCGCTCTTGCCGAGGAAACCGAGCAGGCCGGCCGACACCGTCCCCCGGTTCTTGTCGACGGAGACCCGCATCAAGCGCAGCAGCGGGTGGCCGGGCGCCTGCACATCGACGGCCAGCACCTCGTTGGCGTCGCGCCCGGCGATGAAGACGTTGGAGCAGACGATCTTGGCCGAATAGCCCGAGCCGACGCGGATGAGTTCCGGGGGCGCGATATAGAGCCAGGCAACCAGCGCGGCGATAGCCAGCACGATCAGGCCAAGCAGCCATTTGACGATCTTGACGATGATCCGCATCCATTGCCTCCCAGGCACTCGCCTGACGTTTATGTCATCGAATTGCCGCCATTGCTTCCGCAAAATCGGGCTTCTTGTCGAGCGCCATAAACCAGATATCAACCATGATCGGCGATCACAGGGATGCATGTCGCCCAAAAGTACGCAGCGTTTTTGCGACAACGACATGCACGAAAAGCGAATAGGCTAGGCGATGCGTGGGGCGATCGCCTGGAGGGGGCCAGACCAACTTCGGCCATCAAGTGCACAGACCCATCAGCGACCGGCTGATTCCGGCTTGGAAGTTGCGATGCGCCGTCTTGCGGTCCTTTTCATGCTGACGCTGCTCGGCGCCTGCTCGACCGTGGACGATCTCTCGCCGCTGTCGCCGTCCGCGTCGAGCAGTCCGACGGTGGCCGTGCGCGCGCCGCGCTTTGCCGATTCAAAGCCGCATGAGTGGGACAGCGGCGCGCCGTGGAACTACGCAGTCCACGGCACCGACGTCTCCAAATACCAGACATCTATCGACTGGCCGACCGCCAAGGCCAGCGGTATCTCCTTCGCCTTCATCAAGGCAACCGAAGGCGGCGACCGATTCGATGAATATTTCAGCGAGCACTGGGCGCGCACGAAAGCCAACGGAATTCCACGCGCGGCCTATCATTTCTTCTATTTCTGCACGCCCGCCGCCGTGCAGGCGCGCTGGTTCATCCAGAATGTCCCCGTCGACCGCTCCGCATTGCCTCCGGTTCTCGACATGGAATGGAACCCGAACTCGCCGACCTGCCACCTGCGCCCCGACGCAGCCACGGTGCGCGCTGAGATGACCACCTTCCTTGAGATCGTCGAGCGGCGTTACGGCAAGAAGCCGATCATCTACACCTCGGTCGATTTCTTCGAGGACAACGAACTGTCGAGCTTCCGCGGCTATCCCTACTGGCTGCGCTCCGTCGCCGGGCACCCGCGCGAGAAATATGGCAGCCACCCCTTCACCTTCTGGCAGTACACCGGAACCGGCATCGTCCCCGGCATGACCGGCAAGTCCGACATCAACGTCTTCAACGGCTCGGAAGCCGCCTGGAATAAATGGTTGCGGCAGAACACCCGTTGACCCCGTGGCAACGGCAGCGAAGGCGCTTGGAAGAAGGGCCGCGGCAGAAGACCCGTTGACACCGTGGCAACGGCGCGAAGGCGCTTCAAATAGGGCTGAAGCAGAAGACCCGTTGACACCGGGCCTGCCGCCTGCTTTTCGACACTGCCAGCGGTAGAGAGTGCAACCGCAGGGCGTTGGGCTCTAGGCACGACAATGCCCTCTTCGTTTCGAAAGGAAGCTGATGCGACTGCGTTCCCAAGCCCTCGCGGCGCTATTTTTGTGCGCCACGGCCTTGCCGGCGATGGCGCAGGAATGCGGCGGCGATTTCCAAACCTGGAAACAGGGCGTGGCGGCGGAAGCCAAGGCTGCCGGTGTCGGCGCCGTCGGTCTCGATGCGCTGGAGGACGCCAGGATCGACGAGAGGGCTCTGGCGCGCGACCGCGCGCAAGGCGTCTTCACGCAAACCTTCGTCCAATTTTCCAACCGCATGATCTCTGCCTACCGGCTGAAGCAAGGTGCGGCGAACATGAAGAAATACGCCGATGTCTTCGCCCGCGCCGACCAGCAGTTCGGTGTCCAGGCGCCTGTCATCACCGCCTTCTGGGCGCTTGAAACGGATTTCGGCGCCGTGCAGGGCGACTTCCATACACTGAGCGCACTGGTGACGCTGTCGCATGACTGCCGCCGCCCGCAGCTTTTCCGCCAGCAACTGGTGCCGCTGCTGGAACTGATCGATCGCGGCGTGCTGCCGGCCGATGTCACCGGCGCCTGGGCCGGCGAGATCGGCCAGACGCAGATCCTGCCGTCCGACTATCTTGCGCGCGGCGTCGATGGCGACGGCGACGGCGAGATCGACCTTAGAAACAGCGTGCCGGACGTGATCATGACCACGGGCAACAAGGTGCTGTCGCGCGGCTGGAAGCGCGACGAGCCCTGGATCCAGGAAGTGCGCGTGCCCGACGAGATGCCGTGGGACCAAACCGGCCGCACCAACAAATTGCCGCTGACGCAGTGGGCGCAGTGGGGCGTCACCAACCCCGACGGTTCGCCGCTGATCGACAAGGGCCTGAAGGCCGGCCTGGCGCTGCCCATGGGCCGCAAGGGTCCGGCCTTCCTTACCTACGAGAATTTCGACGTCTATCTCGAATGGAACCAGTCCTTCACCTACGCGCTGACCGCGGCAAACCTTGCCGCGCGGCTCGCCGGCACGCCGCCGCTCGATCCGCGCAATCCCGAGCCGGGTCTCGACAACGAGCAGATGAAGGCGTTGCAGACGAAGCTCGAGGCCAGGGGCTATGACGTCGGCACGGTCGACGGCATCCTGGGCACCAACACCCGCGAAGCCATCCGCAAGGAGCAGATGCGGCTAGGCCTGCCGGTGGATGGCTGGCCGACGCCGGTGCTGCTGGGAAAATTGTAAGCGAAGGTCGGTAGGCAAGCTACCCGCTACTCACTCCTTTCCTCTCCCGCACAAAATCGATGAACGCCCGCAAGGCTGGCGGCACATGCCGCACGCTCGGATGGTACAGATAGAAGCCGGGGAAGCTGGGCGACCAGGCCTCCAGAAACCGGACCAGCTGACCGTTCTCGATCCAGGGACGGACCTGATAATCAATCATGTATGCAATACCGGCACCGCTCAGCACCGCGTTGAGCAGCAAGTCGGTGTCGTTGACGGTCAGCCTGCCTTCGACCGCGATTTCCAGCGCCCTTTTGCCACGCGCGAACTCCCATCGGTAGATATTGCCGCCGCCTGGCCATTGGAAGTTGATGCAGCGATGCTGGTGCAGGTCGCCGGGATGACGAGGCGTGCTGCGTCCCGCGAGATAGGCGGGAGCGGCCACCGCGGCCATTTGCAGGTCCCCGCTCAGCTTCACCGCCACCATGTCTTTTTCCAGCCGCTCGCCGAGCCGAATGCCGGCATCGAAGCGTCCTTCGACAATGTCTGTCAGCATGTCGTCGACGATGACCGTCAGGCTGATATCGGGATAGATGCGCTGGAAATCGCCCAGGATCGGCGCGATGAACCGCATCGCGGCCACGCGCGGCACGTTGATGCGCAGCGAACCCGCCGGCTGATCGCGTGAGGCATGAATATCCGCGACCGCGCCTTCCAACTCCCTGAAGACAGGGCCAAGCCGCGTGAACAGCGTGTCGCCGGCCGCCGTCGGCGATACGCTGCGTGTCGTGCGATTGAGCAGACGGACACCGAGACGTGCCTCCAACTGCCGGATTGTCTGGCTGAGGGCCGGTGGCGAAATCCTGAGCCTGGCGGAGGCGCGGATGAAACTGCCCTCCTCCACGATCGTCGCGAAAGCCTTGAGCTCGGAAAATTCGGACCCGCGCATTGTGTACTCCAGGCTTAACAGGCAAGTCAGATAATAGCCCATTACATGATCAATAGCTTCGGCCTATTTTCGACCGTGGAAGCCGCATCGCGCGGTCACGAACGGTCGAAAGGAATTGATCATGTCTCATTCGCTTCAGGGCAAAACCGCGATCGTCACCGGCAGTTCGCGCGGCATCGGCCGCGCCATTGCCGAAGGGCTCGCCGCCAACGGTGCCAGCGTCGCCGTCAACTATGTCGACAATGCCAAGGCCGCTGACGATGTTGTGGCGGCCATCATGAGCAAGGGTGGCAAGGCGATCGCCATCCAGGCCGACATTTCAAATGTCTCCGACGTCCGCCGGTTGTTCGACGAAGCAGAAAGCCAATTGGGCGGTCTCGACATCGTCGTCGCCAATGTCGGCGTCGCCGTGATCAAACCGCTGGTCGAGGCCAGTGAAGCGGATTTCGACCTTGTCTTCGATACCAACGCCAAAGGCACTTTCTTCACGCTTCAGGAGGCCGCTCGCCGTGTGCGGGACGGCGGTCGCATCATCGCGGTCTCCACGGGCGGAACAAAAATGTTCTTCACCCACACCGCGCTCTATCTCGGCAGCAAGGGCGCGGTGGAACAATTCGTGCGCGTGCTGTCGCGCGAGGTTGGTCCACGCGGCGTTACCGTCAATAGTTTATCGCCAGGCTTCACCGACACAGACCTTCTGCCGGAGCGCGATCGCGCCGTGGCGGCCGGCATGTCGCCCTTCGGCAGGATTGGTGCGCCGCGCGATGTCGCCGACGTTGCCGTTTTCCTGGCCAGCGACGAGGCCCGCTGGTTGACTGGCGAGAACATCCAGGCCGGCGGTGGCGTGGCTTAATCCGCCATCGTCTCCAGGCTCGCAAACCCTTGCGGCGCGTCGCCCTCGTCGAAGGGCGTCGTCACCTCGACGAACGTGTCGGGATAAAAGCCGTTGAAGCGGGTCCTGAGTGACAGCGAGTAGGCGCCGATATGGCCGATCTCGATCCAGTCGCCGGTGTCGACGGTCTCCGGCAGCCAGAACGGCCGCGACAGGATGTCGACCGAATCGCAGGTCGCGCCGCACACCTTGAACGGCACGATCTTGTTCTCGTCGCCATTGCGCGCGCGGATCGCCGGATCGGGGATGAAGCGTGCCGGCAGCGTGATCTTGCCGGTCCATGAATCCGACAGCGACGCCCAGATGCCGTCATTGATGTAGAGCCGCTTGCCCTTGCGCAGGAGCACGCGCACGATCAGCGACAGGCAGCGCGCCACGATGACCCTGCCCGGCTCCGCCACCAGCGGAATCTGGTCGAACTGATATTCCTTCAGGTCGCCGGAAAGCCGCGACATGATCTGGCCGAGCGACGGCATCTCGATCTGCTTGCGGTTGGGATCATGTCCGTATTCGGCCGGAAAGCCGCCGCCGACATCGAGTCCGGCAATGTCGAAGGTCAGCCGGTTACGCACCCAGTCGGCCGAGGCCAGTGCCCGCTCATAAGTGTCGGGATCCTCGATCTGGCTGCCGACATGGAAACAGAGGCCGACCTTGTAGCCGGTGCGGTTCAGCCGCTCGGCGAGTTCGACCGCATAGGCAGGCCCAGCGCCGAATTTCTTCGACAGTTCGTAGGCGGCATGCCCCTTGGTCTGCACACGCACGAAGACGCTGACCGCGCCCGGGTCGATATCGAGCGCCCGCACCACCCGGGTCAGCTTGGTGATCTCGTCCTCATGGTCGAGCGAAATGACGCGGATCCCGTATTTTTCCAGCGCCAGCTTGATGTCCGACTGCGCCTTGACCGGGTGCATGTAGAGCATCTCGGCATCGCGCGAGACGGCGCGCACGGCGGCGAACTCGCCTGGTGAAGCGACGTCGAAGGCGGTGACGCCGGCCTCGACCAGCGTCTTCAGCACGATCTGCTCGCCATTGGTCTTGACCGCATAGGCGGTCTTGCCGGGGAACATGCCCATGAACTGCAAGGCGTCGGCCTTGAGCACCTGCGGGCGGAAGCAGTAGACCGGGTCGTCCGGGCGAAGCGCCAGTGCCGCCTCGCTTGCATTCTCGAATCGCTGCATGGACGAATCACCGACTTCAGCTCGCACAATTAATCCAAGCTAGCGGCTAGCGCATGACCCCGAAAGTCAATTTCGACTTTCGGAAAGGATCATGCGCCAGGAATGAATCTCGCAGCGTCCTTTGCGCGTCTCTGGAGACGCGCAAAGGACGCTGCAATGAAAACAATTCTGTGTCTCGCGCTGCTGACGGTGCGGCATTAGCTTGTCAGGAGGCCATCGATCGGGTTTCGGGTGGCCCTTGCCGGCGGACCGGATATGGCTTCTGCCTGGTTGGCCGGCATTCGAGCCGTCCGGGGAGGATAAATCACATGGCTATGGCAGCGGCATCCGCAGCACGCGGACCGATGACGCTCAGGGACTGGGGGCAGTTGCTGTTGCTCGGCGCGATCTGGGGCGGCTCGTTCTTCTTCGCCCGCATCGCGGTGGCTGAACTTCACCCGCTGGTGCTGGTTCTGTTTCGCGTCGCCATCGCCGCATTGGCGCTGCAGCTCTATCTCGGCTTGCGCGGCCCCTCCTTCCGTCTCGCCCTGCCGCATGCCGGCCTGTTCTTCCTGCTGGCCTTCACCAACAACGTCGTCCCCTTCTCGCTGATCTTCGCCGGCCAGACCCAATTGGGTGCCGGCGTCGCCTCCGTGCTCAATGCCACGACGCCGTTCTGGACGCTGATCCTCGCCAACGCTCTGACATCGGATGAAAAGCTGTCCTGGAACAAGCTCGCCGGCATCGCCCTCGGTGTCGCCGGCACGGCTGTGATGATCGGTCCCGGCCTGCTCGCCGGGCTTGGCGGCCCGGTCTGGGCCAAATTCGCGCTGATCGGCGCCTCGCTCTCCTATGGCGTTGCGCTGATGATCGCCCGCCGCTTCAAGGGCGTGCCCTCGCCGGTCGTCGCCACCGGACAATTGACGGCTTCGACCATCATCATGATCCCGATCGTGCTCTTCGCCCACGGCCCGGCCGGCTTGTTCTCGGCCTCGCCGCCGGTGTGGACGGCGGTGCTGGCGCTGGCGCTTCTGTCGACGGCCTTCGCCTATATCCTCTATTTCAACCTCGTCGCCTCGGCCGGGGCCACCAATGCTTCGCTGGTCACGCTGATCGTGCCGGCCAGCGCCATGCTGCTCGGTTTTCTGTTCCTTGGCGAACGGCTGGAATTGTTCGAGATCGGCGGCGTGGTGCTTATCGGTCTCGGTCTTCTCACAATCGACGGACGAGTGTTCGGTCGCCGTTAGGGCCGGGCAAGGGATGGTCGACGCGAAAATCGAATGCGACTTTCGCGGCGGTAGCGCTGCCATGACACAGCATCGACACGCCACCGCCATAATTTATTCACAGGCCTGAAGCGGGTTTTTCCCGAAGGGTTTCAACGGTTAACGGCAAAACAGAGGTCGCGAATCTCACAATCACGTCGCAATGCAGCATATTTTCCGCTTGCCTGTGGCACAAATGAACCTAGACTCCAGGGCATAGCTCTTTAAGAGGAGGCTATGTCATGGGACTTACGAGGCCAATCAACGCATTGATGATTTGTGCTGCGTTTGCTTTCATCGGCGCCCTCATTATGGGCGTCCTTCCCTGAACCCGCCAAGACGGGGAAGACCAGCACCAGATAGTCTAACCAATTCGAAAGGCCGGGTTTTTTACCCGGCCTTTTGCTTTTCCAGCCGAGCCTTACGCAGCAGCGGAACCCGCCACCTCCGCCTCATGCGAGCGGATGCCGATCATGTGGCAGACGGCGAACACCAGATCGGCCCGGTTCATCGTATAGAAGTGAAAATCGCCAACGCCGCGCTCGACCAGGTCCAGCACCTGTTCGGCCGCCACGGCGGAAGCCACCAGCGCATGCGTCTGCGGATCGTTCTGCAGACCGTCGAAGCGCTCGGCCAGCCATGCCGGCACCAGTGCACCGCAGCGTGCCGAGAAATTGGCGACCTGGGTAAAATTGTGCACCGGCAGGATGCCGGGAACGATCGGGATGTAGATGCCGGCGCGGCGCGCGCGCTCGACGTAACGCTCGTAGAGATCGTTGTCGAAAAAGAACTGGGTGATCGCCCGTGTCGCGCCATTGTCGACCTTGCGCTTCAGCATGTCGATGTCGGTGGCGAAGTCAGGGCTTTCGGGATGCTTTTCCGGATAGGCCGAAACCGAGATGTCGAAATCGCCGGCGTCCTTCAGCGCCCCAACCAGCTCGGCACCATTGGCGTAGCCGTCCGGATGCGGACGGTAGGCAGCGCCGACGCCTTCCGCCGGATCGCCGCGCAAGGCGACGAAGCGCTTGACACCCATGTCGGTGAATTCCTGGATCACCGCATCGACCTGATGGCGGGCAGCATCGACGCAGGTCATGTGCGCTGCCGGCGTCAGGCTGGTCTCCTTCAGGATGCGACCAATGGTGCGCGCCGTGCGCTCGCGCGTCGAGCCGCCGGCGCCATAGGTCACCGAGACGAATTTCGGCTTCAGCGGCTCCAGCCTTGTGACCGTGTCCCATAGCCTCGCTTCCATCTCGTCGTTCTTCGGCGGGAAGAACTCGAACGAAACCCTGACCTTGTCGCCGATATCGGGACGGCGGGAAAAGCGAAACTGGTTCATCAGGCGATTTCCCCTATCGAGCTCACTCTGGTCTGCTGGCTGGCGTTGGCGGGATCGGCGATCAGCAGGCGCCGGTCGCGGCCAAGCCAAAGCTTGACGGTGAGCCTGGCCTCGTTGCCGCTGCGCGGTTCGAATTCCTGGGCATCCTCGAGATCGAGGCCGGCTTCGGAGAACCAGTCCCCGATCTGCCGGTCGGAAAAGCCGAGACGCATATGCGCGTGCTCGTCACGCAGGAACTCCAGCGCGTGCGGCGCGAAATCGACGATGACCAGACGGCCGGCCGGGCGTAAAAGCCGCGCCGCCTCATGGATGGCGCGGGCCGGATCGTCGAGATAGTGCAGCACCTGGTGGATGGTGACGAGATCGAAGGCATCGCGCTCGACAGGCGGCGAAAAAATATCGCCCTGCCGCACCTGCGCATTCGAAACGCCGGCCTTGTCGAGATTGGCGCGCGCCACGGTCAGCATCTCGCGCGACATGTCGATGCCGATGCCGCGCCGGTAGAGCGGCGAGAAGATTTCGAGCAGCCGCCCGGTGCCGGTGCCAACGTCGAGCATGGACTGGAACGGCCGCTTGCCGACCAGCTTCAGCATCGCGGCCTCTACGGCGCGGTCGGGCACATGCAGCGAGCGGATATGATCCCAGCTTGCGGCGTTCTGCGAAAAATACGCGGTGGCGCGGTCCTGGCGCTTGCGCTTGACCGAGGTCAGCCGCTCCAGATCGCGCTCGACCTGCGGGTCGGCGCCGCGAATGCTGGAAACCAGCCCCATGACGAAGTCTCGCGCCGAATCTGCGTCCGACAGGCGGAAGAATGCCCACGACCCTTCCTGATAGCGGCCGATCAGCCCGGCCTCGAGCAGCAGTTTCAGGTGTCGCGAGACACGCGGCTGCGACTGGCCGAGAATTTCGGTAAGGTCGGAAACGGTGAGGTCGCCGCGCGACAACAGTGCCAATATGCGCAGGCGGCTGGATTCGGCCGCCGCCTTAAGCGTATCCACCATGGTGTCGAGCGAGACATGCATCAGCGTATTCTCTTTGAAAAAGATATAAACATATGTTTATGTCGATTTTGACGGCCTTGCAAGCGCTATGTCGCTTCCGGACCAGAAAATGCCGCATGCGTGATTTCCCGATCCAGGTCACCCCGAAACGTCTAGCGGTTTGAAGACAATGGCATGCACCAGCACAGGGACAGGCAATGACCGGGCAGCGTGAGATGTTCGAGGCACGTGAAGGCGAGCAGAGGCTGGACCAGGATCCGGCAACGATGCCGCCCGATAGCGGCATCGTCTTCATCGGCCGCATCGCCTCGCCGTGGACCACCCGGGAAAGCTGCCCGAAGAACATGCGCGCCGCGCGCGAGACGGGACAGCCGGCGGCGCTGACTATTGAAGCGCCCTATCGCGAAGGGCTGCGTGGGCTGGACCGCGCCAGCCACGTCGTCATCCTGTCCTGGCTGCATCACGCGCCGCGGAATCTGATCGTTCAAAAACCCCGCCATGCGGCTGAAGCAAAAGGCGTATTCGGGTTGCGCTCCCCTGCCCGGCCAAACCCAATCGGCCTGCATGTAGCCAAGCTCGTCGGTTTGGACATTGCCACCGGGCGCATCGATCTCGACGCCATCGACGTGCTCGACGGCACGCCGGTCGTCGACATCAAGCCCTATTTCGCCTCGACCGACGCTATATCGGAGGCGACCGTTGAGGGGCGCGAGGAGCGATGAGCGCGCCGACCGGCCGCCGCCGCGCCATCGCCAAGGCGCTGACGGCACTTTTGCCGCTGGCGCCTTATGCCGACATGGAGAAGATCCGCACCGACGCCGGCTCCGTGCATATGAAGACCTTGCCGCCGACGATCGCGGTCTGGCTGGCGACGATTGCCCATATCCGTCACATGCACACCGACTACGAAAAGCTGCTGGCCGAGGGCTATGATCGCGACTCGGCGCGTTTCTTCGTCATCGAGCAAACCAACATCGTGCTCACGCGCTGGCGCGCCACCCGCCTGCTCGACGCCGATGACGAGGAGGACTGACGCCATTGTCGGGCGGAATGGTGCTCACTCGTAATGCCGGCCGGATCTTCATCTTGAGGATGACTGAAGTCGGAGTGCTGGCTCTATGCAATCGGCCTGCCGCCGATAGCTTGTAACGTAATGGCAAGGAGCTGCCGATGAGCCAAATCGCACAGGATACACCGCCGCTGCCTGTTGTGGGCGATCGTCATGTCGACCCGCACGCCTATCCCGACGGCATTGCCTTCCTCGACGGCCAGTACCTGCCGATGTCACAAGCCAAGGTCTCGGTGCTGGATTGGGGTTTTCTGCACTCTGACGCCACCTACGATACGGTGCATGTCTGGAACGGCCGCTTCTTCCGCCTCGATCTGCATCTCGACCGTTTCTTCGGCGGCTTGCAAAAGCTGCGCATGACGATCCCGTTCGATCGCGATGGCGTGGCCGAGATCCTGCACAATTGCGTCGCGCTGTCGGGTCATCGCGCCGCCTATGTCGAGATGCTGTGCACGCGCGGCGCCTCGCCGACCTTCAGCCGCGACCCGCGCCAGGCGATCAACCGCTTCATGGCGTTCGCCGTGCCGTTCGGCTCGGTCGCCAATGCCGAGCAGTTGCAGCGCGGGCTGCGTGTCGCCGTCAGTGACAAAGTGCGCATTCCGCCGGCCTCGATCGATCCGGCGATCAAGAACTATCACTGGCTCGACCTCGTGCGCGGCCTCTACGATGCCTATGATCGCGGCGCCGAGACGGCCCTCATTCTCGACTTCAACGGCAATGTCGCCGAGGGTCCTGGCTTCAACGTCTTCTGCGTCAAGGACGGCAGACTGTCGACACCGGCCATCGGCGTGCTGCCGGGCATCACCCGCCGCACCGTCTTCGATCTTTGCGCAGAGATCGGACTCTCGGCGACGGCCATGAATGTTAGCGTGGCCATGCTGCGCGGCGCCGACGAAGTCTTCATCACCTCGACCGCCGGCGGAATCATGCCGGTGACGGAGATTGACGGTGCCGACATCGCCGACGGCAAGGTCGGGCCGATCACCAGCCGGCTGATGGCGCTCTATTGGCAAAAGCACGACGACCCGGCCTGGTCGAGTTTGGTGAACTACCCCTGATTCACACGATTTCTTGTTCGACTGGAAAGCCCCAAGTTCAAAAAGATTTCCGCTCGCCTCTGGAAAATCACGGGACAGCCCGTATATGCCCGGAAGCGGAGAAGCCTCCGCTTCCATCCAGAAATTGCGCCCGCCGGGGCAAGGATTCCACATCATGACATCAAAGGTTTGGTTCATCACCGGATCGTCCAAAGGCTTTGGCCGCGTCTGGGCCGAGGCCGCGTTGGCGCGCGGCGACCGCGTTGCCGCGACCGCCCGTGACACCGGCACGCTTGCCGATCTGGTCGAGAAATACGGCGACAACGTCGCCGCGCTAAAGCTCGACGTCACCGACAAGAAAGCCGTCGATGCCGCTGTCGCCGAGGCGCACAAGCGCTTTGGCCGGATCGACGTCGTCATCAACAATGCCGGCTACGGCCATTTCGGCGCAATCGAGGAAGTCAGCGAGCAGGAAGCCCGCGACCAGATCGAGACCAATGTGTTCGGCGCGCTGTGGGTCACCCAGGCCGCCCTGCCGATCATGCGCGCGCAGCGGTCCGGCCACGTCATCCAGATTTCGTCGATCGGCGGCGTCAACGCCTTTGCCTCGCTCGGCCTCTATCATGCCTCGAAATGGGCACTGGAAGCCTTCAGCCAGTCGCTCAGCATCGAGGTCGCGGAATTCGGCATTCATGTCACGCTGGTCGAGCCGGGTGGCTTCGCCACCGACTGGTCGGGAGCATCGGCCAAGGTTTCCAAGCCGATCGAGGCCTATGCGCCTGCCCGTGCCAGGATGGCCGAGCGCCGCGCCAACTCGGTCGCCGGCGATCCCGAGGCGACCGGTCCGGCCATGCTGGCCATCGTCGATGCCGACGAGCCGCCGCTGCGGGTATTCTTCGGCGATGGCGGCCTGCCGATGATACGCCAGGAATACGCCAACCGCCTCGCCACCTGGGACAAGTGGGACCACGTCTCCGTCATGGCGCAAGGCGCCAACAAGAACCGCAAGGGCTGACATCAGGTGTTTTACTGCGCCGCCGCCTCACAGGCGGCGTAGCTCTCACCTCAGCCACGATGCGAGCGCGCGACTATGCCTGATAAATCCATTGCTCCGGCACCCGCACCGAAATCTCTTCGCCGGCCCTGACGATGCCCGGCTTTTCAACCCAGGCGACCACGCCGCGCAACCGCTTCGCCGCCTTGGGAAACAACAGCGCGCCGGCTTCGACGTCGGCCATTCCAGCGTTTTCAGCGATCGATCGCCCGGCGATGCGGCATGGCCCGTTCTGGGCGTCGACCTTGAGGGTCACGCCGCCCTTGAAGAACAGTAGCGTGCCGGCCGGCAGCATCGACAGATGCGGCACGCCGTCGATCACCAGATTGGCGCCGATCCACTCGGGCTTGATTTCGACGAGTCCCATCCGTTCGGCGACGATGGCCAATTCGTCCGCTGCCACGATCGATATCTGCCGTTCGTTGCGCATCTCGGTGCCGCGCGGATACCAGGGCTCGCGCCCGCCGGAGCGGCGCGTCGGCCCTGCATGGAAGTCGCCTGAAATGCCGTCGAAGCCGAGCCGCAATTCGTCCACCGGACGCGTCTGGAAATGGTCCGCTGGCGCGACGTACAGCGCGGCCGCGCGGGCGGTAAGCTTCTTTGCCGGAATGATTTCGGCCGGCTTTTCAGCCTCGGGAAAGAGATCCAGCGTGACTTCATTCCTTGGATGACGTGCCCTGGTTTTGCCCTTCACCCGGCAAGGCCGCAAGAGCGGTTCGGGCCATAATGCGCAATTCCTCCACCGATGCGCCGTCCCGTGCCTGGATCGACATGCCGTTCATGACGCCTGCAATATATTTGGCTAAGCCTTCCACGGCGAGGTTTTCCGGCAATTCGCCTTCTGCCTTGCCTTTGGCCAGCCGCGCCGCGATCGCCGCCTCGCTCGCCTTGCGATAGGCCTTGAGTTCATCCGCAATGGCTTGCGCCTGCGGCGAGGCCGCCAGCGCGCCGCTGACGAAAAGGCATCCGCCCGGCTTGCCGGGCCTGGAATAGGCCGCCGCGGCGCCCAGTAGCAAGCGCCGTATCGCCTCCCCCGTCGACACCGGCGCGCTCAGCGCTTCCAGCGCGAAGCTTATTTCGGTCTCGTGGTAGCGCGTCAACGCCTTGCGAAACAAAGTCTCCTTGTCGGTGAAGGCGTTGTAGATCTGTGGCGGCGTCAGCCCCATCGCTTCGCGCAGCATGGCCAGCGACGTCGCTTCATAGCCGTGCTCCCAGAAAAGATGCATCGCGGCATCGAGCACCCGGTCGGGGTCGAATGCGCGCGGCCGGCCACCGCGTGACTTGTCCGAGTTTTCCATAGTGATCGATACGAAACCTGTTGACTCACCTTTCCCACATAACATATCAATTGATACGTAACCAGGCAAACCGGAAGATGACCTCCCGGAAAGGCCGTGCAACCCAAGGAGAAAAGCAATGCCGATCACCGTGACCGCGCCGGAAGGCGTACTGATCCCCGCTGGAGAGCGCGAAATCCTGCCACGCCTGAGCGCTGCACTCATCGAAGCCTCCGGCGCCACCGGCAATTCATTCTTCACCGCGATCGTCGGCGGCACCGTCCATATCCTGCCGCCGCGCCACATTTATGCAGGTGGCGCCAACCGGCCGGTCGTCATGGTCGAGTTGAAGCTACCCAATATCGCCCTTGGCTCAATCGAAGCCCGCAAGATCTTCATTGCCGCCGCCGCCCGGATTGTCGGCGAACTCTGCGTACCCAGCCACAAGCCGGAAAACACCTGGATCAACATCGTCAACGCGCCCGACGGCGGCTGGGGCATCGGTGACAGGCAATATACCGGCGACGCGCTCATCGCGGCCGCCACCGCCGCCGCGCGGTGATGAACAGGATGATGCGGCTCTCCCCTTCGCTGTTCTTCACCACCAACTGCGAGCCCGCGCTGGCCTTCTACGAACAATGCGGCCTTGGTCGGGCAACGATCCTGCTGCGCTGGGGCGACAACAATATGCCGGTGCGCACCGAAGCCATGCGCGGAAAAGTCCTGCATGCCCGCTTCGAAGGTCCGGGTGTGCTGTTCCACGCCTCGGACAATGACGACGCGGAGCCGATGAAAGGCTCCGCCATGATGCTGGAATTCGATGGGCCGACCGCGGCGCCAGAGGTTTTCGCCCGCAAGGAGCTTTTCGCACGCATGGCCGAGGGCGGCCGGATCACCGTGCCGTTTGCCCGGCAATATTGGGGGACCAGCTTCGGCATGCTGGTCGACGCCTTCGGCGTGCAGTGGATGTTCAGTTGCTCCAATGAATAGAGGCCGGTCGCAGACCGCTCGATCACAACCTTCTTACCTAAAAACGGCGCCGCGCCGCATTGTCGCCGCGCTGCATCGGCTTCATGGTGAAGTCCGGACCGTCGACGGAGGTTCTCATGCGTCCCGGAGCGGCGATCGCAGCGATTTGGTTGATCTGGGTGGTCACATGGATCGTGGCTGCCCTATGGGCCGATCCGGCGCAAAAGCGCGCCACCATCGGGGCGGAAGCTCGCTATCG
The DNA here is from genome assembly GCF_037179655.1 of Mesorhizobium sp. Cs1299R1N1. NCBI lineage: Bacteria > Pseudomonadati > Pseudomonadota > Alphaproteobacteria > Hyphomicrobiales > Phyllobacteriaceae > Mesorhizobium > Mesorhizobium sp. Cs1299R1N1. Next base: position 162,051 of record NZ_JAPYKR010000012.1, on the reverse strand, counting down.
CGTCTTCTGGCTGGCAGGCACCGTCCTGCTGTTCGTTCCAGCGCATGGCTATGAAGGCAGGCTGAGGTTGTGGACGCCGACCCTCGCCGAAGCCTGGGCCTGCGTTGCCCTGATCGCGGTCGGCATCGGCTTCGCGTGGTGGGCTCGGATCCATCTCGGGCGGTTGTGGTCCGCCACGGTCACCGCCAAGGCGGATCATCGCGTGGTCGATACCGGCCCCTATCGCCTGGTCCGGCATCCGATCTACACCGGGCTGCTGCTGGCAGTGCTCGCCACCATGGTGGCGAAGGGCACGGTCTGGGGCGCTGCCGGTACGGCCCTGCTCATCATCGGCGTCGTCATTAAGGCGAGGCTGGAGGAGCATTTCCTGCGCGACGAACTCGGCCCCGCCTATGACGACTACGCCAGGCGGGTGCCGATGCTGGTTCCGTTCACACCGGCCTGACGCGACATTACTCAAAGCATTCTGATAAGCGCGCCGCCTATCGAATACCCGGCGCCGAAGGCGCAGATCAGACCGAAATCGCCGGGCTTCATATCGGCATGATTCTCCGACAGCGCGATGATGGCACCGGCGCCCGCCGTGTTGCCGAGCCGCTCCAGCACCATGGGCGCGCGGTCATGGCCGACATCATGGCCGAAGGCCAGTTTCAGGATCATGGCATTCATGCGCGCATTGGCCTGGTGCAGCCAGAAGCGTCGGACCGCCTGTGGCGTCAGCCCATGCTCGGCCAGGAATTCGACGATGAATTTGTGCCCGGCGACGGTGACTTCCTTGAACACCTTGTTGCCGACCTGCTTGATGAGATTGCCCTCCAGGTTGATCATGTAGGGATCGTCCTGGGCGGTACGCGTGTGGTAGCCGAGATTGGTGCGGATGTTGTTCGACATCTGCGTCCAGATGCGCGTGTCCAGCACCTCGAAGCGACCCGGCCGCTTCTCGCCTTGGGCGAGCCCCTCCACCACCATCGACACCGAAGCGTCCCCGAAGATGAAATGAGTCTGCCGGTCGCGGAAATTGAGATGGCCCGTGATGATCTCGGGCGTGGTCACCAGGATGCGCTTGTGTGCGCCCGAGCGCACCAGATTGACCGCCATGTGCAGCGCAGCCGCCGCGGACGAACAGCCAAGTCCCATATCGAAGCCGGCGCCCCTCGTGCCCAGCGCCTCCTGCATTTCGATGGCGATGGCCGGATACGGCCTCTGCTGATGCGAGGACGAGCAGATCACCAGATCGATGTCCGACGCCTCGATGCCGGCGTGCTCGATCGCCTTCCTGGCCGAAGCGACACCGAATTCCGCCTGCAGCGAGAGCGCTTCGTCCGGGCGCGCCGGAATGCGCGGCGCCATGCGGGTCGGGTCGAGAATGCCTTCCCGCTCGATCACATGGCGGGCGCGCACGCCCGAGGCATGGACGATGAAGTCGGCATCGGATTTCTGCAGCAGCGTCTCGCCGGCAGCCTGGCGCCGCGCGTTCTCCGTGTCGACCCAGGCATTGAAGCTGGCGACCAGTTCCTCATTCGTGATGACAGGCCTGGGGATTTCAGCGCCGATGCCGCTGATGATGACGCGATGCATGTTTCCAGTCCGTCCCGTCCGCGGGCATTGCGGCTTCATGTGGGCGCCGAAACGCTTCGGCGCAACACTTTTCTCACTCGGCCGGTTTACGTCGGCTTAAACCAAGGCTTACGCCAGCCTATCCCGCCCGCTTGGCGACGATGAAAATGCGGGGGAAACGCAGCAGCACCTTGCCATCGGCGGTCTTCGGATACGCCTTGGCGACCTTGGCCGTGTAGCTGTCGAGGAACAGCTTGCGCTCGTCCGCGTCCAGCGGATCGAGGAACGGCTTCAGCCCGGTCGACTTCACCCATTCGACGATCGCCTCGGCGTCGGCCAGCGGATGGTTGTAGATGGTGTGCCAGATGTCGAGCCGAGCGGAGAGCGGCGACAGCAGGTCGTAGTAGAACGACACCGGCGGCAGCGGTGCGCGGGCCGCATCCCTGATCTTTGCCGCAAAAGGCACTTGCGCCGCGGTTTCCCGCATCAGCCGATGCGAATCCTCGGCCATATTGTCAGGCATCTGGACGGCCAGCGCGCCACCGGGCGCCAGAAAACCCATCAGACGCTGGAACACCGCCGGATGCTCCGGCAGCCACTGGAACACCGCGTTGGCGAAGATCACGTTGACAGGCTCGGCCGGCTGCCATGTCGACGCATCGGCGAGGTCGAAGCTGACATTGGGCAGGCGCGCCCTCGCCTTTTCGATCATGTCGGGAGACGTGTCGAAGCCGCTCACCTGCGCATCCGGCCAGCGCTCGACCAGAAGTTCGGTCGAATTGCCCGGCCCGCAGCCGATGTCGACGACGCGGCGCGGAAAATCCACCGGCACCTGGGCTGCGAGGTCACGCGCCGGCCGCGTGCGCTCGTCCTCGAATTTCAGATATTGGGCGGCGGACCAATCAGCCATTCGAGCTCCTCATGCCAGCTTGAGAATTCGCCGCCCCGGTGCCCCTTACCGCGTCAGCCTCTTGTAGGTCATGCGGTGCGGGTTGACGGCTTCGGGCCCGAGCCGGCGGATCTTGTCCTGCTCGTAGTCCTCGAAGTTGCCTTCGAACCATTCGACATGGCTGTCGCCCTCGAAGGCGAGGATGTGCGTCGCCAGACGGTCGAGGAACATACGATCGTGCGAGATGATGACGGCGCAGCCGCCAAAATTTTCCAGCGCGTCTTCGAGTGCGGCCAGCGTTTCCGTATCGAGATCGTTGGTCGGTTCGTCGAGCAGCAGCACATTGCCGCCGGTCTTCAACATCTTGGCCAGGTGCACGCGGTTGCGCTGACCACCGGACAGATTACCGACCTTCTGTTGCTGGTCGCCGCCACGGAAGTTGAACGAAGCGCAGTACGCGCGGGTGTTGGCCTCGAACTTACCGAGCTTGACCACTTCGGCGCCACCCGAGATCTCTTCCCAGACGGTCTTCGACGGATCGAGCGCATCGCGGCTTTGGTCGACATAGCCGAGCTTCACCGTCTCGCCGACGCGCACTGAGCCCGCATCAGGCTTTTCCTGGCCGGTGATCATGCGGAACAGCGTCGTCTTGCCGGCGCCGTTCGGACCGATGACGCCGACAATGCCGCCCGGCGGCAGCTTGAATTCGAGGCCTTCGATCAACAGCGTGTCGCCGAAGCCTTTCGACAGGCCCTCGACCTCGATGACCACGTTGCCGAGCCGCTCGCCATGCGGAATGACGATCTGCGTATCCGTCGGCCGCCGCTTGTCGGCGGCATCGAGCAGGTCCTGGAACGCCTGGATACGCGCCTTGGACTTGGTCTGTCGGGCCTTCGGGCTCGACTGGATCCACTCGCGCTCGCGGCCGATGGCGCGCTGGCGGGCGTCGTCCTCGCGGCCCTCCTGCTTGAGGCGCTTGGCCTTGGCTTCGAGATATTTGGTGTAGTTGCCCTCATACGGGATGCCGCGGCCGCGATCGAGTTCCAGGATCCAGCCGGTGACATTGTCGAGGAAGTAGCGATCGTGAGTGATGATCATCACGGCGCCGGGATAGGCGCGCAGATGCTTTTCCAGCCACGCCGTCGTCTCGGCGTCGAGGTGGTTGGTCGGTTCGTCGAGCAGCAGAAGATCAGGCTGGCGCAGCAGCAGCTGACAGAGCGCGACGCGGCGGCGCTCGCCACCCGACAGCTTGGTGACATTGGCATCCTTGGGCGGGCAGCCCAGCGCTTCCATCGCCATCTCGACCTGCTGTTCGAGATCCCAAAGGTTCAGCCGGTCCATCTCGTCCTGGAGCTTGGCCGACTCGTCGGCCGTCTCGTCGGAATAGTTCATCATCAATTCGTTGTAACGCTCGATGATGGCGGTCTTGGCCGCGACGCCTTCCATGATGTTCTCGAACACGGTCTTGTCGGGGTCGAGCGCCGGTTCCTGCGCCAGGTAGCCGACCGTGGCGCCTTCGGCGAGCCACGCCTCACCGCTCCAGTCCTTGTCAATGCCAGCCATGATCTTGAGGATCGTCGACTTGCCGGCGCCGTTCGGGCCGAGGATGCCGATCTTGGCGTCGGGGTAGAAGGACAGATGAACGTTCTCGAGCACCTTCTTGGTGCCATAGGCCTTGTTGAGGCCGGCCATGTGATAGATGAACTGGCGTGCCACGCGCGCTTTCCCTGAAAAATGACTGGATTTGTCGAATTGAGTGGAGGTTGGCCGCTATGTAGGCGATGCGGCGCCGAACGGCAATCGCTTTTGCCACATCGAGCCAACCACACGGACAAGTGTGCACCGACAGCCAAGTTTTCAACCGGTCGATCGCGCGCGGAAATCCCTGGTTAACCCTTCCGCGTCAAAACAGGATCGGGTGGAATCGCCGGCTTGCCGCGATTTCCAGAGAGAGATCGGATCGACGGCATTGCTGAACAGTTTCCTGCTCCTTGCCGAAGCGGTCGTCTACTTCAGCGTCATGGTGACGCTTTTCCGCTTCCGCAAGCGCATCGGCCTTGGCGTCTTCGTCTGCGCGCTTGGCGTCATGCATTTCCTCGAGACCTATCTCGCCAGCGTCTTTTATGTCGCCCTGCCGTTCGGCATGGTGTCGCCGGGCTCGGCGGTGCTCTTTTCCGGCAAGCTGGTGATGCTCCTTCTGCTCTACATGAAGGAAGATGCCGCCACCGTGCGTCAGCCGATCTATGGCCTGCTGCTCGGCAATGCGGTGATGATCGGGCTGGTTTTGCTCCTGCGCCTGCACGCCATCGCTCCGCTTCCCGATGGCCGGCTCCCCGACATCGGCTTCATCGACGAGATGGGCTGGCTGATGGTGTGGGGCACGACGCTGCTGGTCATCGACGCCATCCTGATCATCCTGCTCTATGAAAAGCTTGGGCGCACGCTGCGCAAGGCGCGGTTCGTGCGCATCCTGGTTTCGGTTGCCTGCGTGCTCACCTTCGACCAGGCCGGCTTCTTCACCGCGCTGCATTTTGTTGCCGGCGCACCGATCGCGGTCTTCTTCGGCGGCTGGTTCGCCAAGATGGCGGCGGCACTGGCTTTCAGTGCCATGCTGGTCGCCTATCTCAAATGGTTCGAGGTCCGGGACGTCCAGATGCCGCGCGGCCTGACCGACATTTTCGAGACGTTGACCTATCGCGAACGCTACGAAGCGCTGGTCGAGCATGTCGGCCGCGACGGCCTGACCGGCCTGTTGCATCGCGGACGCTTCGATGTCGACGGTGAAGCCGCCGTCCAGGCCAGCCTGCGCACGGCGAGGCCGCTCAGCCTGCTCATCGTCGATGTCGACCACTTCAAGTCGATCAACGACCGTTTCGGCCATGCCGAGGGCGACAAGGTGCTGAAGGCGGTTGCAACCGTACTTTGCGAGGCGGCAGGCGCCGAGGACCAGGTGTTCCGGATCGGCGGCGAGGAATTCGCCATCCTCAGTTCGCGTCCGCATTCCGTCGCCAGGCTGTTTGGCGAAAGCGTCCGCACCGCGCTCAAGGCATCGGCCGCCACCAGCCGCTTCGAGCTGACCGTCAGCGCCGGCGTTTCCACCGTCAGCGAAACGACGCAGTGCCTGGCCGATCTATTCGCGCTCGCCGACCAGCGTCTTTACAAGGCGAAATCGACCGGACGCGACCGCGTCGTCGGCGAACCCGGTGGGCATGAGGCCGACGCCGCCATTGCCTGGACCAGGTCAGCCCAGGTTTAGCTCTCTCCGCGACGGCCGCGGCGGCTTACCGGAAGCGGCGATCCCGCACTTACTGGAAGCCGATCGGATCGACCGTCCCGGTCGGGCAACCGGCCTTGTTGGTCGGCACCGAGGCCAGCAGCAGGTCCTTGAGCGAACTGTTCTGGCCGATCGGACCGGCAAGGCCGAGCGTCAGTTCGCCGATCAGCCGCCGGCCACTCGATGGATCGATAAGGCAGGACACCCGCACCCGGTCCCCTGCTCCCGCGCCGAAAGCCTCGTCGAAGGCGCCGCGGATCTGATCCGCGGTCAGCTTGCCGCCGATATTTTTGGCGAAGAGGTCGCGCACCGGCGAACTGTTGACCTCACGCATCAAATGAAGAGCGTCGGAAAAATACTCCTGCTGGCTTTTGCCGTAGCAGGTGCCGTGCTTGATCCATTCATGCCGTTCCAGCTTCGAGGCGGTGCCGGGCATCACCTTGTCGAGCTCGGTGCGGGTGTCGGCATCGAGGTTGACCGGCGGCAGGTCCTGCCAGTGAGCCGGATTGTCATTGGCCTTGTCGCTGGCCGAAGCCTGGCAATAGAAATTGCCGTTCGGCTGCGGCCACAGACCGTGCAGCGTGAAGTTGGTGGCATCGAACTCACTAGGGTTTTGCGCCTTGCATTCGGTCTTGTTCGACTTGGTCTCACAGAAGGCCGGCTGCCAGCTTAACGCGAAAACGTATTCGGGTTTCCCCGAGGGCGCGGGCTTGCCTTGCCCGCCCGGAGCCGCCGGCACGGTCGCGGCACTGCTGCCCGAGAGATGGCCGCAGCTGACCTTCACCCAGCGGCGCTCGGGATCGGCACCCGGCACCAGGATGAGGTAGTGGGTCGGGGCGTCCTTGTTGCCGGCCAGCAATTGGTAGGTCTTGCCCGCATCCGTCGAGACATTGCCCGGGTTCTTGCCGTTCTTGATCGCCTGCGTCGCCGGACAGGCAGCGTCGGCCACGAAGGTGCCGCTCATCTTGACGTCGGCATGCGCCGCGCCCGCCAGCGATCCCGCCAGCAAGGCCAATCCGAAAACAACAGCAATGCGCATGCAGAATCCCCTGCTGGAAAGTGGGCGACAGACTGAAGCTGTCTCCATGTCAGAATTGCGATATTTTGCGGGCTCGTGGCAAGAAAGATCGTCGTCGAAAAACCGGCAGGCCGGATTGACGCAAATCTGGCACCGGCGCACACAGTTTGGACATCACGAGGGCGGAACCAGGGAGAGACCGGCCGGCATGCCATTCAGCCAGCAGCGCGTGGTTCGCTCGCCGACCGGCGCCGACCTCAATCTGTTCGTCCGGCAGGCCGACACCCCTCCGCGTGCGGTGATCCAGATCAATCATGGCCTGGCCGAACATGCCGCTCGCTACGACCGCTTCGCCGGTTTCCTCGCCGCCCGGGGCTTCCATGTCTATGTCCATGACCACCGTGGCCATGGAGCGACCAAGGCGCCCGACGCGCCGCTCGGCAGATTCGCCGACAAGGACGGCCCGGCCAAGGTGATCGCCGATGTCGACGCCATCCACGATCTCATCGCCCGCGAGCAGCCTGACCTGCCGGTGATCCTTTTCGGCCACTCGATGGGCGCCTCCGTGGCGCTGAATTTCATGCTGCGCCATTCGAACCGCATCCATGCCGCCGCGATCTGGAACGGCAATTTCTCGCAAGGCCTGCTCGGCCAGGTGGCGCTCGGTATCCTTGCCTGGGAACGGATGCGGCTGGGCTCCGATGTCCCGTCGCGCCTGCTGCCGAAACTTACCTTCCAGGCCTGGGGCAAGGCGGTGCCCAACCATCGCACCTTGTTTGACTGGCTGTCGCGCGACGAGGCGGAGGTGGCGAAATATATCGCCGATCCGCTCTGCGGCTGGGATGCCTCAATCTCTATGTGGCGCGATGTGGTCGCCTTGGCGCTGAACGGCGGCAAGGATGCAGGCTTTGCCACTGTGCGCCGCGACATCCCCGTCGCCATCGTCGGCGGCGAAAAAGATCCTGCCTCGGACTACGGCAAGGGCATCACCCATCTCGCCAGTCGCATGCGCAGGATGGGCTTTTCGAATCTGGTTTCAAAGGTTTACGCCGAAACCCGCCACGAAAGCCTGCACGAGGTGAATCGCGACACCATCATGGACGATTTCGCCAACTGGGCGGACACTGTCTTGAAGGCGTGACGGGTTGGCCCATTGCAAGGACCGTGACAGCCGCTGCCGGGCTTGATAGAGGCTCTGCTTTCGCGGCAATCAGGATGATTGCGGCAAACACGGTGATTTATGGCCGAACCCCCGCTGAAAGGCGTCCGCGTCGTCGAACTCGCCCGCATTCTTGCCGGGCCCTGGGCCGGGCAGTTGCTTGCCGATCTCGGCGCCGACGTCATCAAGGTCGAGAGTCCCGATGGCGGCGACGACACCCGCAAATGGGGTCCGCCCTTCGTCATGGGCCATGACGGCGAGAACCTGTCGGCCGCTTATTACCATTCCTGCAATCGCGGCAAGCGCTCCATCGCCATCGACTTCTCAACGCCGGAAGGCGCCGAGACGGTGCGCCGGCTGGTCGCGACGGCGGATGTGCTGATCGAGAACTTCAAACTCGGCGGCCTGAAGAAATACGGGCTCGACCATGACAGCCTGAAGAAGATCAACCCTCGCCTGGTCTACTGCTCCATCACCGGCTTTGGTCAGGATGGGCCTTATGCGCCCCGCGCCGGTTATGACTTCATCATTCAGGCCATGGCCGGCATGATGTCGATTACCGGCGAAGCCGGCCGCGAGCCGCAGAAGGCCGGCGTCGCCATCTCGGATATCTTCACCGGCCTCTATTCGGTCATCGCCATCCAGGCCGCGCTTCGTCATGCCGAACAGACCGGCGAAGGCCAGCACATCGACATGGCGCTGTTCGACACTCAGATCTCGGCGCTGGGCAACCAGAACCTCAACTATCTCGTTTCCGGCAAGTCGCCGGTGCAGATGGGCAATGCGCATATGAACATTGCCCCGTACGAAGTGCTTCCGGTCAGGGACGGCCACATCATCCTGGCTGTCGGCAATGACGGCCAGTTCGCTAAATTCTGCGCCGCGGTCGGGCTGGACGATTTGCCGGCCAATCCCGATTTCACCACCAATCCGGCCCGCGTCGCCAACCGCGTAGACCTTCGCGCACGCATCATCGAGGCGCTGAAGATTTTTGATCGCGATCCGCTGCTGGCGAAGCTCGAAGCCGCCAGCGTGCCGGCAAGTCCGATCAACACGATCGGCCAGATGTTCGCCGATCCGCAGACCATTGCCCGCGGCATGCGGCTCGACCTCGACGACGGCCATGGCAACCGCCTGCCGTCGGTGCGCGCGCCGATGGTGATGTCGGGCACACCGCTCACCTATGAGCGCCCCTCGCCGCGCCTTGGCGAGCACACTGACGAAATCCTTGCCGAACTGGAGAAGTCTGGGAAATGAAGACCGGTGGACAACTGATCGTCGACGCCCTCGAAGCCAACGGCACCGACCGTATCTTCTGCGTGCCGGGCGAATCCTACCTTGCGGTGCTTGACGCGCTGCATGATTCCTCGATCCGCACCATCGTCTGCCGCCAGGAAGGCGGTGCTGCCATGATGGCCGATTGTCAGGGCCGGCTGACCGGCAAGCCCGGAATCTGCTTCGTCACCCGCGGCCCCGGCGCCACCAACGCTTCGGCCGGCATCCACATCGCCATGCAGGATTCGGTTCCCCTCATCCTGTTCATCGGCCAGGTCGCCAGCCACGCCAAGGAGCGCGAGGCTTTTCAGGAGGTTGATTACGTCAGGTTCTTCGGCGACATCGCCAAATGGGTGGTTGAGATCGACGACGCATCGCGCATCCCTGAATTCGTCACCCGCGCTTTCGCCGTGGCGACGTCGGGCCGTCCCGGCCCGGTCGTCATCTCGCTGCCGGAGGATATGCTGACCAGCATGGTCGAAGCGCCGGAAGCACTTCCGCACACGCCGGTCGAGACCTATCCCGGCAAGGCCGAACTCGACGCACTGGAAATGCTGCTTGCCGGCGCGAAGCGTCCCTTCGTCATCCTTGGCGGCACGCGCTGGAACGCGGATGCCGTGGCGCGGATGCATGAGATCGCCGAGGTCTGGTCGCTTCCTGTCGGCTGTTCCTTCCGCCGCCAGATGCTGTTCGACCATCTTCATCCAAACTATGCCGGCGATGTCGGCATCGGCATCAATCCGAAGCTGGCGGCGGCGATCAAACAGGCCGACGTCGTTCTCTTGATCGGCGGCCGCATGGGCGAGATGCCGTCTTCGGATTACACGTTGCTGAAGAGCCCCTATCCCGACCAGGCACTGGTGCATGTCCATGCCGATGCCGGCGAACTCGGCCGGGTCTACCGCCCGACGCTGGCGATCAACGCCTCGCCAGCGGCTTTCGTCGAGGCTTTCGCCAAGCGCAAGCCCGCCGGAACGCCATCATGGGCGGCCGAGACGCCCAGGCACCACGCGGCCTATCTCGAATGGTCGACGCCACCACAGACCGGCCCCGGCGCGGTCCAGATGGGTCCGATCATGGACTATCTGGAGAAAGTGTTGCCCGACGATGCCATCCTGACCAATGGCGCCGGCAATTATGCGACCTGGGTTCATCGCTTCCACCGCTCCCGCCGCTTCGGCACGCAAGCCGCGCCGACGTCGGGTTCGATGGGTTACGGCACGCCGGCGGCGGTCGCGGCCAAGGCGCTTTATCCGGAGCGCACCGTGGTCGCCTTTGCCGGCGACGGCTGCTTCCTGATGAACGGGCAGGAATTCGCCACTTCCGTGCAGTACGATCTGCCGATCGTGGTGATCGTCGTCAACAACGGCATTTACGGCACCATCCGCATGCATCAGGAGCGCGAATATCCCGGTCGTGTCGTCGGCACCGATCTGAAGAACCCCGATTTTGCAGCACTTGCCCGCGCCTATGGCGGCCATGGCGAGACGGTGGAGAAAACTGCTGATTTCGCGCCTGCCTTCGAGCGCGCGCGAACAAGCGGCAAGCCGGCGATCGTCGAGATCAGGCTCGATCCCGAAGCGATAACGCCGACCCGGACGATGACGCAGATACGCGACAAGGCTTAAGGGTAGCCAGGCCGAGTTTCCTGGCGCCCCCTGTCCCGCCGGCCCTCGGCCGCTACATCGCCTTTTCGACCTGACCGCGGATCTCGCCGTCCTTGTGGGCCGCCGTGTGCACGTTGACGTAATATTTGCCTGCCTCCAGGTCAGCGGCCTGCGCATCGGTCAACGTGGCCGACCCTTTGATCGGGCTCTTGAGCTTGCCTTTGAACGGGATCACGGGATCCGCGTTTTCACCCATTGCCGCCGGGCCGTGGATATGCGCGGCCGACGCCGGGCCGCTGAGGCCGGAATACTTCACGTTCCAGCTGAGCTTCTTCTTCGTGGTGTCGAAGGTGAGGGTGGCCGTCCCCTTGCCCTTGGTTGTGACGGCTGGGCTCTGCTGGCCGCCATCCAGGGTCGCCTTGTATTTTACCATCTCGGCCATGGCCGGTGATGCGAACAGGAAAGCGGTGGAAATGGCAAGCGCCGATAGCGCCGGCAGGAAGGGGTGTGCGCGCATGAAGAACCTCCGATTGAAGCTATGCGTCACGGCTCCCCGCCGCGCGCATGCTTCAATGCAACGGCTGGTTGGCACAATGTATCCCCGCACACGGTTTTGTGATCGGAGCGAATGGAAAAGGGGCGGTCGCCCGCCCCTTTGGTGTCAGCCGTCAAACCGGTCGCAGGCGCCGTTGATTGCGCCTGCCAGGCTTATTTGACCGCCTTGTCCGTGATGGCGGTGGTGTAGGCGCCTTTCGGCTCCTTGGTGATGATCTTCTGGTCGAGCAGCGCCTTGGCAGTGCGCTCGTAGGTCGCAGGGTCGAGCTTGCCGTCGGCGTTGTCGATCAGCTTGGCGACTTCGCTCATCATCCGCTTCTGGTGGTTTTCGTCCTGGCCGCCGCCATCCATGACGATGCCTGCCGCCTCGTCATTGTTGTCAATGGCGTATTTCCAGCCCTTCATCGAAGCGCGCACGAAACGCACCATCTTGTCCTCGAAGGCCGGATCCTTGAGCTTGTCTTCCGACGCATAGAGGCCGTCCTCGAGCAGGTCGTTGCCCATCGCCGAGTAGTTGAAGACGGTGAGTTGTTCGGGCTTGTAGCCGGCGTCGATCAGCTGCCAGTACTCATTGTAGGTCATGACCGAGATGCAGTCCGCCTGCTTCTGGATCAGCGGCTGCACATCGAAACTCTGCTTGAGAACAGTGACACCATCAGGGCCGCCATCGGTCTTGAGGCCAAGCTTGTTCATCCAGGCGTAGAACGGATATTCATTGCCGAAGAACCAGACGCCCAGCGTATGACCCTTGAAATCGGCTTCGCTCTTGATCGGGCCGTCCTTCGGGCAGACCAGCTCCATGCCGGCCTTCTTGAACGGCTGGGCGATGTTGACCAGCGGCACGCCCTTTTCGCGCGCGGCGAGCGCGCCGCCCATCCAGTCGACGATGACATCGGCACCGCCGCCGGCGATCACCTGCTCCGGGGCGATGTCGGGACCGCCCGGCTTGATGTCGACGTCGAGCCCTTCGGCGTCATAGAAACCCTTCGCCTTGGCGACATAGTAGCCGGCAAACTGCGCCTGCGTGACCCATTTCAGCTGCAAGGTCACCTTGTCGGCGGCCATCGCCTGGAACGCGGCCAGCGACATCGCGCCGGCCAGAACTGGAATAATAAGTTTTTTCATTTTGTTACCCTCTGAAGTTAGTGCCCTAAACCCACCGCCCCTATCCACCACGGACAGAGGGATGCCAAAACGTGACGGCCCTTTCGACAAGGGCGACCACGCCATAAAAGACCGAACCCGCAAGTGCTGCAACTGCGATTTCGGCCCAGACCATGTCGATGTTCATCCGCCCGACCTCGGTCGAAATGCGGAAGCCCATACCGACGACCGGCGTGCCGAAGAACTCGGCGACGATCGCGCCGATCAGCGCCAGCGTCGAGTTGATCTTCAGCGCGTTGAAGATGAAAGGCGCTGCCGCCGGCAGCCGCAGCTTGATGAGCGTCGGCCAATAGCCAGACGCATAGGTGCGCATCAGGTCGCGCTCCATATGGCCGGACGCGGCGAGCCCGGCGACCGTGTTCACCAGCATCGGGAAGAAGGTCATGATGATGACGACAGCCGCCTTGGACTGCCAGTCGAAGCCGAACCACATGACCATGATCGGCGCCACGCCGATGATCGGCAGCGCCGAGACCATGTTGCCGATCGGCAAGAGCCCGCGCCGCAGGAACGCCACGCGGTCGGCGAGAACAGCGGTGACGAAGCCCGCACCGCTGCCCACGACATAGCCGAAGAGCACCGCCTTGAAGATGGTCTGCCGGACATCGGCGCCGAGGATCGGCAGCGAACCGGCGATGCGCGCGCCGATGGCGCTCGGCGGTGGCAGGAGGATGAAAGGAATGCCGGCGCCACGCGTTACCGCCTCCCAGATGATCAGGATCCAGGCACCGAAGATGGCCGGAATGATCAGGCGCAAAGCGGTCCGCGTCGAGCCGTCCGTCGGGCGCAGTCCAGACAAGACCGCGACACAACGCCAGCCAAGCAGCCAGGCGGCCGCGAGCAGCAGGAAATATGGCGCCCGCGCCAGACCTTCGAAGCCGGCAATGCCCCCGATGAGCAGCCAGGCCGCCAGATGCGCACCGATGAAAAGCACGACAGCTTCGACCACGGGCGGTACTTTGGCCATCGGGATCAAAGCGGCGAGAAGCAGCGCGCCGAAGATCAGCCAGCTCGTCGCGGCATAGGGATAGATCAACGTCCCCGCAGGCTGCGCCAGCGGTTCCACTTTTGGCGCTGCGATCGCTCCGAGCGCAACGGCGATCAGGCACGCCAGGATCGCCAACGCCGCTTGCCAGGAAGGTTTCAGCCGGTTCATGCCGGCCTCCCGCCCATGGCGCGGTCGACGAGGCGGCCGGCGATGCCAACCACCATCACAAGCAGCGCCGCCACGATCGAGCCGGCGACCAGCGCCGACCAGATGTCGATGGACTGGCTGTAATAGGCGCCGGCCAGAAGCTTGGCGCCGATGCCGGCGACAGCACCCGTCGGCAGTTCGCCGACGATGGCGCCGACCAGGCTTGCCGCCACCGCAACCTTCATCGAGGTGAACAGGAACGGCACCGAGGCCGGCACGCGCAGCTTCCAGAAGGTCTGGGCCTGGCTGGCATTGTAGGTGTGCATCAGGTCGAGATGCATGAGTTCGGGCGAGCGCAGCCCCTTCACCATGCCGACCGTTACCGGGAAGAACGACAGGTAGGTCGAGATCATCGCCTTCGGGACCAGGCCGGTGATGCCGACCGCCGCCAGCACGACGATGATCATCGGCGCCACGGCCAGGATCGGAATGGTCTGCGAGGCGATGATCCACGGCATCAGGCTGCGATCGAGCGTCGCCACATGGACGATGCCCACCGCGATGACGATGCCGAGCGCGGTGCCGAAGGCAAAGCCGAGCAGCGTCGAGGACAGCGTCACCCAGGCGTTGTAGACAAGACTGCGGTTCGAGGTGATGGGCCGCAGAAACGTGTTCTCGAAGAAATTCACCGCCACCTGATGCGGCGCCGGCAGCGTCGGCTTCGGCTGCGACAACGTCTTGCCGATGAGTTCGCTGAACGTCGAGGTTTCGTTGGCCCGCCGGTCGAGATCGCGCTGGAAGGGCGCGTTGAGGATGACGGCGAAAACGTACCAGAGCACGACGACACCAACGAGGATCGAGGTGACCGGGATAAGCTTGTCGCGGAAGGTGTCCATCTAGCGATCCTCGCCGGGCTGGCGCCCTCCTCTCCCCAACGGGGAGAGGGTGGCCGGAGCGAAGCGGAGGTCGGGTGAGGGGGTAGAAATCTTTCCGTCAAGGCAAGCCAAGATCGTATCAAGGACCGCTCGGCGCTCGGCCAACACTTCGTGGTTCCAGAATCTCAGAACGGAATACCCTTGGCCGTTCAGCCAAGCGGTTCTCACGGCATCGGCTGGAGAATCCGCGTGCTGGCTGCCGTCAAGTTCGACAATCAGGCCGTTCTCGCGGCAAACGAAATCGGCGATGAAAGGTCCGAGAGGCACTTGCCTCACAAATTTGTAACCGTTGAGATGACGGCCTCTCAGTTCGCCCCAAAGTCTGTATTCAGCCTCGGTCTCTTCAACCCGCAGCCTTCGGGCGCGTTCGGTTGCCCCGATCTTCCTCTTGGTCGGATCTGTCGGCGCCGCCCCCTCACCCGACCTCCGCTTCGCTCCGGCCACCCTCTCCCCGTGGGGGAGAGGAGGAAACTCATCCTGCCCCCACTCAATCATCATAGCTATGCCCTGCCCTCAACCCGTCCCGCACCCGCGCGGCGATCGCCAGGAACTCCGGCGTCTCGCGGATGCCGAGCGGCCGCTCTTTCGGCAGCGTCGATTCAATGACGTCGCTGACCCGGCCCGGACGTGGCGACATGACGACGATGCGTGTCGACAGATAGACCGCCTCCGGGATGGAATGGGTGACGAAGCAAATGGTCTTGTTCGTCCGTCCCCACAATTCCAGCAATTGTTCGTTGAGGTGGTCGCGCACAATCTCGTCCAGCGCGCCGAACGGCTCGTCCATCAACAGGAGGTCGGCGTCGAAGGCGAGCGCACGAGCGATCGAGGCGCGCTGCTGCATGCCCCCGGAAAGCTGCCAGGGATATTTCTTCTCGAAGCCGCTGAGATTGACGAGGTCGAGCGTGCGCTTGATGCGCTCCGCCTGCTCGGCCCTGGACAGGCCCATGATCTCCAGCGGCAGCGCGACATTGCGCTCGATGGTGCGCCAGGGAAACAGGGCGGCGGCCTGGAAGACATAGCCGTAGGCGCGTTTCTCGCGCGCCTGTTCAGCTGTCATGCCGTTGATCGAAATCGCCCCCGAGGTCGGCTTCTCCAGATCGGCGATGACGCGCAGCAAAGTGGTCTTGCCGCAGCCCGATGGCCCGATGAAGGAGACGAACTCCCCCTTGCCGATGGTCAGGTCGACATTGGACAGCGCCTGCACCGGCCCGTCATTGGTCTGGAAGGTGAGGCCCAGTTTGCTTGCCGAAACGACGGCTGGCGAAATTCCCGTCATCGGTTGCGGCCTGCCTGTTCCCGTGGCGCCGTCCCGATTCCGATTGCTTTTATCGCGATGTTGTTTTCCATTCGACCCATCCCATTGGCCCCAGCCCTGCTGAGCTTGTCCCACTCAATCGACGCCCGGAGTTTCCCCGATGTCGCCTAAACCCACTTGTCATCTTATCCGCCCTGAAAGCACTTATGAAGGCAAGCAGGGTCTAACCTATTTCGCAGGCATCGCCACCGAGTCGGTCGGCTCTTCCGGCATCTGCATGCATGTGCTGACCATGCCGCCCGGCGCCCGCGCCAAGGCGCATCTGCATGAGAACCATGAAACGGCGATCTACGTGCTCTCCGGCGAGGTCCATACCTGGTATGGCGACCGGCTGGAGCATCACATCGTCGTCAAGGCCGGTGACCTCTTCTACATTCCGGCCGGCGTGCCGCATTTGCCGGCCAATCTGAGCAACGCCCCCTCGTCGGCCGTCATCGCCCGCACCGACCCCAACGAACAGGAAAGCGTCGTCCTGTTGCCGGAACTGGATGCACTGGTCGCTTGATATCCTCGAACGAGGGACGCTGGCCGTCATCGGCACCGTGACACTTCCCCGTAGACGGTACCGTCCTCGTCGGCAATCACCAGCTTCTTGGCGTTCTTGGCGCTGCGCTTGATGGTGAACTGGATTGGCGACTGGCCTTCCTCGCCTTCCGCCTGGCATTGCGCCTTCGCCACCAGCGAACCGTCGGCCTGTACCTGCTTTTCAGTGAAGGTACAGGCGCTGGCGATGGTGATGAAGTCGGTGTCGGTCAGCAGCAGCATGTCCTCGGCGTAGACCTTCTGACCATTCTTGTTGATGCAGCCGGTCTTGTTGCCATAGGGCTTGGACAGGTCGATGCCGGCCGCCGAGGCGGAGCCGGCAGCCAGAACAAGAACGGCGGTGAGATAGAACCCCGCGCGCCTCACCGTCAAACCCCGGTCGCCGGAATGCCGGTCCGCTCGACCTTGCGCGGCGCGGTGATCTCTTTCCAGGTCGACAGCGCCCGGTTGACCGCGGCGTTCGGCTCGCGGCCGACGAACTGGCCATGGCCGGGCTTTGCCTTCACCTCCGCTTCCTCGATCGACAACTCGCCGCGCGAGAAGACGAAGCGCGGCAAGCCCGTTACCTCGACGCCTTCGAACACGTTGTAGTCGATGACAGACTGCTGCTTCTTCGAAGAAATCGTTTTCTTGGCGCTAGGATCCCAGACGATGATGTCGGCATCGGCACCTTCGACGATAGCGCCCTTTTTTGGATACATGTTGAGGATCTTGGCGATGTTGGTCGATGTCACCGCGACGAACTCGTTCATCGTCAGCCGCCCGGTGTTGACGCCCTTGGTCCACAGCACCGGCAGCCGGTCCTCGAGGCCCCCCGTGCCGTTCGGGATCTTGGTGAAATTGCCGACGCCGAAACGCTTCTGCTCGGTGGTGAAGGCGCAATGATCGGTCGCCACCACCTGCAGCGATCCGGCCTGCAGGCCCGCCCATAGCGAATCCTGGTGCAGCTTGTTGCGGAAGGGTGGGCTCATCACGCGACGCGCCGCATGGTCCCAGTCCTTGTCGAAATACTCGCTCTCGTCCAACGTCAGGTGCTGGATCAGCGGCTCGCCGAACACCCGCATGCCTTTCTGGCGCGCCCGGCGGATCGCCTCGTGGCTCTGCTCGCAGGAGACGTGCACGACATAGAGCGGCACGCCGGCCATATCGGCGATCATGATGGCGCGGTTGGTCGCCTCGCCTTCCACTTCCGGTGGACGCGAATAGGCATGCCCTTCGGGGCCATTGTTGCCGGCGGCGAGCAGCTTCTGCGACAGGGCGGCGACCACGTCGCCATTCTCGGCGTGCACCAGCGGCAGTGCACCGAGATCGGCGCAGCGCTGGAACGACGCATACATCTCGTCGTCGTCCACCATCAGCGCGCCCTTGTAGGCCATGAAGTGCTTGAACGAGGTGATGCCCTTGTCGACGACGGTGGCCATCTCGTCGAACACCTGCTTGCCCCACCAGGTGATCGCCATGTGGAAGGAATAGTCGCAGGCTGCCTTCGAGGTCTTGTTGTCCCACATCTGCAAGGCTTCGAGCAGCGACTGCTGCGGGGACGGGAGGCAGAAATCCACCACCATCGTCGTGCCGCCTGCCAGGGCAGCCCTCGTGCCGGATTCGAAATCGTCGGCGGAATAAGTGCCCATGAACGGCATTTCGAGATGGGTATGCGGATCGATGCCGCCCGGCATGACATAGCAACCGGTGGCGTCGTACTCATGGTCGCCATGCAGGTCCGAGCCGATGGCAACGATCTTGCCGTTCTGCATCAGCACGTCGGCCTTCCAGGTGCGGTCGGCGGTGACGACAGTGCCGTTCTTGATAACTTTGGTCATTTTGCTGTTCCCTTGTTCTTCTCTTCGCGCTTCTTGGTGAGCGGCGTTGAAGGTAAATCTCTAAATTCACTCCACGATGACGGCCGTCTCCACCACCGCGTGGAACAGAACGTCGGCGCCGGCCGCGGCCCATTCCTTGGTGATCTCTTCCGCCTCGTTGTGGCTTAACCCATCCACGCATGGGCACATCACCATCGCGGTCGGCGCGACGCGGTTGATCCAGCAGGCGTCGTGGCCTGCGCCGGAGACGATATTGCGATGCGTGTAGCCAAGCCGCTCTGCGGCGTCGCGGATCGCCTTGACGCAGCCCTTGTCGAAGGTGACCGGATCGAAATGACCGACCTGCTCGATCTCGTATCGGATGTCGAGCGCATCGCAGATCGTGTCGATGCCTTCGCGGATGCGGCCATCCATGGCATCGAGCACTTCCTTCTCCGGCGAGCGGATGTCTATGGTGAAGACGGTGCGTCCGGCGATGATGTTGCGCGAATTGGGATAGACTTCCATGTGGCCGACCGCGCCGACGGCGTCGGGCTGGTAGTCCATGGCGATCTCGTGCACCAGTTCGATCACCCTGGCCATGCCGAGCCCGGCATTGCGGCGCTTCGGCATCGGCGTCGAGCCGGTATGCGCCTCCTTGCCGGTCAGCGTCACCTGCAGCCATTTCAGGCCCTGGCCGTGGGTGACGACGCCGATGTCGATATCTTCGTCCTCAAGAATCGGGCCCTGCTCGATATGCAGTTCGAAGAAGGCGTGAATCTTGCGGTCGCCGACCTTCTCGGTGCCCTTCCAGCCGATGCGCTCCAGTTCCTCGCCGAACGTTTTGCCCTGCTTGTCGGTATGCTGATAGACGTCCGCCTGGTCGAGCACGCCCGCGAACACGCCGGAGGCCATCATCGCCGGGGCGAAGCGCGCGCCTTCCTCGTTGGTCCAGTTGGTGACGACGATCGGGTGTTTGGTCTTGATGTCGAGATCGTTGAGCGAGCGCACGATCTCCAGGCCACCGAGCACGCCGAGAACGCCGTCATACTTGCCGCCGGTCGGCTGCGTATCGAGATGGCTGCCGACATAGACCGGCGGCAGGCTGGGATCGGTGCCCTCGCGGCGGGCAAACATGGTGCCCATCTCGTCGACGCCCATTTCGAGCCCGGCCGCATCACACCAGCGCTTGAACAGGTGCCGGCCCTCGCCGTCCTCGTCGGTCACGGTCTGGCGATTGTTACCGCCGGCAATGCCGGGGCCGATCTTCGCCATCTCCATGATGGAATCCCACAAGCGGTCTGAATTGATTCGCAGATTCTCGCCGGGTGCGGCCATTCAAAGTCCTCTCCTATTGCGCGGCGTCCCCCTCCCCCTCGAGGGGAGGGAAAGCTGCATCCAGCCCTTCAATCGATCGACCGCAGCACTTCCCGCACATGGTCGATCAATTCGTTGATCTGGCCCTTGGTGATGATCAGCGGCGGCGACAGTGCGATAATGTCGCCGGTGGTGCGGATCAGCGCGCCGCGCTCGAACGCCTTGACGAAGGCCGAGAACGCGCGCTTGGTCGGGCTGCCGGCGATCGGCGCCAGTTCGATCGCGCCGATCAGGCCAATGTTCCTGATGTCGATGACATGCGGCTCGCCCCTCAGCGAATGCAGCGCGTCTTCCCAATAGGGTGCCAGTTCCTCGCCACGCGTCAGCAAGCCCTCTTCCTTGTAGGTATCGAGCGTGCCTAGTGCGGCCGCACAAGCGATCGGATTGCCCGAATAGGTGTAGCCGTGGAAGAACTCGATCATGTGCTCGGGGCCGGTCATGAAGGCGTCGTGGATTTCCTTCTTCACGAACACGGCGCCCATCGGGATGACGCCGTTGGAGACGCCCTTGGCAGTGGTCATGATGTCGGGCGTGACGCCAAAATAGTCGGCGGCGAACGGCGCGCCGAGGCGGCCGAAACCGGTGATGACCTCGTCGAAGATCAGCAGGATGCCGTACTTGGTGCAGATTTCGCGCAACTTCTCGAGATAGCCCTTCGGCGGCAGGATAACGCCCGTGGAGCCGGCGACCGGCTCGACGATGACGGCCGCGATGGTCGAGGCGTCATGCAGGGCGACGATACGCTCCAGCTCGTTGGCGAGCTCCGCTCCATACTCCGGCACGCCTTTCGAAAAAGCGTTCTTCTCCGGCAGATGCGTGTGCGGCATGTGGTCGACGCCGCCCAGCAGCGTGCCGAACATCTTGCGGTTGGTGACGATGCCGCCGACCGAGATGCCGCCGAAATTGACGCCGTGATAGCCGCGCTCGCGGCCGATGAGCCGGGTGCGCGAGCCTTCTCCCTTCACGCGGTGATAGGCGATCGCCATTTTCAACGCCGTCTCGACCGATTCCGAACCGGAATTGGTGAAGAACACATGGTCCATTCCCTTGGGCGCTAGGTCGACCAGGCGGTTGGCCAGCTCGAACACGATGGGGTGGCCCATCTGGAAAGCCGGGGCGTAGTCGAGTTCGGCGGCCTGGTGCTGGATCGCCTCGGTGATCTTCGGGCGGCAATGGCCGGCGTTGACGCACCACAGGCCGGCGGTGCCGTCCAGCACCTTGCGGCCGTCGCTGGTCGTGTAATGCATGTCCTTTGCGGACACGAACATGCGCGGCGCCTGCTTGAACTGCCGGTTTGCCGTGAACGGCATCCAGAATGCGCTGAGATCGTTCGGCGTGACTTTCAGCCGGTTGGACATGACCAAGACTTCCCCTTGTAACCTGTTTCGCTGCGCCCAACGCTTGGTCTTTGCCGCGCTTTCATGCTACGCAAATTTTGACCGATTGGACAAACGTTAGCACCGCCATGCCGGCGGTCAATGGATTACTAGCGGAAATGCGGCTCCTGAAGTGCGTTCCACAGGCTGGAGAAAAACTGGTCCAGAGAATTGGTCCAGATGACCGTCGATGCGAGGGTCCGCAACGGTGACCACGAGCACGCAAGCCCCTCGCCGCACCCGCATCCAGCAGGAAAAGCGCGAACTGATCCTGGAGGCCGCGCTCGAAGTGTTTTCCACCAATGGCTTCCGCGGTTCGACCATCGACCAGATCGCCGAAGCCGCCGGCATGTCGAAGCCGAACCTGCTCTACTATTTCCGCCGCAAGGAGGACATTCACGAGACATTGATGGAGCGGCTGCTCGAAACCTGGCTGGCGCCGCTCAGGGAACTCGACGACATCGGCGATCCGATGACCGAACTCAGGAGCTACATCAGGCGCAAGCTGGAAATGGCCCGCGACTTTCCGCGCGAGAGCCGGCTGTTCGCCAACGAGATCCTGCAGGGAGCGCCGCGCATCATGCCGCTGTTGGCGGGCGAGTTGAAGACGTTGGTCGACGAGAAGGCCGCCGTCATCAAGGGCTGGATGCGCGCCGGCAAGATCGCCCGGACCGATCCCTGGCACCTGATCTTCGCGATCTGGGCAACGACGCAGCACTATGCCGATTTCGACGTCCAGGTCCGCGCCGTTCTGGGGCCGAACCGCGGCGGCGACGGCCGCTTCGAGGACGCTGCCCGCTTCCTGGAGCAATTGTTCCTCGATGGGCTGAAGCCAAGCGGCTAGCGGCCGACCCACCGGTTGCTTGGTTCTTGCTGACCGTGGCGGTTAGCGGAGGCGCTCATCATTTCGTCATCCACGGGCGGAGCAAGGAGCGTAGCGACGCAGCGCAGACCCGAGGATGACGAAGCTGAGGGGTCTCACGCGCTGCGCCGTTCGGCCGGCATCCCATCGAGCAATTGCTGCAGCTTGGCGATCGAGTTCTGCTCGGCGAGCGGCGTATAGACGATCAGCCGCATGTCCGAGCCGTCGTCGATCGACAGGCTCATATGCTCGAAAGCCATCAAGCCAGCCTTGGGATGCCGGACGTGCTTCACGCCGGTCAGTTTTCGCGCCACGTCGCGCCGGGGCCACCAGTCGCGGAACTCGGGACTTGAGTTCATCATCAGCGCGATCAGCCGTTCGAAATCTGGATCGCCTACATATTTGGCGCTTTCGGCACGAAACGAGGCGAGCACCACGCGGGCGAGTTCTTCCCAGTCGACCAGCAGGCGGCGGTGGTGCGGGTTGGTGAACACCATGTGGACGATATTTCTGCTGTCGCCCTCCAGCAGGCCATAGTCGCCGAACACCGCCACGGCCGCTTCGTTCCAGGCAAGAACGTCCCAGCGCCGGCCGACGACATAGGCGGGCTGCAGCACCAGGCTTTGCAGCATATGCAACAGCGTGGCGTCGACCTTTTCCGGCGCCGCCACACGCCGCTCCGGCTGCTGGCGGCCGGCCAGGATGAACAGATGCCGCTTCTCGACGGCGTCGAGGCGCAAAGCCTCGCAGAGCGCCGCCAGCACTTCCACCGAGGGCCGCACATCCCTGCCCTGTTCGAGCCAGGTGTACCAGGTGGTGCCGACACCGGCGATCATCGCCACTTCCTCGCGCCGCAGACCCGGCGTGCGCCGTCGCGGACCTGTCGCGATGCCGGTGGCCGACGGCGCCAGCCTTTCCCGGCGCGAACGCAGGAAGGCGCCGAGTTCACGCCGGCGGCTCTCGTCGGCAGATCGGGTGGAGGCAGCGGGAGCGTTCATGCCGGCTATTATAGCAGTATCGATACCAGGATAAAGTTTGAACTGTTTGACATGGGCGAAGCGCCCCATCTTGCGTTCAGGGCAACAACAGGAGGCTCTGAACATGGAATTGAAAGGCAAGACCATCCTCATCACCGGCTCGACCGACGGCGTCGGCCGGGTCGTGGTGCAAAGGCTGGGTGCCGCCGGCGCACGGGTGCTGGTGCATGGCCGCGATGCAACCCGTGGCAAGGCCGTTATCGCCGAGATCGAAGCCGCTGGCGGCAAGGCCGAGTTTCTCGCTGCCGATCTCGCTTCGCTGGCGGAAGTAAGACGCCTCGCCGAGGCTGTGCGCGGCAGCACAACCCGCCTCGACATCCTCATCAACAATGCCGGCGTCGGCACCGCCGGCGACAAGCGACAGACAAGCGCCGATGGCCACGAACTGCGCTTTGCCGTCAACTATCTCGCCGGCTTCCTGCTGACCTCGGAGCTTCTGCCGCTGCTGAAGGCGAGCGCCCCGGCGCGGATCGTCAATGTCGCGTCCGCCGGCCAGCAGGCGATCGATTTCGACGATGTCATGCTGACCCACGGCTATAGCGGCGTGCGCGCCTACTGCCAGAGCAAGCTGGCGCAGATCCTGTTCACTGTCGATCTGGCCGAGCAGTTGGAAGGCAGCGGCGTCACCGTCAACGCGCTGCATCCGGCGAGCTACATGAACACCACCATGGTCCGACAGGCGGGCGTGACGCCGTGGAGCTCCGTCGAAACCGGCGCCGAAGCTATCTTGAACCTCGCCACCTCATCCGCGCTCGAAGGCCGCAGCGGCCTCTATTTCGACGGACTGCGCGAATCCCGCTTCGACGGACTGCGCGAATCCCGCGCCGACGCCCAGGCCTACGACGCCAGGGCAAGACAGCAATTGCGCAGCATGAGCCTCGACCTTGTCGGCGTCGCTTCCCCATCGAAGAAAGAACAGTCATGACCGACAGAACCGAACACACAGTCATCATCGGCGGCTCGTCCGGCATCGGCCTGGCGACAGCGCGCAAACTGCTCGGCCCGGGCATGAAGGTGACCATCACCGGGCGCAACCAGGACAAGCTCGTCAGCGCCTGGAAGAGCCTTGGCGGCGCTGCCGACAAGGCCGCCTTCGACGCTTCGAAGCCGGATGACGTACGCCAGTTTTTCGAGCGCCTCGGCCCGTTCGACCATCTCGTTCTGGCAGCCAGCGGCGGCAAGGGCCTCGGTCCATTCGAAACCCTCGACCTTGCAGACATCGCCGGGGGCGTCGACGAAAAAGTGCGGCCGCAACTCTCCTGCCTTCAGGCCGCCTTGCCGACGCTAAGCAAGAGCGGATCGGTCACATTCATTTCGGCGGTGTCGGCCCAGGTCGCGATGCCAGGCGTCGCCGGCATCGGCGCCATCAACGGCATGCTGCTGACCGTCGCGCCGATCCTGGCGATGGAACTGAAGCCGTTGCGCGTCAACGTCGTTGCGCCCGGCGTCATCGACACGCCGTGGTGGGATTTTCTACCGGTTGAGCAGCGGCAGGCGGTCTTCGCCGAATATGCGGGGAAAACGCCGGTCGGCCGCATCGGCCGTGCCGAGGACGTCGCCTCGGCGATAGCCTTCCTCGTCTCCAACAGCTTCATGACCGGCCAGGTGCTGACCTGCGATGGCGGCCTGCGGTTCGCGGCCTGAGCGTTTGGCGGTGGTCGCCAGGCGACCACTGTTCCATGAACAAATTAAAGCGACTGCGCAATCAGCGTCAAAAACCCTCCGCTCAGCGCGACATTGCCCACGAAACCGTTGATGCGCGCTGCCCGGTCTGGACCCTGATGATCCCAGAAATTGTGGAACATTGGCGTCGCCACGACCAGGAACATCACCAGCACCGCGCAGGCAATCGCGGTGCAGAGGCCGGCCATCACCAGCACCCCGGCGATGATCTGCAGGACAATGCCGGCCCACAGCGCCAGCCGGGCCTGTGGCACGCCACGCGCGGCCATCAAACCGGTCAGCAATGCCGCGTTCTGGATGTTGCGCAGGCCGGCGAAGACAAAGGCGCCGCCGAGCAGCAGGCGGCCGAGAAACAGCAAGGTCGAAGGCAAATCGACGGGCATTAAACTCTCCCTTTGAAAACAGTAGGAGCGCCGCCTTCCTCGGCGGCGCTCCAATAGACACCAGGACTGTCAGGCCGCCTTGGCGGCCGGCATCGGATGGATGGCATGGAACGGGATGCAGAGCCGGTTCCAGGTGTTGATCATGCCGACCGCCACGGACAGCTTGACCAGTTCCTCTTCCGAAAAATGCTCGAGCGTGCTGATATAAAGTTCGTCCGGCACACCATTTTTGGCGATCAGCGTCACCGCCTCGGTCCAGGCGAAGGCGGCGCGTTCGCGCTCGGAGAAGAGCGGCGATTCCTTCCAGGCAGCGACCAGATAGAGCCGCTGTTCGGTCTCACCGTCGCGCCTGGCTTCGCGGCTGTGCATCTCGACGCAGAAGGAACAGCCGTTGATCTGCGAGGCCCTGAGCTTGATCAGGTGCAGCAAGCTCACCTCCAGCCCGCATTCGTCGACCGCCTTGTTGAGCGCCGACACAGTCTTCATGATTTCCGGCGCCTTGGCGAAAAACTGCAGTCTCTGTTTCATCGTCTTTCCTTTCGCATCTTTGGGGAGGTTAGGCTTGGTTGGTTGAACGGGATTTCTGCGGCCGCTGATGACGCTCGACAAAGGCGCAGCTCGCGGCAAACGATCTGGGGTCGCCTTCCGCCGCGTAATCCGCCACGATGTCGGACAGCTTCACCTCTGCGAGCGCTGCCCGGTAGGCGCGCTCGGCCTTCAGCATCGCGGCATTGATGCCGCAGGGTTTGACATAGGCCGAGGCGTCGATCTTGACCGGACCGTTGCGGCGGATCTCGCCGCAGCGAAACGCCGGCTCGCGCCCTTCGACGGCCAGCACGATGTCGAGCAGCGTGATGCGCTCGGCAGCCCGCGCCAGCCGGTAGCCGCCGGCCGGACCCGGCACCGATTCCAGGATCCGCGCCGCGCTCAACATGTTGAGATGCTTCAGCAGATAGCTCGACGAAAGACCAAAGGCCTCCGCCAGTGCCGCGCCCGGCATCGTGCTGTTGCCCTCGACGCTGGCCAGCGTGGCCGCGCAGTGGATGGCCGCTTCAACGCCCTCACCCAGCTTCATGACGCCAATCTCCAATTCATGGATGTCTTTTATCGTGGATAATTCCTATCTGCAATAGGGGAATGAAAAAACGGCGCCCGAAGACGCCGCTTTTTTCGTCGAAGATCTGTCGCTACTCCGCCGCCACCTTGGCCATCGGGTTGTTCGGATGCGTCGTCCAGTTGGCATAGACCGGCGACACTGGGCTGCCGGTGCGCTGGTCCAACGCGCCCGCCGCCAGCGGCTCCATGGTGATGCAATTGTCGACCGGGCAGACATTGACGCACAGATTGCAGCCGACGCACTCGGCCTCGATCACCTCGAAATGCCTGACGCCGTTGACAATGCTGGTGATCGCCTGGTGCGAGGTGTCCTCGCAGGCGATGTGGCAGCGGCCGCACTTGATGCAGGCGTCCTGGTCGATACGCGCCTTGGCGACATAGTTGAGGTTGAGGTACTGCCAGTCGGTGACGTTTGGCGTGGCACGGCCGATGATGTCGTCGAGCGAGCGGTGGCCCTTCTCGTCCATCCAGTTTTCGAGGCCGGCGATCATCTCCTGCACGATCTTGAAGCCATAGGTCATCGCCGCCGTACAGACCTGCACGTTGCCGGCGCCCAGCGCCATGAATTCGGCGGCGTCCCGCCATGTGGTGATGCCGCCGATGCCGGAGATCGGCAGGTCGCGGGTTTCGGGGTCGCGGGCGATCTCGGCCACCATGTTCATGGCGATCGGCTTCACCGCCGGGCCGCAATAGCCGCCATGCGAGCCCTTGCCGTCGATGGTCGGCATCGGCGCGAAACTGTCGAGGTCGACGCCGGTGATCGAATTGATTGTGTTGATCAGCGACACCGCGTCGGTGCCACCGGCATGCGCTGCCCGCGCCGGTTTGCGGATATCGGCGATGTTGGGCGTCAGCTTGGTGATGACGGGCATGCGCGTATACTGCTTGCACCAGCGCACCACCATTTCGATATATTCCGGCACCTGGCCGACGGCCGCCCCCATGCCGCGCTCCGACATGCCGTGCGGGCAGCCGAAATTGAGCTCGATGCCGTCGGCTCCGGTCTCCTCGACCAGCGGCAGGATGGATTTCCAGCTTTCCTCGACGCACGGTACCATGATGGATGCGATCAGCGCGCGGTCGGGCCAGTCCATCTTGACTTGCTTCATCTCGCGCAGATTGGTCTGCAAATCGCGGTCGGTGATCAGCTCGATGTTGTTGAGGCCGAGCAGGCGCCGGTCGGCGCCCCAGATCGCGCCGTAGCGCGGGCCGTTGACGTTGACCACCGGCGGCCCCTCTTCGCCCAGCGTCTTCCAGACGACACCGCCCCACCCCGCCTTGAAGGCGCGGATGACGTTGTAGGCCTTGTCGGTCGGCGGCGCCGAGGCCAGCCAGAACGGATTGGGCGATTTGATGCCGACGAAATTGTTGCGGATGTCAGCCATGACAGGTCCCTTTCAACCGAGACGAAGGAGCATTTCCACGGGAGCAAGAATGCCGCCCTCAAGCGCGGCGGTGAGATTGGCGATCTTGGTGCGGGCATCCTCGCCCATGACGAGGCCGACGCCGGGCGGCGGCTTTTTGCCCTCGGCCTGCGCGGCCGCCATGCGGGCCCGCATCGTCGCGAAGAATTCGATGGCGAAAGCACCGCGCGGGCGCTCCGCGGTCACCGAAAAGCCCGCCGCGGTGGCCGCCGAACGATAGTTGTCTGGCGTGGCGACAAAGGACATGGTCTCGTCGGATGCCCATGGCAGCGGATAGGTCAGCGCGCCGTCCTTGAGCCGCATCACGTCGTAGACGGCGAAGACGCCGCCGGACTTGAGCACACGGGCGGCCTCGCTCATCAGTTTGCGCTTGTCGGGCAGGTTCATGCCGACATGCAGGATCATTGCCGCATCGAAGCTGGCCTTGTCGAACGGCATGTCCAGCGCGCTGCCCTGCACGAAGCGCGTCTTGCCGTCCATTCCCACCTGTTTCGACAGGCTGGCCGCGATGTCGACATAGCTTTGCGTCAGGTCGATGCCGGTGACGTCGGCGCCGGCATTGTTCGTGGCAAAACGGGCCGGGCCGCCGATGCCGGAACCGATATCGAGAAGCCTGGCGCCGGGCTTCAGCCCCATCTGGTCGATGAGTTCCCTGGTGGCGGCCACGCCGCCAATGTGGAATTCGTCGACTGCGGCGAGATCGTCGGCGCTCAGAAGGGCGATTTCCACGCCAGTATCGGCAAGCCCGGCAAGAATCCGCTGCTCCAGGCCTGAAATCTCGTAGTGACGGGCAATGCCCGGTTCCACCGTGGCCATGATCCTTATCCCTGGGTCAGGCTCCTGTGGATGCTTTCGGCCGCATCGCGCCCTTGCGCCACGGCCGAGACGGTCAGGTCGTCGCCACCAAAAATGCAATCGCCGCCGGCCCAGACCTTGGCCAGCGAGGTGCGCCCTTCCTCGTCAACCTTGATGCGGCCGGCTTCGAGGTCGATTGACGCCCCGCTGCCGTTGAGGGCGACCGGCACAAAACTCTGGCCGATGGCCTTGAACACCTGGTCGGCAACCAGCGTCAGCGTCTCGCCGGTGCCGGCAAGCTTGTCCCCGATGAGCGCGGTGTATTCGAGTTCGATGGCACTGACCTTGCCACCTTCGGCGATCACCCGCTTCGGCTGCAGCCAATGGCGGATGGTGACGCCGTTGGCGGCGGCCAGGTCCTGCTCGAACTCGGAGGCGTTCATATGCTCCTGGCCGCGCCGGTAGCAGATCGTCACCTCCTCGGCACCAAGCAGCTTCGACTGCACGGCGGCGTCGATCGCCGTCATGCCGCCGCCAATGACGACGACGCGGCGGCCGACCGGCAAGCCCGAGAGGTCGCTGGCCTGGCGCAGTTCGGCAATGAATTCGACCGCGTTGGTGACGCCGGCGGCATCTTCGCCATCGGCGCGCAGCGCGTTGACGCCGCCAAGCCCCATGCCGAGGAACACCGCATCGTAATTGCGGATCAGGTCGGAGAACTGGTAGTCGCGGCCGAGCACCTTGCCGTTCTGGATGTCGATGCCGCCGATCGCGGTGACATAGTCGACCTCGGCCTGGGCGAAGTCGTCGACGCTCTTGTAGGCGGCGATACCATATTCGTTGAGGCCGCCGGCCTTCGGGCGCGCCTCCAGGATGGTCACGTCATGGCCGTGGCGAGCGAGCCGGTGCGCGGCGGCAAGGCCGGCCGGGCCGGCGCCGACCACGGCAACCGTCTTGCCCGTCGGCTCGGCGCGTGGATAAAACTGCTTGTTCTCGCTCATCGCGACATCGGTGGCGTAGCGCTGCAAACGGCCGATCTGCACCGGCTTGCCTTCCGCCACCTCGCGCACGCAGACCTCCTCGCAGAGCGTCTCGGTCGGGCAGACGCGGGCGCACATGCCGCCCAGGATGTTCTGGTCGAAGATGGTCTTGGCCGACCCGATAGGGTTGCCGGTCGAGATCTGGCGGATGAACATCGGAATGTCGATCGAGGTCGGACATGCATTCATGCACGGCGCGTCGTAGCAGAAATAACAGCGGTCGGATTCGACCAGCGCCTCGTGATGATCGAGCGGCGGATGCAGGTCGGAAAAATTGTCCGCGTATTGGTCCGGCAGGAGCCGGCCGCCGACAATACCTTCTTTGAACTGGCCCACTGGCATCTTCAGTTCCCCATGTTTTCGTTTTGGGAAAGGCTAGCACGTTTTGTTTTTTTATCAATTGGTCAATTTTTGACGCAAGCCGCTGAAAAGGCTGAACTAAAAGATGACAATCAAATTCAAGTTAAGGTGACGGCAATGCAGGGATAGAGCTGCCGCCCATGCCAATGCCGTGGATCAACCTGATCTCATCAGCGACCAATTGTTGCAATGTCCAAAGATTGCGGTCGCGGATGCCGAATTCCTCGAGATGGCTGACCGTGTTGTAAAGATATTCCGCCCCGGAGCCGACATGGCCGCAGGCGCGCGCCAGCACTTGCGCCACTGTCTCCAGCGGCTGCCCGAGCGAAGTGCCTCTGCCCGTCACCCCGACCCAGAAACCCAGCGCCCGCAACTGCGCTAGCGCCGTACGCACCGGGACCCACCTGACCGACGCGACGCTCTCATGATCGTCGATCTCGCGCCGCAACAGCCTTTCGATCTGAGCAGCCTTCTCCCCTTCCGGTAGACGATAGATCACACCATCGCATCGCCCGCCGCGTTCGAGCGCCATCATCAGTCCTGGCTGCGCGACACTGCCGCGCCAGCGGACCATGTCGATGCAGAAGGAGCGATGCCAGCCATGGGCGGTGGCGCGCTGGCGTTCGACGGACTCGAAAGCTGGCTTCCAGATCAGTGAGCCATAGGCGAACACCCATAGCGGCCCCGCATCGGCTTCATCGGACAGCCGCGCGGAAAGGACCCGGAAATCCTCGTCACTCAGCTGCGTCCAGCTGCCGCTGGGCCCGGGATCGGCCTCCTCGCGATGGCACAGTGCGACAAGCTCGGCTGTAAGCGACATCTGCCGCATGGATCGAGGCCCCCTTCTCGAGCCCAAGCAAAGGCGAAAATCGCAAGGCGCGCAAGATACCAGGAGGCTGGCCTTGCCGTTCCCGATTTCTAGCCCAGATGTCGGATTTCTGTCGTCGAGATCGTCCTAGGATGGATCGAACGACGATCGGTGCACAACGGTGAGGAGACCGACCATGCCAAAATCCCCGATGCCCTTCTTCTGGTACGAACTGATGACGTCGGATCTCGACGCCGCGGAGGCTTTCTACACAAAAGTGGTCGGCTGGAGGGCTGAGCCCTTCGACAAGGCCCCAGGCATGCCGCGTTATATCGTCATGAATGTCGGCGAGCGTGGCGTCGGCGGCCTGATGACGATGCCGGAGGATGCGGCAAATATGGGTATGCCGCCCGCCTGGCTGGGCTATATCCATGCAAGGGATGTCGATGCCGCTACGGCGTCGCTGGAAAAGGCAGGTGGTACCGTTCACCGCCAGCCCGACGACATTCCAGGCGTCGGCCGCTTCGCCGTCGTCGCCGATCCGCAAGGCGCGACGTTCATGTTCCTGCAGCCGAACGGCCCCGACCAGCCCGTTGTGCCGGCCAGCACGCCTGGCCATATTGGCTGGCACGAACTTTATACGAGCGATTGGAAGGCCGCGTTCGATTTCTATTCCAGCCAGTTCGGCTGGGCCAGTGCCGGCGAATTCGACATGGGCCCGATGGGCATCTACCAGACCTTTACCGCCGGCCCCGAATCCGGTGGCGGCATCATGAACAAGCCCGAGCAGATTCCGGTCCCGGTCTGGCAGTTCTATTTCAATGTCACCGGCATCGACGCCGCAGCCAAACGCGTCACCGACAATGGCGGCAAGATCCTGATGGGGCCGATGGAGGTGCCCGGAGGCAGCTGGATCGTGCAATGCCAGGACCCGCAAGGCGCGCATTTCGCTCTGATGGCGCCGGTGCGGTAAGTGTCCGCGCCAACCGCTGAAATCACGCCTGCTGGCGTCGGCTCATTCCGGCGCCAGCACCGCGACCTTGAGGGTTTCTTTCTTGGCACCACTGAACTGGACGGTGGCTTGGCCCGCCGCCAGCTTGAAGCGCACGCTCTTGCGGATGCCGGGGCAGGTTTTGACACCGCTATAACCCGCCGATTTCACCGCATGGCCGTCCTGGATCACATCGATCCAGGCCTCGCCCGACAGGCTGATCTGGATGGCCCCCTCCGGCGGCACCGCCACGCTGGCTACGGCGCCGAACGTGCCCTCCGCGGGGGCCCGTTCGGGCGGCACCGCGAAACCGGCTTTCTCGGCCGGCACCAGCGCCAGATCCGCGGCGGCACCCACCGCCAGCGTCGCTCCGGAGGGCGCTGAGGGCGCAGCGGGAAATAGCGCCTGTTCGCGCGTCACCGGCCATTTGAAGGCCTCGCAGCCGGCGTCCTCGGCCATGGCGAAGCTGGTGGTGCCCATAAGGATTGCGAACAGGCCGATGGCGACTTTTTTCATGGCGAGGGGACCCACATGTCTGGAGTGTCCATAAATCAATACAACCACAGCGATATAATTGCAACCTTAACGGGCACAATATCAGAGGTCAGGCCGGGGAACATTTCCAATCACCAATTGTTGATGACAGGCCAGGGGAAGTGAATGGTCCATAGCCGGGCGATAACCTATGGCCGAGCCGAGAAGCCAAATGGAGTTTTGGATGAAGCTTTTCGATGGCCTTGCCAGTTACCAGCCGCAGGCGCTTGGCGTTTTGCGCATCATGACCGCGCTGCAGTTCGTCGAGCACGGAAGCCAGAAACTGTTCAATTTCCCCGCAGGCGAGCACGCCGCCGCCGCGTTGAGCGGACTGCCGCTGGCAGCCGGCTTCCTCGAATTCGTCGGCGGCATTCTGCTGGCACTGGGCCTTTTCACCCGCCCGGTCGCGTTCCTCCTGGCCGGCGAAATGGCGATCGCCTATTTCGTGGCGCATATGCCGCGCGACTTCTTCCCCGTCAACAACGGCGGCGATTCGGCGATCTCGTTCTGCTTTATCTTTCTCTATCTGGTCTTCGCCGGCGCCGGCGCCTTTGCGCTCGACAACCGCCGCAACGCATGATCCCATGCGGGGGTCCGCTCTCACCCCCGCATCCGTTCGAAATTAGCATCGAACAGCGGCGCCGCCTGCATGCGCGCCGCATGCCGCTTGCCTAGCAACTCGATCTCGAAGCCGTCGCTCTTGTCGGCGATCTCCTTCGGCACGTAGCCGACGGCGACCGACTTCTTCGAATGATGGGCGTAGCCGCCCGACGTCACCCAGCCCCGCACCACGCCGCCGAACCAGATCGGCTCGTCGCCGATGACATCGGCATCGCTGGCATCGACGATGAAGGCGCGTAGCCGCAACTTGCCGCCCTGTTTGCGCTCGGCCAGCGCCGCCGCCTTGCCGATGAAATCGGCGTCCTTGCCGTAGGCGACGAAACGATCGAGTCCGGCTTCCAGCGGCCCGTAGATCGGCCGGTATTCGCGCCCCCATGAACCGTAGTTCTTCTCCAGCCGCAGCGCGTTGAGTGCGCGCGAGCCGAACAGGCCGATGCCGAATTCCGCCCCCGCCGCCATCAGCGCCTGATAGGCGGCGCGCTGATATTCCGGCGCAACCCAGATCTCGTAGCCGAGATCCCCGGTGTAGCTGACGCGGCCGACCAGGCACGGTGCCATGCCGATATCCATCTTGCCAATGGCCATGAAGGGAAACGCAGCGTTCGATATGTCGGAGCGTGTGGCTTTCGCCAGCACGTCCCTCGCCCTGGGACCGGCGATCGACAGGCCGGTGAGCTTTTGCCCCAGCGCCTCGATATGGACCGAGCCATCGTCAGGCAGATGCTGCTCGAACCAGCGCATGTGATATTGCTCGGCAATGCCGGAGCCGGCCAGGAACCAGCCATCGGGGCCTAGATTGGCCAGCGTGAAATCGCCGATCAGCCTGCCGTCTTCCTTCAGCATCGGCGCCAGGGTCATGCGACCGGGCTTCGGCAGCTTGCAAGCGAGCATCCGGTCGAGCCAGGCCGCCGCCCCCTCGCCCGTCACCTTGTATTTGGCGAAGCTCGATATCTCCGACAGGCCGACACCTGAGCGCACCGCCGCGACTTCGGCGGCGACATGGGTGAAGTCGCTCGAGCGCCGCCATGAGAACTCGTCCTTGACGCCTTCCGGTGCGTACCAGAGCGGCACCTCCAGCCCATAGGCGACACCCCATTGCGCGCCCTTGGCCGACAACAAATCATAGACGGGCGTCGTCTTCAGCGTCCGCCCGGCCGGCAATTCCTCATTGGGGAAGCGGATCGAAAAACGCCGCGAATAATTCTCGCGCACCTTGGCGTTGGTGTAGGCCACGGTCGCCCAGTCGCCGTAGCGCGCCACGTCCATCGCCCAGATATCGGCGCCGGGGTCGCCCTCGATCATCCAGTTGGATAGCGCGAGCCCGACGCCGCCGCCCTGGCTGAAGCCGGCCATCACGCCACAGGCGACCCAGAAGCCCGGCAGGCCGCGCACCGGCCCGACCAGCGGGTTGCCGTCGGGCGCGAAGGTGAAAGGCCCGTTGATGATCTGCTTGATGCCGGTGTTCTGGAAAGCCGGAAAATGCCGGAAGCCGACCTCGAGCGACGGCGCGATGCGGTCGATGTCCGGCGCCAGCAACTCATGGCCGAAATTCCACGGCGTCTGATACTCGGACCACGGCTTGTTGGCCTTCTCATAGGTGCCCATCAGCATCCCGCCGCGCTCCTGGCGCAGATAGAGCTCGCCGTCGAAATCGACCGCGTGGATGACCTCGGTGCCGGTTTTGGCATTCCAGGCCGCGACCTCCGGCATATCCTCGGTGATCAGGTACATGTGCTCCATGGCGAGCACCGGCAGTTCGAGCCCGACCATGCGGCCGACCTCGCGCGCCCACAGGCCGCCGGCATTGACGACATGCTCGGCCACCACCTCGCCCTTGTTGGTTATGACGCGCCACATCCCGTCGGGACGGCGCACGATGTCCTCCACCTTGGTGAAACGTTCGATCTCGGCGCCCAGCTTTCGCGCCGCCTTGGCATAGGCGTGCGTGACGCCCGAGGGATCGAGGTGGCCGTCCTCCTTGTTGCGGACGGCGCCAACGAACTGGCTGGGGTCGAGCAGCGGCATCAGCTCGGCCGCCTCTTTCGGCGAGATTTCCTCCAGCTCGATGCCGAGATAACGGCCCTTGGCGACGACCCCTCGCAGCCAGTCAAGCCGCGCCTCGGTGGCAGCCAGAAGCACGCCGCCGGTCAGGTGGACGCCGGTCGCCTGCCCCGACAGCTCCTCGATCTCCTTGTAGAGATTGATTGTGTATTTCTGCAGCTTGGCGACGTTGGGGTCGCCATTGATCGTATGCATGCCGCCGGCTGCGTGCCAGGTCGAGCCGGATGTCAATTCATCGCGCTCCAGGAGCACGATGTCGGTCCAGCCATGGCGGGCGAGGTGGAACAGCACCGAGCACCCAACGACGCCACCGCCAATGACCACGACTTTTGCATGCGATTTCATGGGCTTTTCTCTGATATCAGTGAGTTGGATGGGAGATATGAATCGGGACAGCAGGAGCCAAGGCGCCCCCTCTGGCCTGCGGCCATCTCCCCCTCTAGGGGGGGAGATCAGCAGCTTTGGCAACCGCACTACGCTTTCAGCGTGGGCGATTGGCGAAAGCCGAGGCAGCGGCCAATCTCCCCCCTTGAGGGGGAGATGTCCGGCAGGACAGAGAGGGGTGCCGCGCGCCGGCGCCAAGGAAATCACGGCTCGCCCTGCCCGATCGCTTCCTTGCGCTTGGCCACATAGGCCTCGAGCTCTTCACGTACGGCAATGTCCATCGTCGGCTCGACATAATCCGCCAGTGCCTTCTTCCACAGCCGCGTCGCGCGCGCGGTCGCGTCGAGGCCGCCGGCTTCGTGCCAGGCTTCGAAATTCTGCCAGTTGGAGAGCATCGGCTGGTAGAAGGCGGTCGCATAGCGCTCCAGCGTGTGCGGCTCGCCGAAGAAATGGCCGCCGGTCGGCACCGCGCCCAGCGCCTCGACGGCAAGCTCGGCTTCGTCGACCACGATCGGGCGCAAAAACTCCATCATGTGCTGGATCATCTCGACGTCGATGATGAATTTCTCGAACGACGCCGTCAGCCCGCCTTCCTGCCAACCGGCGGCGTGGTAGACGAGATTGCCATGGCCAAGCACCGCGCCCCACAGCGCCATCAGCGTCTCATAGGCGCCTTGCGCATCGGCGGCGTTGGAAGCCGAGCCGGGCGTCGTCCGGTATGGCAGGCCGTAGCGCCGCGCCAATTGACCCGAGGCGATGTTGGCCTTGGTGTTTTCAGGCGTGCCGAAAGCCGGCGCGCCGGACTTCATATCGACATTGGACGTGAAGGCGCCGTACATCACAGGCGCGCCGGGACGCACGAGTTGCGTCAGCACAACACCGAACAGCGCCTCCGCATTCTGCTGCGCCAAGGCGCCGGCCAGCGTCACCGGGCTCATCGCCCCCATCAGCGTGAACGGTGTCACCGCCACCGACTGGCCGTACTCGGCCATGGTCATCAGCCCCTCGGCCATCATCTCGTCGAAGCGGCGCGGCGAGTTGACCGAGATGATGGTGGCGATGCCGGGATCGCCCCGCATCTGATCCAGCGTCAGCCCGCGCGAAATCGCCATCATCTCGATGCCGTCCAGAGCCCTGCCCCGGCCGATCGCCGATACATGGAAGCTCTTGTCGGTCAGCGTCAGATTGGTGAAATAGGTGTCGAGGTGGCGTGAGTTGGCCGGCAGCTCGACCGGCGCGCAGACCTGGTTACCAAGCATGTGGATACAGTTGAAATGCTGCGCCAGCCGGGTGAGATCGGCATAGTCGCGCAGATTGCCGGCACGGCGGCCGCGCTCCATGTCGTGCACATTGGGAGGACCGGCCACAAGCGTGAAATTGATGGTGTTGCCACCGAGATGGATTGACTTGGCCGGGTTGCGTGGGGTCAGCGTATAGGTAGATCGCGTCGTCTTCAGCGCCTCGTCGACCATGCCGCGATCGACGCGCACATTGGCCGAGGCGTGATCGACCTTGGCGCCGGCTTTCTCGAACAGCGACAGCGCACGCGGGCTCATCACCTCGATGCCAAAATTCTCCAATATATGCATCGACGCCTGATGGATCGCCTCAATCTGGTCTGGTGACAGCAACGCCATCGGAGGATAGGGATTCGTCACCCGCCTGGGCGGCAGCTGCGCGATAGGCGCTGGCCCCCTGTTGCTGGTGCGCTCGGCGCCGCGCTTGCGTCTTGGTTCGGTCATGCCGGCATCAAAGCTTCGGCAGCGCGGCCGGTCTGTCAGAAATACGCCGTTTGCCGGCGTGATTTTAGCCAAGGCGGCATATCTGCAATGTCTGTTTAGAAATGACGACAATTAGCGTCGGAATACCGATATGGCATTTTCTCACCTGCTCGTGCCGACCAGGCGTTAACGGCAGCAGCAAGATTCCCTTTATGATTTCGGCTTATTGCTCATCCAATGCGTAGGTCGAGTTTTAGTAAAATTGTAGCGGTGTGTGCGCTGCTGGCACTTTCGGCTTGCGCCACCGCGCCCAGCCACATCAACAATGTCTGCGCCGTCTTCGACCAGAATGACGGCTGGTTCGACAATTGGCAGTCGGCCGCCGAGCGCGCGTCCCAGAAATACGGCGTGCCGGTGCCGGTGCTGATGGCCACCGTGCGCAAGGAATCCGGCTTCAAGAGCAACGCCCGGCCGCCGCGCACCAAGCTGCTCGGCTTCATTCCGTGGAAACATGTCTCCTCGGCCACCGGCTTCTCGCAGGCGCTGGACGGAACCTGGTCGCAATATCAGAGCGAGACCGGCAACTGGGCGGCGCGGCGGACGAAATTCGCCGACGCCGTCGACTTCGTCGGCTGGTATCATTCCAAGACATCAGACGCATACGGCGTCGCGCGCAACGACACCTACAACCTCTATCTCGCCTATTATCTCGGCTGGACCGCCTATGGCCGAGGCAACCGTGGCGATGCCGGCGTCCAGGGCTATGCAAGGGCCACCGACAAGATGGCCCGCGACTATGCACAGCAACTGAGCCAGTGCGGCAACTAAAGGGTTGCCGCAACGGTCGTGGCTTTCAGCGCGGCTTCTTGCCGAACACCTTGATGTATTCAGCCTCGCCGCCCTTGGCTAGCGCCTTTGCCTGCTTGACCCAGTCCTCGCGCTCGATACGGCCGTGGAATCTCAGATGATCGTCAACCCACTCGCGCTCTGCCTTCTTCCATGCGGCGACCTGAGCGTAGGTGAAGATGCCGAGGCCATTGAGGATGCCTTCCGTCTTCGGGCCGACGCCGGAGATCAGCTTGAGGTCATCGGGTTTGGCAGGCCTGGCGATGCCCGACGGGCGGTTCTTGTCGACATTTGCGCCGGCCAGACGGGCTGGCTCCGCAGTCGCGCTCGCCTTTGTCGCACCTTGGCTTGATTTGGTCTGCCTCGCCGCAGGCTCACCAATTGGTGCCACGCGTGCGTTCTCCGCCTGGCGGCCGTCTCCAAGCGTCCTTGGCGTGAACGGCGCGGAGGTGGCGTTGGCGGGCTTCGGAGAGGCATCGCCGGTCTCGGAGACGTCGTCCCGAACTTCGTGGCGGCGAGCCCGCGAAACGGCTTCGGCCTCCTCGGCGGCCTCCCCCACGGCGTCGGCTTCCGCACTGGCCGTCTTGCCATGTGGTCGGTTAGGCGGCGTACCGGCAAAGCCCGGACCGTCGCCATGCGGCGCATCGTCCGGCACGCCCTCATGGGCGGCGTGTTCCTTGTCGAACTTGATCACCGGCTCCATGGTCTTGAGCACGTCGTCGGAGAGCCAGCATAGGCTCATATGGCCGTCGCCGAGATTCTTGACCGGCGGCACCTTGGTCTCGCACAAATTGTCGGGGACCAACTTCTTGTAGCCGCAGCGTGTCTGGAACGGACAGCCGGACGGCGGGTTCATCGCCGAGGGTATGTCGCCCTCCAGCACGATGTGCTTCTTGACCACGCTGGTATCGGCGATCGGGATCGCCGACAGCAGCGCCTCGGTATAGGGATGATAGGGCGGTGCGAAGATCTGGTCGGTCGTGCCCTGCTCGACGATATAGCCGAGATACATGACGACGACGCGGTCGGCGATGTAGCGCACGACGGACAGATCGTGGCTGATGAACAGCATTGTCGTCTTGTTCTTGCGCTGGATGTCCATCAGCAGTTCGGTCACCGCCGCCTGCACCGAAACGTCGAGCGCCGAAACCGGCTCGTCGGCCACGACTACCTTGGCGTCGCCGGCAAAGGCGCGTGCCACGCCGATACGCTGCTTCTGGCCGCCGGAAAGCTGGCGCGGCTTGCGCGTCTCGAACGCCCTGGGCAGTTTCACCAGGTCGAGCAGTTCCAGCATGCGCTTGCGCCGGTCGGCGACCGTCTTGCCGACATTGAATTTTTCCAGTGTGCGGATGATCTGCGACCCGACCGAATGGCTGGGGTTGAGCGTGTCGAACGGATTCTGGAACACCATCTGGATCGACGACACAGTGTCGACGCTGCGCTTCTCGATGCCGGTCGACTGGATTTCCTTGTTGCCCAGCGTCACGCTGCCGGAACTGGCCGTCTCCAGCCCGAGCAGCACCTTGGCCAGCGTCGACTTCCCGCAGCCGGATTCGCCAACGATGGCGACCGTCTCGGATTCGCGCGCCATGAACGAGATCGTCTCGTTGGCCTTGACGACGCGGCCTTCGCTCGAGCCGAACACTTCGCTGCCGCCGACCTTGTAATATTTCCGGAGGTCCTCGATCTTGAGCACCGGCGCGCCGGGCACGACACGTTCATTGATCTTCTTGGCGCCGGGCGGCAGCGCGTCCCAGTCGATCTCGTTGAAGCGTACGCAACGCGAGAAATGGCCTTCGTGACCCGCGACCTCGATCATCGGGATCTCGGCGGCGTTGCAGACGCCCTCGACGAAATGGTGGCAGCGCGGCCCGAAATTGCAGCCTTTCGGCCGCTCGTGCGGCAGCGGCAATTGGCCGGGAATCGCAATCAGCGGCCGCGAGTTCTTGTCGGCGCCCGGCAGCGGGATCGAACGGAACAGCCCTTGCGTGTAGGGGTGGCGCATCCGGTCGAAGACGTCCTTGATCTTGCCCGTCTCCACCGCCTCGCCCGAATACATCACCGTGATGCGGTCGCAGGTTTCAAGGATCAGGCCGAGATTGTGCGAGACGAAGATCATCGAGGTGCCGAACTTCTCGCCCAACCCCTTCACCAGGTCGACGATGCCCGCTTCCACGGTCACGTCGAGCGCGGTGGTCGGCTCGTCGAGCAGAAGCAGCGCCGGCTTCGACAGCAGCGCCATGGCAATGACGATGCGCTGCTGCTGGCCGCCGGAAAGCTGGTGCGGATAGGAGCGCATCATGCGCTCGGGATCGGGAAGCTTGACCGAGCGCACCATTTCGAGCGCCCTGGAGTAGGCCTCTTCCTTCGACACCTTGTCGTGGATCAACGGCACTTCCATCAGCTGCTGGCCGACCTTCATCGCCGGATTGAGGCTGGCCATCGGCTCCTGGTAGATCATGGCGATCTTGTTGCCGCGGATGGCGCGCAGTTCCTCGTCGGAGAGCTCGCCCATGTCCTTGCCCTGGAACTTGATCTTGCCGCCGACGATCTTTCCGATGTTGGACAGGTCGCGCATGATGCCGAGCGATACGGTCGACTTGCCGCAGCCGGATTCACCGACGATGCCCATCGCCTCGCCCGGCATGACCGTGCAGGAAAAATCCATCACGGCCGGTATCTCGCCCTTGCGGGTGAAGAAGGAGATCGACAGGTTCTCGATCTCGATGATCGGCCCATTGGTCGGCCCATTGGTCGGCTTGGCGGGATTTCGAACTGCCTCGTTCATGGGTCGCTCCAATCCAAATTTTACCAGACGCGGGTCAAGGCCCGTCAATCAGTCTTTCATCGATTGCTCGCGCAGCGAATCGGCCAACAGGTTGAGCCCCAGCACGAACGACATCAGCGCGATCGTCGGCGGCAGCGCCGGATGGATGAAGGAGCGCAGCAATCGGCTGGCGTCCTTGATCGCGGTGCCCCAGTCCGGGCTCTCGGGCGCAAGGCCCAGGCCGAAATAGCCCAGCGTGCCGAGCAGGATCGTGGTGTAGCCGATGCGCAGGCAGGCATCGACGATCAGCGGTCCGCGCGCATTGGGCAGGATTTCCCACAGCATGATATACCACGGCGATTCACCGCGCGTCTGCGCCGCCGCCACATAGTCGCGCGTCTTGATGTCCATCACAAGGCCGCGCACGATGCGGAACACGCCGGGGCTGGAGGCGAACACCACAGCCACGAAAATGTTGAGCTGGTTGGGATCGATGTGGACGATGTGCAGCGGATCCCTGTCGAAGACCAGGCCGAGGTAGATCCAGCCGCCTATGATCAGCGTCAGGCCAAGCAGGATATAGATCCGGTCGGGCCGGTTCTTGTAGCGGGTCCAGAACAGCACGCTGAAGAAGATGATCGGGAACAGGAAGAAGACACCGGCCAGCGCATAGGGGATCGGCGTATCCATGATGCCCGGCGTCACCAGCAGGTAGAACAGCAGGATCACCGGGAAAGCCAGCACGAGGTTGGCCAGGAACGACAGGATGGAATCGATCTTGCCGCCGTAATAGCCGGCCGGCAGGCCGAGCGTGATGCCGACCATGAGCGCGAAACCGGTCGCCGCGGGTGCGATGATCAGCACGATCTGGCTGCCATAGACCATGCGCGAGAACACATCGCGCGCCAGCTTGTCACCGCCGAACAGGTAGACGAGCCCCGATTGCGGTTCGATGGCGCCGGGCAGCGTGTCCTTCATGATCGGGACCTGGCCGAGCGGATCGAAAGGCGAGATGGTCGAGGCGAAGATCGCCGTGAACAGCCAGAACAGGCAGATGAAGACGCCCGCTATGCCGACGCCGCTGTCAAACAGCTGGCCATAGAGCGCCAGCTTCTTCTTGTAGAGAAAGCTCGCGCCCATGACGATGAAAAGCGCGACCCAGACCGGCCAGAAGCGCCAGAACACTTCGAGGATGATGGTGGAGGCGCCGATATATTGAGCTTGCATGCGCCTTCTCCCTACTGAACGCGGATGCGCGGATTGAGGAACGCGTAGCCGACGTCGGAAATGAGCTGCGTGATCAAGACGATGAACACCGAGACCAGCGAACAGCCGAGCAGAAGATCGATGTCGTTGTTGCCCGCGGCCTCGACCAGCGTGTAGCCGAAGCCCTGGTAGCGGAACATCACCTCGACGATGACGACGCCGGTGAGCAGCCATGGAAACTGCAGCATGATGACGGTGAACGGCGCGATCAACGCGTTGCGCAGCGCGTGCTTGACCACGACACTCTTGAAGGAAAGCCCCTTCAGGCGTGCCGTACGGATATATTGCTGCGTCATCACCTCGACCATCGAGGCGCGTGTCATGCGCGCGATGTAGCCGATGCCGTAGATCGCCAAAGTGATGACCGGCAGCGTGAAGTTGTAGAAGGTGATACCCTGGCTTGCCGAGGCGGCAGAACCGTTCAGCCAGCCGAGCCATGAGGCGAAGACGACGGTGAAGATGACGCCCGACACATATTCAGGTGTCGCCGTCGAGGCGATCGACGCGACCGACAGCACGCGGTCGGTGCGCGTGCCCTCGCGCATGCCGGCAAGGATGCCGATCAGCAGCGAGACCGGCACCATCACCGCCAGCACCCAGAACATCAGGATGCCGGTGGCGCCGAGCGCAGGGAACAGCTTGGCCCCAACCGTGGTCTTGAACTTGGTCGAGCAGCCGAAATCGCCCTCGATGACACCGGAGAATGTCGGCACCGTCGGGTCGTTGCAGAAAGAGAAGCGCTGTGTCGTCTTCCCCGTCGCCGGATCCGTGATCGGCTGCTTGGGCACGACGCCGAGCCACTGGCCATAGCGAGCGAAGAAGTTCTGGCGGTAGCCGTGATTGACCAGCCAGCTTTCGAGCTGCTCGGCCGATGTGTGCATTTCGGTCTGGCTGATCGCCAGCTTCTTCAGATTGGGTTCGAGATTGACGAGGAAGAAAACGACCAG
Organism: Mesorhizobium sp. Cs1299R1N1; assembly: GCF_037179655.1. Lineage (NCBI taxonomy): Bacteria > Pseudomonadati > Pseudomonadota > Alphaproteobacteria > Hyphomicrobiales > Phyllobacteriaceae > Mesorhizobium > Mesorhizobium sp. Cs1299R1N1. Next base: position 119,424 of record NZ_JAPYKR010000012.1, on the reverse strand, counting down.
CGTCAGGCACAGCATCGTGAGCAGTATAGTGCCGATGCGTCTGATGATGAATGAGAACATTGTACCCCCTGCCGGCCGGGTTGGGGTCAGATATGGTCAACCCTGTTTCGAAAACCTTGCGACGTCACGCCGCCGCTGCATCCAGTGCAACGGCGACGATCCCGCGAATTCGAGGGGCCAGTCGCCCCTCGTATTCGTCAAGCTGTGGGTCACGCCTGATCGAGCCAAACCTTGCCGAAGTCGTGCTCGTAGGTGGGGTGCATCGAGTGGTTCTTCACCTCGGGCTTGATGTTGATGTAGAGCTTGCGCCAGTAAGGCTGGATGATGATGCCGGACTCCTGCAGCATCGTCTCGATGTCCTTCATCACGACCTTGCGCTTCTCCGCATCCGCGATGCCGAGGGCCTCGTTGACCTTCTTGTCGAAGTCCGGATTGGCATAAGCCGTCTCGTTCCAGGCTTCGCCGGAGCGGTAGGCGATGGCGATGACCTGGATGCCAAGCGGACGCATGTTCCAGTTGGTTTCCGAGAACGGGTATTTCGTCCAGTCGTTCCAGAAGGTCGAGCTCGGCAGCACGGTGCGCTTCACCTTGATGCCGGCCTCGCGCAGCTGGGCCGCGATCGCGTCGGTGGTGTTCTTGTGGTAGTCCTCGTCATTGCTGATCAGCTCGTGCTCGAAATCGATCACGCCGGCTTCCGTCAGCATCTGCTTGGCCTTGGCCATGTCGCGCTTGATCTTCGGCAGTTCCACATATTCCGGATGGATCGGCGCGACATGGTGGTTTTCGGCCGGCGTGCCGGCATTGCCATAGCCGAGCTGCAGCACGACCGAATTATCGACGGCGAGGCACATCGCCTGGCGCACCTTCTGGTCGCCATAGGGCTTGGCATTGATGTTGAAGCGAGAGACCACGGTGGCCGCGGTCACGACTTCCGAAGCCGGCGCACCGACACCTTCGATGATCTTGACGTAATCGGCCGTGGTTTCGTGGTTGGTCTGCACTTCGCCCGATTCGAAGGCCGAGACCGTCGCGGCCGGATCGGTGCCGTAGTCGATGAACTCGACGCCATCGAGGAAGGCTTCGCCCTGCCACCACTTGCCGGTCGTGCGGCGCTTGTAGACCACCTTCTGGCCGACGTCATAGGAGACGAGCTCGAACGGACCGGTGCCGATCGGGCAGTTCTTGAAGTTGGCGCCCTTCTCGTCGAAGGTCTTGTGGACGACGAGGCCGGGATAGTCGCACAGGTTCGGGATGATGGCGATGTCGGGCTTCGACAGCTTCAACTTGACGGTCATGTCGTCGACCTTGGCGATCGCCCCTTCGCGCAACTTCTTGGTCGTCTCATCGACGAGACTGCCAAGGCGTCCCGGCATCGAGTTGCCTTCCGCTGATTTGTCGGCCCAGCGGGTGAAATTGTAGATCACGTCATCGGCGGTGAACTTGTCGCCATTGTTCCATTCGACGCCAGGCCGCACATGCAGCGTGTATTCGGTGGCGTCGTCGTTGATGTCCCAGCTTGCCAGCAGATATGGCGCGAAGGTGTACTCTTTGGTGTATTTCACCAGCGGCTCGAGCGCCTGGCGCTCGGCGTTGGAAATCTCGGACCAGTCTGCTGTACGCGGATCCTTGGGATCCTTGACGGACATGGCGACCTTCAGCACGCCGCCCTTCTTGCCTTGGACGTCCTCGGCCTTGGCCGGGGTCGGAGCGGCAAGGCCGAGCAGCCCGTAGGCCATGGCCGTCGAGGCGCCGAAGACGCTGGCGAGCGCGAGGAATTCGCGGCGGTCGACCTTGCCCGACTTGGCTTCTTCGGCCATCGCCAGGATGTGATCCGGAACGCTGTCGCCATTGCTCTTATAGATTGTCATGACTAACTCCCATTGTTGGCTTTCCGCCGATTAACATTCCGCATCCAGGCCATGATGTCAAAGACGACATGGATTGGGAACATGTTAGCGAATGTGCAACTTTGAAAGGGGGGCAGTTCGCGTGATAGCGACAGTCTTGGCGCAAAATTGCTAGTGCGCCCAGATTTCGCCAAAATCTCTTCGGGCGATTAAACTGAGACATTCGCACTGGTTACGACAGCGCCAGTTGCGGCCAGGACGAGGGCCAGGCCGTCAATATTCCTTCTCGTAGAATATTCCGCCCTTGGCTTCGCCGGCGTCCGTCGCCTCGCCGCGCAATTTGACGCCGCGCCCGACATTGAGGTCGATGGTCGCCTTGCCGGAACCCGGCTTGTCGCCCTTCTGGATGGTCACATAGGTGCGGTCGTTGAGATACTTGCCGGCCGAGACCGCGGTGCCCCCCTTGTCATCGGTGATGACGTCGAGATCGTCGACACCGATGGCGCCGCGCAGATTCTCCAGTAGCGACGTCGAGCCGCCGACACCAGCCAGTTGGCCGGCCGCTTCTGCCAGTTGCGCGATCTGCAGCGGCGACAGGTTGGACATCGACCGCCCGAAGATCAGTTGCGCCAGCACTTCATCCTCCGGCAGCGCCGGCACCGAACTGAAGGTGAATTTTGGATTGGTCGCCTCGCCCGACACCACGATGGTGACGGTTGCGCCGGTCGTGGTCGTCGTCGCCGTCAGGTTGAGATAGGGCACCAGCGAGCCGGAGAATCCGACCGTGCCTTCGGTGAAGGTCAGCCGCTTGCCAAGGATCGACAGCCGGCCACGCTGCAAGGTGAAGGTGCCGACGGCTTGCGGCGACGATGCCGGGCCGGTCAGTTTGAGCGAGCCGCCGAGTTCGGCGTCGACACCCCTGCCCTGGATGAAAATCTGGTTCGGCGCATTGACAGTGACGTCGAGCGCAAAGCCGCTGCCACTGCTCTTGCCGCTGCTCGTCGCCGGGCGCAGCGCCTTGTCCTGTGCCCTGACCGCACCCGGCGCGTTCTTGTGCTTGACGTCGAGTGCCGAGAGCGAGCCCGGCAATCTGTCCGGAACCGTGATGACGGTCTTGGCCAGGTTGACGGTGCCGGCAATGGCCGGTGCAGAAGTCAGCGGCCCCTTGATCGTCAGGTCGCCGCCAAGGTTTGCGGTCACCACGCGTCCATCCGTGTAGCGGCCATCGGTGAGCTTGATCGACAGGTCGGCCGGGAACCCTTGCGCCGGATTGATGCCGACCGTACCGCTGGCCGACAGGCTGCCGCGCGTCGACAGCGTTCCGGTCAACCGGTTGATCCTGGCAACGCCGTTGCCTATCGAGACGTCCGCCGCGATATCGTTGACCGCAAGGCCCGAGCGTGCGTCGACCAGCCGCGCGCCCGAGGTTTTGACGCTGCCGCCGATCACGGGCGATGTCGCCGGACCGCGCACCTGGACATTGACGTTGGCGTTGCCGGTCAGCGCCAGGCCCTGCGCGGCAAGCTTCTCGCCGAGGAGGCCGAATGGCACGGCACCGTTGAAATCGAGCGCCAGCGCGGGCGTGCCCGCCGTCGTCACCGTGCCGCCGCCCTTGAGGCCAAGGCCGGCTCCATCGCTGATATTGGCGTCGAACGTCAACTTGTTGCCGGCAAAGGTACCCGACGAGGAAACACTGACCGCGCCGACGCCCGCGCCACGGGTCTGCGACGTCTGCACGCCGGCCGCGTCTATCTTGAAGGCAACGGCGGGGCTCGCCGGTGCGCCCGTAACCTTCACCGTGCCGGAGATGGAACCCGCGGCATCGAGACCGGGTGAAAAACTGTTGGCGAGCGACATCGGCACGCGCGCCAGTACTGCATTGATGTCGAGCGCCTGCCCGACCTTGCCGGTTACCGTCGCGGTGCCGCCGCCAAGGTTGAGCACCAGCCTGTCAAGCGTCGTCGTGCCGTTGGCGATGCTGACGGTCGAGGCCTGGGCGATAGCTGCCTTGATGCCTTGGACGGTCGCCTGCCCCGAAGCGAGTTCGATCGTGGTGGTGCCGCCGGCCACCTTCACGCGGCCGGCGGCCCTCGCCGGAATGCCCTTGACCGTGGCGCCGCCGGAAAAGCCGGTCCAGTCGCCGTCGCGCTTCAAATCGACATCGATGCCGCTGATCACGGTGCCGCCCGATGTGACGGTGTCGGCGTGGATCTTCCCGGAGATGACTGGCGCGGCGAGATAGTTGGCGATCAACGCATCGATGGAAACGGCCTTCGCCTGGAGGTCGCCACGCGTGATCGAGGCGGTAGCCGCCTTGATGGCGACCTGGGGCGCCGCGCCATTCCTGGAGAAGGCGATCGTGCCGCGCACATCGCCCTCTGCCTTTTCAAGGGCCAGCGCTGCGAGCGGGCCGATATCGGGCAGGTCGAGCGAGATGGTGCCTTCAGGCACGAACTTGTCGTCCAGCGCCAGATCGCCTGAAATCCTGTTCTTGCCAAGCGAGAGGAGCAGGCCGTTGATGGCGCTCTTGCCGTCCGCCGTTGCCAACACGGCACTCCCCTGCAGCGCCTGGCCGGCGACAATGCCGGTGAGCTGCACATTGGCTGCAGGGTTGGCGGCATCGGCCTTGCCGGTCGCCGTGAGCTTCAATCCGGTGATCTCGCGCGATGCCACCGAGAGCTTGTCGCTGTTGACGGTGAGCGACAGGTCCGGCGCCATGGCCGGTCCTTGCGCACTCAGCGCAAAAGCGATGGCGCCCTTGGCATCCTTCGACAATGGCGAGATGTCGCTCAGCGTCCCCCTAATGTCGGCGGTCACCTTGTTGTCGGCAAGGCTTGCCTGGCCGTCGGCACTCAGCGCGCCCGAAGTGAGCTTCAATCCACCTATGTTGAGATTGCCGTTGGGCTCGCGCTTCAGCGTGGCGCTTATCTGGGCGCGGTCGCCAAGCATGCCGCGTGCCGCCGCCGGCAGGGCCGACGATGGCGCATCCGCCTTCAGGTTGAGATCGACGGCACCGTCACGCAGCGAGACCTGGCCAGCGACCTGGCTGCTGAGCGCATCGCTTTTCAGCGTGCCGCTGTCGATGGCGACGGCGTCGGCGCTCAGCCGGGCGTTGAGCGCCGCCGTGACCTTGCCTGCGATGAGCGGCGCGATCGTTGCATTGTCGAGCCCAACCTTGTCCACCGACACCGTTCCGGAAACCGGCCCGGCGCGGTTCCTGAGATCGAATGCGTCCGAGTGCAGCGTCAGGGTAAGTCCGTCCACCTTCGCAGGGTTGGTGACGACCGAGGGCAGGATCGCGGAAAAGTCCAGCCGGGCATGCGTGCTTTCGCCCGCAATTTTGGCCGACACTGATCGGACCTCGAGCTTGACCGGGCTCTCGATACTTCCGACCGTCAGCGGCAGGCTGGGGCCGGACGAGGTCAGATCGATCGCGAAATCGCTGGCCCCGTTCGGGTTGATGGTGCCGGCGGCCTGGCCGGAGACCTTCTCGCCGGAGAGGGTGGCACGGTCGAGGGCGACGCCGCCGGCAATGGTGTAGCTGCCGACCGCATCGACGGCGAGTGGGCCGAGCCCTGCCTGCCGGGTCTGGCTGGTCTCGGCGCCGGCCAGTTTCGCGTTGAACCGGATGTCGGGAGCTGCCGGGGCGCCGCTCACTTCAGCGATACCATCAAGCGTTCCCGTAGCATCCAGGCCCGGCAAAAACGCATTGGCAAGCGTGGCAGGCAATGCGGAGACCTGTGCCGCCAGATCGAGCGTCTCGCCGGCGCTGCCCGAAAGCGCCACTTTGCCGCCGCCAATATCGAGCGCCAGCTTCTCGATGTTGGCTGTGCCGTCGGCGATGGTCAGAGCCGACGGTTCGGCAATCGCCGCCTTGATCCCGCGAATAGTGGCGTCGCCCGAGGCAATCTCGACGCTGGTGGTGCCCTCGGCGATCTTCACCCGGCCGGCAGCGGTCGCCGGAATGCCCGCGATTGTGGCGCCGCCGGTGAAATTGGTCCAGTCGCCGTCGCGCTTGAGATCGACGCCGATGCCGCTGATTTCGGTGCTTCCCGAAGTGACCGCATCCGCCTTGATGGTGCCCGAGATCGCCGGCGCCTTGAGATAATTGGCGATCAGCGCATTGATGGCGATCGCTTTGGCCGTCACCTCGCCACGCGCGACCGACGTGCTCTTGGCATCGATGGCAATGGAGGGTGCGTCGCCGTCCTTGGCGAAGAGGATGGTGCCGTTGATGTCGCCGGTCACCGCCTGGCCGGCGAGCGCGGCCAATTGGTCGATTGCCGGCGCGGCGAGCGTCAGCGTTCCCAAGGGCATGAACTTGTCGTCGAGCGCCAGGTCGCCCGAGACCTTGTTGTCGCCCAGCGAGACCAGGAAGCCGTTGATCGAACGCTTGCCCTCGCTGGTCACCAGGGCAGCCTTGATGTCGAGCGGCTGGTCGTTGACGGCACCGGTCAGTGAGACGTTGGCGGAAGGGCTCGTTATGTCGGCCTTGCCGCTCGCGGTCAGCTTGATGGCCTTCACCGTGCGGCCCGAAGCGGTCAGGCTGTCGCTGTCGGCGCTAACAGTGAAATCCGGCGCGGTGATCGCGCCGGTCGCCGACAGTGCGAAATCGACCCCGCCGGTAACCGGCACGCCGACCGTCGGCGACAACACTGAAACGTCACCCAATTTGCCCTTGATGTCGGCCTGGATGTCCGTGCCTTGCATGCTGGCCGTACCGCTGGCGCTGAGCGATCCCGAAGTGAGTTCGATCGAGTTCGCGGCGAAAGAGCCCTGCGGATCGCGCGATGCCGTGGCCGAGAATTTCACCCGCCCGCCGAGCACCGAGGCGATCTGCTGCGGGAACGCGGTCGCCACGGCATCGGCGTTCATTTTGAGCTGCATCGACATGTCGGCGAGCGCTACCGTCGCCGTCAGCGACGCGTTGAGCGCATCGGAGCGCAGCGTACCCTGATCGATGGCAACAATGGCGTCCTTGCTGATTGAACCGGCCAGATCGACATTGACCTTGCCGGTGACCAGCGGCGCCAAGGTCGCGACGTCGGTTTCCAGGCCGCCAGCCTCCAGCTTGACGGCAACCGGGCCGGCGCGGTTCTGGATATCGAAACCATCGGAATGGATTTGCGCCGCCAGATCGTCCAGCCGCGTGCCGCCGACGACGATCGAAACGAAGGACGCGCCAATGTCGACGATCGGCGCCTTGCCGTCGCCGAAGGCCCGCGCGGTGGCGTTCTTGATCGCCAGCGTGATCGGCTGCGCCTTGCTGCCGACGCTGATCACCACGGGCGGACCCTTGGCGGCGAGTTCGACCGACAGGTCGCTGGCGCCGGCGGGATCGGCAATACCGGAGGCGGTGCCGTGCACCGCATCGCTCTCGATGCTGGCCCTGTCGATGCTGATGCCGCCAGCCGATGTGGCGGTACCCGCGATATCGAAGCTGGTCTTGCCGGCAAACAGCGACTTCAGGTTTTCCGGCAGGAAGCGCGCAAAATCGCCGTCGCCCTTTGCCTCGACATGATTGCCCTTGTCGGTGAGTTGATGGCGGCCGGTGAGCTGGGTGACGATCCGATGGTCGACGAGGAAAGTACCGACACCACTCCAGTTGGCAAGCGGTCCGCTGCCCAAAACCGCGATATCGACCGGTGGCGCATCCGGCAGCTTGAGCAGGTTGGCAATGATGCCGCCGGCCGGCTCCGACGCCTTGAGGTCGAGGTCCAGCTTGTTGTCGGTGGGTGCGAAATGGATCTTGGCATCGACATTGCCCTGTTTACCGTCGTGGCGGGTGACGTTGAGCACCGTCTGGACCGCCAGTGGCGCGGCATCGGCCTTGAGCATTCCCTTGGCTGCGAGCTCCGCGATGCCGCTGCCGGCCAGCTGCTCGCCAAGCGCGATTTCCGGCAGGTCGATCTGCTTGATGTCGATGGAGACCGGCAGCGTCGTCGTGCCGCTTTGCGCCGGCGGCTGCGTACCGGCCACCGGCAGCCGTGCCAGTTCGATGCGCTCGGCCGCGATGCGATCGGCGCTGAAGCTTTTCGACAGCAGCGCCGTCGGCGACCAGTCGACGGCTACCTTGCGCGCCACCAGCCACGCGCCCTCGCGGTCCTCCAGCACGACATGGTCAACGCTGAGATTACCCGACCAGATGCCGTCGATACCGCTGACGGTAACCTTGCGATCATCGCTCGAGGCCAGCCGCGAAATGATGCCGGCGAGGTTGTCGCGCCCGCGCTCGGTCTTGGTCAGCACGACGAGCGCGCCGATCGTACCCGCGACCACGATCAGCAGCGTGTAGAGGACAATGCGAAGGATGCGCCAGACCGTTTTCATCGTCAGAACGCCTGGCCAATGCCGGCATAGATGCCGAAATGCGGGTCGCCGGGATCACGGTTGAGCGGCACGGCCGCGTCAATGCGCAATGGTCCGAACGGCGTGACATAGCGAAGGCCGACGCCGGCACCGACCTTGACGTCGGAGAAGTTGGGAACCGACTTGGTCGACACCGTACCGGCATCGACGAAGGGCACGATGCCGATCGTGTCGGTGACGGCGATGCGCATCTCCACCGAGGTCTCGAAGAACGACAGGCCGCCGATCGGCTGGCCCGTGAAATCCTTGGGACCGATGCCCTGATAGGCATAGCCGCGCACAGAGCCGCCGCCGCCGGAATAAAAGCGCCGGTCCGCCGGGACGCTCTGCAGCCCGGCACCGACGATCGAGCCGATGGCGACACGCTCGGCAAGCACGAATTTCGAGGCCGTGTCCAGCGACTGATAGGCCGATCCCTCGCCCTTCAGCTTGAGGAAGGCGGCACCACTCAATATGTCGTAGCTCGGCTCGGCATAGGCGAGCACCCTGAAGCCCCTGGTCGGGTTCAGCCTGCTGTCCCTGTTGTCGTAGACATATTGCAGCGGAATGCTGGCGATCAGGTAGGTGTGCTTGCCGAAAGCGTCGTGGATGCGCGAATAATCGAGCGCGACCTCGGCCGATACGGTCTGCCTCTTGTCGAGTTCGTAGGACAGGCCGGTGCTGCCCTTGACCGAGAAATGGTCGTATGCGTCCGGATGCTCGAGCACGGTCTTCACGCTGGCGAAGAATTTCGACGCCGGCCCGATGACGCCGGGTTTCTCGAACATGATTCCGGCATTGTAGTTCAGTTCGGACAGATTGTTGCTGCCGATGCCGCTAATGGCGCCGTCGATGCGCAGCTTTTCGGCACGGCCAAACAGGTTGCGATGGCCCCAGTACCCCTCCAGGCCAAGCCCCTCGGTGTTCGAGAAGGTGCCGCCGAGCCCGAAAAAGCGCGGCTTGCGCTCGCTGACCTGGACGTCGATCGGGATGTTGCCTTCGGCGTCGAGCTTGTCGGCTTCCTTGAACGTCACGCTGTTGAAGACCTCGAGCGCCAGCAGCCTGTCGCGCGCGTCGCTGATCTCCTGCGGCGAGTACTGCTTGCCGCGCTTCAGCCCGGTCATGTATTCGGTGAAGTCGCGGTCGACCTTCTCGGTGCCTTCCACGGTGGTCGCGCCATAGCCGGCGACCGGCCCGGCTGCGACCGTCAGCGTCACGTCGAGTGTCGAGGTGGCATGGTCGGCGGCGATCTGCCGGTCGGTCACCCTGGCCAGCGGCCTGCCCTGCTCCTTCAGCGTCCGCACGATCAGCGCCTCGGCCTTCAGCACCGCGCCCGATCCGGCGTCGCCACCAGATATCAGCCCATAGTCGGCGCTCATCAGCCCCGCCGCGTCGCCCTCCAGCCTGATATTGCCAAGAGTGAATTTGGGGCCGGCGGCGACAGTGATCGCCACCGGAATGGGCTGCGGGCCCTTGAATTCGGCGTCCGGCGGCAGTTCGTCGAGCGGTTTGCCGTCGATGGTGATGGTGACGACGCCTTCATAACGGGCATCGGCATAAAGTGCGGCGACCAGCTGTTCACGGTCGCTGCGCGCCTTGGCCATCAGCCCGAGCGAGCCCGAAACCGGCCGGTCCTCATCGCCTTTCAGCGCCGAGGCGTTTTCGAGCTTCTTGACGAGGTCCTTGTCGGCATCGGGTGCGGAGATGGTCACCGCGTAACGCAGGGGATCGGCAATATCGGCGTCCTCGTCGCTGGAGGATCCCCACAGCTTGATGCCGAAAAGCTCGAACGCGGCCGCGTGCCTCGACTCGCAAAGCAGCGCCGACGAACACAGCATCGCCAAAAGCAGGGCGCGCGGAAGCACGCGCCTTGGCGCGGTCCCTCCTGACATCTGCTCTTCATGCGCCGGCATTAAGACAACCTAGTTCGTAAACCTAAAATTGGAATGAAGTTCTGAAGCGCTCGTAAAGGGGCCACAATCCAATTGTCTGAAATAGGACGGGCTTGGAATTCACACCTTCTGCGTTTCCGCAAGAATGCGTGATCCCCTGTCCTATGGAGGTTACTGTCCGCATACCGGTCCTTGGCCGGAAAATAAACCGTTGGCAGGCGGCACCTGCCGCGTTCGCGCGTTGACAAGCCTGACTGAAGCTTGATCATGCCCGGACGTCTGCAATTGTCTGGAGGGTGTAATGGCAATGCGCGCGGCTCGTGGTCTGTCGATTCTCGTCCTTCTCTTCTTTGCCTGGGGCAGCGTCGCGCAAGCGGCCGAGGCCCGGCGAATCGCAACGACCGACAATTCCGACTATTTCGGTTTCGACCTCAGGTCGGACCAGAACGTCACGCTCGACCAGTGCAAGACGACATGTCTCGGCGATCCGGCCTGCCGCGCCTTCACCTACAACACCAAGGCCAAATGGTGCTTTCTCAAATCCGACTATAACCAGTTGAAATCCTTCACCGGCGCGATCGCCGGCAAGGTCGTCAACATCGACGGCGATCCCGATATCGGCGCGCCGCCGGAACTCGCCTTCTTTCCCAACTGGATGGCCGACCAGGCCCAGCAATATCGCAACAAGCTGCTTGGCCCGGCCTTCGACAAGCCGACGGAGGGCATGGCGGCGCTGACCAATGCCGCCGAACAGGCCGTATTGACCGGCGACCATCGCGCCGCCATGCAGAAATACGAGGCCGCGGTCTCGGTCATGCCTGACGATGGCCAGCTCTGGCTCAGGCTGGCGCGCGAAACGCTGGCCGTGCAGCCTGCCGCGAACACCTCCGAAGCCTCGACTTTGCCGGCAAACGGCACGTCGGCCGCCTTCAACGCCTATAAGCTGCTACGCACCACCAAGACGCGCGCCGAAGTGCTGGCGCTGCTCGGCAATGGTCTCGACAAGCGCGATCTCTACCGGCCGGCGTTGCAAGCCTATGAGGCCAGCCTTGCGCTGGAAAGCGCGCCCGCGGTGCAGGCCGACTATGCCGATCTGAAGGCCCGCAAGGGGTTCCGCGTCATCGATCACTCCGTCGATGCCGACACCAGCGCACCGCGCATCTGCGCGCAATTCTCCGAGGATCTGGTCAAGACCGGTGTCGACTACACGCAGTTCGTCACCGTCGACAACGCGCCGCCCAAGGGCGTCGAGGCCAAGGACAAGCAGATCTGCGTCGAAGGGCTCGAACACGGCCAGCACTATGACGTCACCTTCCGCGCCGGCCTGCCGGGGGCGATCGGCGAAGTGACCGCCGCCCCCGTGGTGCTGTCGATCTACGTGCAGGACCGCGCGCCGTCCGCCCGCTTCACCGGCGACAGCTTCGTGCTGCCGGCCGGCGCGCGCCGCGGCATCCCGGTCGTCACCGTCAACATGAACGCCGCCGAAATGAAGCTCTACCGCATCGGCGATCGTTCGCTGGCGCAGCTTCTGTCGGGCTATCAGTTCCTGCACCAGCTCGACGGCTATGACATCTCCAACATTTCCGAGCAGATGGGCGCGCCGGTCTGGCAGGGCCAGCTCGACATCGTCAACGACCTCAACAAGGAGGTCACCACCTCGTTCCCGGTCGACGAAGCGCTGCCGCAGCGCAAGCCCGGCGTCTACGTGCTGACCGCGCAGCCCGTCAACGACAAGAGCGACGATTACGGTTCGCTGGCCACGCAGTGGTTCGTCGTCTCCGACATCGGCCTGTCGACCTATACCGGCCAGGACGGGCTCAATGTCTTTGCCCGTTCGCTGGGCAGCGCCAAGCCGATAGCGGGCGCCGAACTGACGCTGGTTGCCCGTAACAACGAGGTTCTCGGCACCGCGACATCGGATGTGAACGGCCACGCCGTCTTCAACCCCGGCCTGACGCGCGGTGACGGCGGCATGGTGCCGGCCGTGCTGATGGCCAAGCACGGCGACAATGATTTCGTCTTCCTCGACATGGCCAAGGCCGGCTTCGACCTGTCCGACCGTGGCGTCACCGGACGCGCCGCACCGGGCGCGCTCGACGTCTATGCCTGGACCGAACGTGGCATCTACCGCGCCGGCGAGGACGTCCACGTCGCCGCCCTTGCCCGCGACGGTGCGGCCAAGGCGGTCGAGAACCTGCCGCTGACCTTCATCTTCTCGCGCCCCGATGGCGTCGAGGACCGCCGCATCGTCAGCGACGGCGCCTCGGCCGGCGGCCACGCCGTCGACCTGCCGCTCGAACCCAACGCCATGCGCGGCACATGGTCGGTGTCGATCTACACCGATCCAAAGCAGCCGGCGGTTGCCAGCCAGATGTTCCTGGTCGAGGATTTCGTGCCGGATCGCATCGAATTCGACATGAAGGCCGACAAGCAGGAGATTGCGCGGGGCGAAACCGCCAACATCAACATTGACGGCCGCTTCCTCTATGGCGCGCCGGCGGCGGGCCTGGCGCTGGAAGGCGAACTCACGCTGTCGACGTCGCGCGACTGGGACCGCTTCCCCAACTTTTCGTTCGGCCTCGCCGACGAGCAGTCGGCGGAGCCCACGGTCACGCCGCTCACCGATCTGCCGGTGGTTGGCGATGACGGCAAGGCGACCTTCCCTGTTACCGTCGACCAGTTGCCCTCGACCACCAAGCTGGTCGACGGCAAGGTGACGGTGCGCATGCGCGAAACCGGCGGCCGCGCCATCGAGCGCTCGCTCAACATCGGCATCCGCCCGCAAGGCCATATGATCGGCATCCGTCCGGACTTCGCCGACGGTGAAGTGCCACAAGGCGGCACGGCCAAGTTCAGCCTGATCGCCGTCGATCCCGACGGCAAGCGCGAGGCACTGAAAGGCGCGCAGTGGACGCTGGTCAAGGTCGAACGCAATTACCAGTGGTACCGCTCCAACAATTCCTGGAACTACGAGCCGGTGAGCTTGACCAAGTCGATCGCCAACGGTCAGGTCGACCTCGGCGCCGATGGCGACGCAACCGTCTCCGTACCGGTCGATTGGGGCCAGTACAGGCTCGAGGTCGAGACATCGGACCCGGAGGGGCCCGCCACCAGCTATGAGTTCGACGCCGGCTGGTATGTCGCCTCGACCACCACAGAAACGCCCGACGGCCTGGAGATTGCCCTGGACAAGGACAATTATGCCGCCGGCGAAGTGGCCAAGCTGAAAATCTCGCCGCATTTTGCCGGCGAACTTCTGATCAACATCGGCTCCGACAAGCTGCTGAAGACCATCACGGCGACCGTGCCGGCTGGCGGCAGCACCGTCGACATCCCGGTCGGTGACGACTGGGGCGCCGGCGCCTATGTCACCGCAACCCTGTTCCGGCCGGGCGATGCGCAGGAAACGCGCATGCCCGCCCGCGCCATCGGCGTGAAATGGCTGACGGTCGATCCGGGCGCCAAGAAGCTCGCCATCACGCTCACGCCGCCGGACAAGACCGTGCCGCGCCGGCAGCTGTCGATCCCGGTTTCCGTGGCCGGCGTGCAGCCGGGCACCAACGCCTATGTCATGGTTGCCGCCGTCGATGTCGGCATCCTCAATTTGACCAACTACAAGGCGCCGGATCCGGAGAACTGGTTCTTCGGCCAGCGCATGCTGGGCATGGAGATCCGCGACATCTACGGCCGCCTGATCGATGGCTCGCTGGGCACCGCCGGCAAGCTCAGGACCGGTGGCGACGGCGCCAACATGCAGGCGCAAGGCAGCCCGCCCACCGAAAAGCTGGTCGCCTTCTTCTCCGGTCCGGTCCTGCTCGACGCCGATGGCAAGGCACGGATCGACTTCGACATTCCGCAGTTCAACGGCACCGTGCGCGTCATGGCCGTCGCCTGGACCAAGGAGGCGGTCGGTCATGCCCAGTCGGACGTGATCGTGCGTGATCCCGTAGTGATCACCGCCGGCCTGCCGCGCTTCCTGGCGCCTGGCGACAATGCCGTCATGCGGCTCGACGTGGCCGACACGGACGGCCCCGCCGGCGACTATGCGCTGTCGATCGACACGACAGGCGACCTGTCGACAGGCGAAAAGCCCCTGCCCCAGAAGCTGACGCTCGCCCAGGGCAAGCGCCAGACCTTGACGGTGCCGCTGATCGCAAAGACGGCGGGCAATGCCTCGCTCACCATCAAGCTGGCCCACGCCGACGGCACCAAGGTCGAGCAGACGCTCTATGTGCCGGTGCGCCCGGCCCAGTTGCCGGTCACCACACGCCTTGTGGTCGATCTCAAGGGCAACGGCGGCGCGTTGCGCGTCGACAAGGAACTGCTGGCGGCAAGCCTGCTTGAGGGCGCTTCGGTCAGCGTCGGCGTTTCGCAGGCGGCGGCCTTCGACGTACCTTCACTGCTGATGACGCTCGACCGCTACCCCTATGGTTGCGCCGAGCAGACCACCAGCCGTGCCATGCCGCTTCTCTATGTCAACGAGATGGCATCGGGCATCGGCATGGAAAGCGACCCTGACCTGCACGGCCGCATCCAGGATGCGATCTACAAGGTCCTGAGCTACCAGTCCTCGAGCGGCAGCTTCGGCCTGTGGGGTCCTGGCTCCGGCGATCTGTGGCTCGACGCCTATGTCAGCGAGTTCCTGACCAGGGCGCGGGAGCAGAAATACGACGTGCCGGCTCTTGCGATGAACCAGGCCCTGAACAACCTGCAGAACTCGCTCGGCTACGACCAGAGCGTACAGGACCGTGGCAGCGAGATCGCCTACGCCCTCTATGTGCTGGCTCGCAACAAGAAGGCCTCGATCGGCGACCTGCGCTACTACGCCGACACCCAGCTCGAAGCGTTCTCGAGTCCTATGGCCGTTGCCCAGCTGGCGTCGAGTCTGGCGCTCTATGGTGACACGCAGCGTTCGGAGGCGACGTTCAAGACCGCGCTGCAGCTCGCCAAGTCGAGCACCGACTACGACTGGTACCGCTCCGACTACGGCTCGGCGTTGCGTGACGGCGCGGCGATGCTGTCGCTGGCGGCGGAATCGAAGCCGGTATCGACGATCGTGCCCGAACTGATCAAGCTGGTGACCAGGAAACGCGCCGAAGTCCGCTGGACCAGCACGCAGGACGATTCCTGGATGCTGCTGGCGGCCCGTGCGCTGAAGGAGGGCAATGATTCGATCACGCTGACCGTCAATGGCGCGCCGCATTCCGGCGGCTATTCCAACCAGGTCAACGGCTCGGAACTGGTCGACAGCCCGCTCGAAATCGCCAACACGGGCAAGACCCCGCTGCAGGCCGTCGTCACCACGGTGGCGTCGCCGATCCAGCCCTTGCCGGCCGGCGGTGACGGCTTCACCATCGCCCGCACCTACTACAAGCTCGACGGTACCGAAGCCAATGTGACCGAGGCCACCCAGAACGAACGCTATGTCGTCGTGCTCAAGGTGACGGAACAGAACAGCTGGCCGTCGCGCCTGCTGGTCACCGACCTGTTGCCGGCCGGCTTCGAGATCGACAATCCAGGCCTCGTCTCCAGCGCCCAGCTGTCGAACTTCTCCTGGCTGGCACAGACCGACGCCGCGCATCTGGAATTCCGCGACGACCGCTTCGTCGCGGCATTCAACCCGGCCGACGGCGACCACGACCACAATCTGACGCTTGCCTATGTCGTGCGCGCCGTGACGCCGGGCACCTACGCCCATCCGGCGGCAACGGTGGAGGACATGTACCGGCCGCAATATTCGGCCCGCACCGCCACCGGCATGATGGAGATCAAGGCACCGTAAGGTGCCGGTGGAAACGATCATGCACATGGCGGTTGCGTTCATCACAGCTACCTTCTCCCCCTCCCTATACGGGGAGAAGGTGCCGGCAGGCGGATGAGGGGCAGCGCCATGCTCTCCAAGAGAATCCTTTGCCGGGCGGTCATTGCTGGAGCGTCCCTAGCCGGACTCGCGGCAATCGCCGTCGCCGCGCTTTGGGAGCTCGACCGCGCCTTCCCGCCCCCGCTTCCTGAAAAGCTCACCGTCTCCACCGAAGTCCAGGACCGCGACGGCCAGCTGTTGCGCGCCTTCGCCACCCCGGACGGCTACTGGCGGCTCGAAACCCGGCTCGATCAGGTCGACAAGCAGTTCGTCGACATGCTGGTCACCTATGAGGACAAGCGTTTCTGGGACCATGAGGGCGTCGATGTGCTGGCGCTGGCCCGCGCAGCCGGCCAGTTCGCCACCAGCGGCCATATCGTTTCCGGCGGCTCGACTCTGTCGATGCAGCTCGCCCGCCTGATCGAGCCGCGCGAGAGCCGCAGCCTCGGCTCCAAGATCAAGCAGATGTTGCGCGCCATCCAGATCGAGCGGCGGCTGTCGAAGCGCGAGATCCTCGAGCGTTACCTGACACTGGCGCCCTATGGCGGCAACCTGGAGGGCGTGCGCGCCGCTTCGCTCGCCTATTTCGGCAAAGAACCGAAGCGGCTGACCGTTTCCGAGGCCGCCCTTCTCGTCGCCCTCCCCCAACTGCCGGAAAAGCGCCGGCCTGACCGCAATCTCCAGATCGCCCACGCAGCCCGCGACCGTGTGCTCACCCGCATGGTCTCATCAGGCCTGATCGGCGAACGCGAGGCGGCACGCGCGGCACTCGACGATGTGTCGGGGCTGCGGCGTACCTTGCCGGCGCTTGCCGCGCATGCCTCCTATGCGATGCTCCCCAAGGCCGTCCCCGGTCAGCCGCTCAAGCTGACGATCCGCAAAAGCGTCCAGCAAGGACTGGAACAGGTGGCGCGCGACGCCGCCACCAAGCTCGGGCCGCGTCTCTCCGTCGCCATGGTGCTGGCCGACGCCCGCACCGGCGAGATTTTGGGCGAAGTCGGCTCGGCCAATTTCTTCGATGCCAGCCGTTCCGGCTGGATCGACATGACCAAGGTCGTGCGTTCGCCCGGCTCGACGCTGAAGCCGTTCATCTATGGCCTCGCCTTCGAGCAGGGACTGGTGGCGCAGGAAACGCTGATAGAGGATAGCCCGGTCGATTTCAGCGGCTACAGGCCGAAGAATTTCGACATGGGCTACCAGGGCGATGTCAGCATCCGCCAGGCGCTGCAACTGTCGCTCAACGTGCCGGCGATCCGCGTGCTCGACGCGGTCGGCCCGGCGCGGCTGACAGCGCGCTTCCGCCAGGCGGGCGTCAACCCGATCTTGCCGGTCAACGAAGCGCCGGGCCTGGCCATCGGCCTCGGCGGCGTCGGCGTCACGCTGCGCGACCTCGTCCAGCTCTACACAGGGCTCGCCAATGGCGGCAAGACGCACTCGCTGCGCGACGGCACCGAACCGGCCAACGCCGTGAGTTCGACCACCACCATCCTCAACGACCAGGCCAACTGGCAGATCATCGACATCCTCTCGGGTGTGAAGCCACCCGAAGGCGCTTTGCAGCGTGGCATCGCCTACAAGACCGGCACTTCTTACGGCTACCGTGACGCCTGGTCGGTGGGCTTCGACGGCCGCTATGTGCTGGGTGTCTGGGTCGGCCGGCCCGATGCCGGCGCGGTGCCGGGTCTTTCCGGCTATGTCTCGGCCGCTCCGATTCTGTTCGAGGGCTTTGTTCGCTCGGGGCTGGCGACCGTGCCGCTGCCGGGCAAACCGCCTGGCGCCTTTACCCCCAAGCGCGAGGACCTTCCGGTGACGCTTGCCCGCTTCGGCGCCGGCGCGGATGGCCTGGTGCAGGCGACGCCGACCGAACCCGCGCCGACCATCATTTTCCCGCCGGACGGCGCCCGCGTCGATCTCGCCACCAATTCGGCCGACGCCTCGCCGCTGGTGCTGAAATTGCAAGGCGGCCGCGCGCCGTTCCGCTGGCTGGCCAACGGCAAGCCCCTCATCGGCCTCGACCGCCGCCGCACCGCCACCTGGCAGCCCGACGGCGCGGGTTACTCGACGCTGACCGTCATCGATGCGGCTGGACGAGCGGCGAGTGTGAAAGTGTTCGTTGAGTAGAGTGCGCCAAGGGATTCAGCGCATTGGCTTTTTGAGACGGGGGATAGAAGGATAGCTCGCCTGACGCCTGGTGCGAGGCGCCCCCCTCTGGCCTGCCGGCCATCTCCCCCTCGAGTGGGGAGATCGGACTTCCTCGTTGATTTCGCCAACGTTCGACGACGGAGCTCGGCGTCAAAGTTGCCGATCTCCCCCCTTGAGGGGGAGATGCCCGGCAGGGCAGAGGGGGGCCTGCTTGGCTATGCCCTGCGCCAGGTTGCCGCCATTCTCGTCACATTGCTGACGGTCATCCACTCTGCCTGCGCCGATCCCCTCCCTGCCGGCTTCGTCCGCCTCTCCGATATCGCCACATCCATCCGCCAGGACATTCGCTACGCCAGCTCCAACAATTTCCTGCACCGCAAGGTGAACGGCTATAACGCACCTGTCTGCATTCTCACCGAGGAGGCGGCGAAGGCACTCTCCAGCGTTCAGAAGGCGATGATCGCCAGGGGCATGACGCTGGTCGTGTTCGACTGCTACCGCCCTGCCCGCGCGGTGGCCGACATGGGCGATTGGACGACCGCGGGTGGACCGCCGGATCCGCAGTGGTATCCGAGGGTCAAGCGCAGCGACCTCATCACCGAGGGCTACGTCGCCCTGCAGTCGGCACATTCGCGCGGCTCAACCGTCGATGTTGCTATCGCGCCTGCCGACAGTCCGTCAGTGCCGAAACCGGCCAGCGGCGCTGTCGATGCCGACACCCTCGATTTCGGCACCGGCTTCGATTGTTTCGACACGATGAGCGAGACCGCGCATCGCCCGCTCGGCACCGAAGCGGCGGCAAACCGCAAGCTGCTCGTCGATGCCATGCGTGCTGGCGGGTTCAAGAACTATGCCCGCGAATGGTGGCATTTTGCGCTCGCCCACGAGCCATTTCCCAAGCAGCGCTTCGATTTCCCCGTGACCGCCGAGTAAGCTGCCCAATGCAGACTTGCCCGGCAGCCGTGCATCCCTAGATAGGCCGGATGGCGGACCGACTCCGGTGCGGAGCAGCTGCAAGGAAAATATTTTCCCATTGCCGCGACAGATCGCCGAAGATTTTCTTCAGGAAGGCAAAAAAGGCAAACATTCAATGCATCTTATTTCTATCAATTCGGTAGATTTGGCGCGGGTTCAACGGAGGCAGAAATGACCAAACCTCATTTCCGGAAACTGCTCGGCGCACTGGTCGCCACATCTGTCCAGTTCGGCACGCTCGGTTTCGCGTTTGCCGACACCACCATTCTCAACGTGTCCTACGATCCGACGCGCGAGCTCTATAAGGCCTATGACGAGGCCTTCGCCGCCCATTGGAAGGCAGAGACCGGCGAGACGGTGACCGTCCAGCAGTCACATGGCGGATCGGGCGCCCAGGCCCGCGCCGTGATCGACGGCCTGGACGCCGATGTGGTGACGCTGGCGCTCGAAGGCGACATCAACGCCATCGTCTCCAAGTCAAACAAGATCAATCCCGACTGGCGCACCAAATTTGAAAACAATTCAGCGCCTTACACCTCGACGATCATCTTCCTTGTCCGCAAGGGCAATCCCAAGGGCATCCACGACTGGAACGACCTGGTCAAGGACGGCACGCAGGTGATCACGCCCAACCCCAAGACCTCGGGCGGCGCGCGCTGGAACTATCTCGCGGCCTGGGCGTATGCCAACGCCAACGATGGCGGCGACGAAGCCAAGACCAAGGAATTCGTCGGCAAGCTCTACGCCAATGCTCCCGTGCTCGACACCGGCGCGCGCGGCTCGACCGTGACCTTCGCGCAAAAAGGCCTGGGCGACGTGCTGATCGCCTGGGAAAACGATGCCTATCTGGCGCTCGACGAGTTTGGCGCCGACAATTTCGACATCGTCTATCCGCCGACCTCGATCCTGGCCGAGCCGCCGGTGGCAGTGGTCGATGCCAATGTCGACGCCAAGGGCACGCGCAAGGTGGCCGAGGCCTATCTGAGCTACCTCTATTCCAAGGAAGGCCAGACCATCATCGCCAAGAACCACTACCGGCCGTCCAAGCCCGATCTGGTTCCGCCCGAGGATCTCGCCAAGCTGCCGCCTATCAAGCTGATCACCATCGACGACCCGCTTTTCGGTGGCTGGAAGAAGGCCCAGCCTTATCATTTCGGGGACGGTGGTATATTCGACCAGATCTACAAACCGGCCCAGTGAACTAAACCTAGATCGGGACGACATGACCACAGCACCCGCGCAGGCGGGGTGGCGGTTCAGACAGCCGAGCGTCATTCCGGGTTTCGGATTGACGCTCGGCTTCTCGCTTGCCTACCTCACCCTCATCATCCTCATCCCGCTGTCCGGGCTGATCTGGCGTTCGGCCGCTCTCGGCTGGGCCGATTTCTGGGCCATCGCCACCGATCGCCGCACGCTCAACGCACTTGAAATCAGCTTCGGCACCGCCTTCATCGCGGCTGTCGTCAATGTCGTTTTCGGCACGCTCGTCGCCTGGGTGCTGGTGCGCTACCGTTTTCCCGGCCGCCGCATCGTCGATGCCATGGTCGACCTGCCATTCGCACTGCCGACGGCGGTGGCTGGCATCGCGCTGACCACGCTCTACGCGCCGAATGGCTGGATCGGCAAAATACTGATGCCGCTCGGCATCAAGGTTGCCTACACGCCGCTTGGCATCGTCATTGCGTTGATCTTCATCGGCCTGCCCTTCGTTGTACGCACCGTGCAGCCGATCATGGAAGAGATCGACAAGGAAGTGGAGGAAGCCGCCGCCACGCTTGGCGCCAGCCGCTTTCAGATCATCACCCGCGTGCTCTTTCCAGGCCTGGCGCCGGCCATTATCACCGGCTTCTCGCTGGCCTTCGCGCGCGGCGTCGGCGAATACGGCTCGGTCATCTTCATCGCCGGCAATTTGCCCTACAAATCCGAGATCGCGCCGCTTTTGATCGTCATCCGGCTCGAGGAATACAATTACCCGGCGGCGACCGCGATCGCGGCAATCATGCTGGCGTTGTCGTTCATCATGCTGTTGATCGTCAATCTGGTGCAGACATGGAGCCGCAAGCGCTATGGCTGAACCCGAGATCAAATCCTACGAACCGTTCCATGAAAGCCGCTCGGCGGCGGTGACCGAAAGCCGGCCGGCACGGGCCGTGCTGATGACCGTCGTCTTCGTCTTTCTCGCCGTCTTCCTGTTGCTGCCGCTGATCATCGTTTTCAAGGAAGCCTTCGCCAAGGGCGTTGGCACCTACCTGGAATCGCTGAGCGATGCGGACACACGTTCGGCGATCCGCCTGACCTTGCTGGTGGCGGCGATCTCGGTACCGCTCAACATCGTCTTCGGTATCTCGGCCGCCTGGGCGATCGCCAAGTTCGAATTCAAGGGCAAGGCCTTCCTGACCACGTTGATCGATCTGCCCTTCTCGGTCTCCCCCGTCATTTCGGGTCTGGTCTACGTGCTTCTGTTCGGCGCCCAGGGGCTGCTCGGCGAGTGGTTGAAGGCACACGGCATCCAGATCTTGTTCGCCGTGCCGGGCATTGTGCTGGCCACCGTCTTCGTCACCTTCCCCTTCGTCGCCCGCGAACTGATCCCGCTGATGCAGGAACAGGGCAATGGCGACGAGGAAGCGGCTCTTTCGCTCGGGGCCAATGGCTGGCAGACGTTCTGGTATGTGACCTTGCCCAATGTCAAATGGGGCCTGCTCTACGGCGTGCTTCTGTGCAACGCGCGCGCCATGGGCGAGTTCGGCGCGGTTTCGGTGGTGTCGGGCCACATACGCGGCCTGACCAACACCATGCCGCTGCATGTCGAAATCCTCTACAACGAGTACAATGCCGTCGGCGCTTTCGCCGTCGCCTCATTGCTTGCCGGGCTGGCGCTCGTCACGCTGATCTTGAAAACTCTGCTCGAGATGCGCTACGGCGCCGAACTCGCCGCGACGCGCGGACATTAGAAGGTTCATTGCATGGAAGTTCGCGTTGCCAATGTGCGCAAGGAATTCGAGCGGTTTCCGGCGCTCCACGACGTGTCGCTCGACATCAAGTCGGGCGAACTGATTGCGTTGCTCGGACCGTCCGGCTCCGGCAAGACGACCTTGCTCAGGTTGATCGCCGGCCTGGAGCGCCCGACGCGTGGAAACATCTTCTTTGGCGACGAGGACGCGTCGCAAAAGTCGATCCAGGAACGCAATGTCGGCTTCGTCTTCCAGCACTACGCGCTGTTCCGGCACATGACGGTGGCCGACAATATCGGCTTCGGCCTCAAGGTGCGGCACGGGCCGACGCGGCCGCCGGCGGCCGAAATCCGCCGCCGCGCCTCCGAGCTTCTCGATCTCGTCCAGCTGTCGGGTCTGGAAAAACGCTATCCGGCGCAACTTTCTGGCGGCCAGCGCCAGCGCGTGGCGCTCGCCCGTGCCATGGCCATCGAACCCAAGGTGCTGCTGCTCGACGAGCCGTTCGGCGCGCTCGATGCGCAGGTGCGCCGGGAACTGCGCCGCTGGCTGCGCGAAATCCATGACGCTACCGGCCACACCACCGTCTTCGTCACCCACGATCAGGAAGAGGCGCTGGAGCTTGCCGACCGCGTCGTGGTGATGAGCCAGGGCCGTGTCGAGCAGGTCGGCACCGCCGACGACATCTACGACACGCCGAACTCGCCCTTCGTCTACGGCTTCATTGGTGAATCGAGCTCGCTTCCGGTCAAGATCGAGAATGGCGAGATCTGGCTCGCCGACCGTCCGATCGGATTGTCGGCGCCGCACGCGCCCCACGGCGATGCGATGCTGTATTTTCGCCCGCATGATGTCGAACTGCTGGACGGCTGCAGCGGCTGCATCGCCGGCACCGTGGCCGCCAGCCGCCGCGTTGCCGGCACACGGCGCGTCGAGCTCGAAATCGGTGGCGAACGCCAGCGGGTCGAGATCGAACTGCCGGTCGATCATCCGGCGGCACAAAAGAGCCGGGTGGCATTCCGGCCGGGGCGCTGGAAGCTGTTTCCGGCTGCATAGCGATCGGACCACTGTGAATCTCGTCACCAGGGAATATCCTGGTCCGGTGGCGGTCGCTTACCCTTTCATCTGGCCTTCAACGACAACACCAAGGTCATGGGATTTTTCGGGGAAGCCGCAAAGCCGTAGTGCTCGTAAAAGGCTTTCGCTTCATCCGATATGGCATGAACAAAAACTCCGCGAATCCCCAGGATCGTCGCGGCTTGACCGGCGCGCAGGACGGCGTCTTGCAGAAGCGCCGCACCCAGCCCCTTCCCTTGCCAGCTTGCATCCACCGCGAGACGTCCGCGCACGACCATTGGAATGGGATCCGGCATGTTGCGGCGAATGATGCCGGGCGCTTCCGCCAGATCAAGCCCGCCCGAAGACAAACAATAGTAGCCGACAACGCGTGTGCCTTCCGCCACCACATAGGTCCGCGATGCGCCACTGACCTGGTTGGCCCGTGCCCGACGGCGAAGCCATTGATCGAGGCTTTCTGTTCCGCTTTGGAAAAATTCGAGATCGTGGTGTTCCGCCAGCGGCGTGGGCGCCGATGGCATCAGTCCCGCCAAGGCCTGGGCACGTCCATAAGGCGTGCAAAACCTTCCCCGCTTGGCGGTTCATCGAGGATGTCGAGATAATGCCGGTAACTCTCGGGATCCACCTTGATCAATGTTTGGTCGAGCAGCGTATCCTCGGCCGCACGATAAGCGGCATCGATCATGAAGTCGGAACGGGTCTTCCCGCGTATCTTTGCGGCACGGTCAATTAGTATACGTATGTCCTCTCGGATGCGCAGATTGACGGGCTTGGCGTGGGTTTCGGGTGCGGCTTTCGCCATGGAAGACTCCTTTCGAACATCATAATATGGGGCATACACAATGTGTATCCATTTGTCGCCTCTCTCGGAAGAGACTGAAGAGGACCGGCCTCAAAAAAGATGACTCCACGTGAAAGAAAAAACTACGATGTGCGTGTGTGGGAAACGGTTTTCTAGCAACAACCGCCAAGCCCTGAATCTATGCCTCGCCGCTCCTCTGCGCCCCGGCTATGGTCCAGTAATAGAGCATGACATCCGGAGCCTTTTCATGAAGCGATTTTTCATCGGCGTCGCCGCCGCCGGCATCCTCCTCGCATCCTCCCAAGCCTGGTCGGCCGACAAGCTGCTGAACGCCTCCTATGACGTCGGCCGCGAACTCTTCGTGCAGGTCAATAAGGCCTTTATCGCCAAGCACCCGGGTGTGAGCATCGACCAGTCGCATGCCGGCACTTCCGCGCAGGCGCGCGCCATCGCCGAAGGCCTCGGTGCCGATGTCGTCACCTTCAACCAGGTCACCGACGTCGACTTCCTGGTCAAGAAGGGCCTCGTCTCGGCCGACTGGCAGAAGGATTTTCCCGACAACGCTTCGCCCTTCTATTCACTGCCTTCGTTTCTCGTCCGCGCGGGCAACCCCAAGCACATCAAGGACTGGAACGATCTCGTGCGCGACGACGTGCAGGTGATCTTCCCCAACCCGAAAACGTCTGGCAATGCCCGCTACACCTATCTGGCGGCCACCGCCTACGCCAAGGAAGCCTTCAAGGGCGACGACGCGAAGGTGAAGGAATTCATCACCAAGCTGTTCAACAACGTGCCGATCTTCGACACTGGCGGGCGCGCAGCGACCACCACCTTCGTGCAGCGCGAGATCGGCGACGTGCTGATCACCTTCGAATCCGAGACACGCGGCATCCGCAAGGAATATGGCGACGACAAATTCGAGCAGGTCACGCCTTCGGTCAGCCTTCTGGCGGAATTCCCGGTGGCGATCGTCGACAAGGTCGCCGACGAGCACGGCACGCGCGATCTGGCCAAGAGCTACCTCGACTTCCTCTATACACCCGAAGGCCAGGGCATCGCCGCCGACAATGGCTTGCGCGCACGCGACGCGGCTGTCGCGGCCAAATACAAGGCCGATTTTCCGGATGTGCGCCTGCTGACGGTGGAAGACGTCTTCGGCGGCTGGGACAAGGTCCAAAAAGAGCATTTCGCCGCCGGCGGTCTGCTCGATCAGGCTTACGGCAGTCGGTAAAGTCTCCGCTGCCCGATAGAAAGATCGAGGAAAGCCGGCTTTCCTCGTTTATTCAGCCGATAGGGTAAAGCCGGCACCCTTCGTGCAAAACGTTACAAAGAATCAACGCGTTTGTGCCTAACATGGCTTCCAATGGCTTTGTTTCGCGAAACGGCGGCGTGCGGAAGCAACGCCGTCATCATTTGCACACAAACAGCCGCCAGATGCGGGGTGGTTGGGGCTTCAACGGGTTGACTCGGGCATGCTGACGAAAAAAGGCAAATACGGCCTCAAGGCCCTCGTGCATCTTTCCAATCTTCCGGTTGGCCAACTGGCCTTCGTCAACGACATCGCCGTCGCCAACAACATCCCGAAGAAATTCCTCGATGCCATCCTGGGCGAATTGCGCAACGCCGGCTTCGTCCAGAGCCGCAAGGGCAAGGAAGGTGGCTACCGTCTCGCCCGCCCCGCTTCCGAGATCAAGATCGGCCACGTCGTGCGCGTGCTCGACGGGCCGCTGGCGCCGATACCTTGCGCCAGCCGCACGCAGTACCAGCGCTGCGAGGATTGTGATGAAGCGACCTGCCAAGTCCGGCACATGATGCTGGAAGTGCGCCAGGCGATTGCCGAGGTGCTGGACAACCGTAGCCTCGCCGCCTTGCGCGATGCCGACAATGACGATTTCCCGGTCGAGTTGACATCGCAGATCTAGAGCCGGGTGGATGAGGCTGTCGAGGTTTACGAAATCCCGAAAAGCCGCACGCAAGCAGCCATCGATAGCCAGCTTTCGCACCGAGATCATCGCCGACGTCTTTGTCCCCGAATATGCCGAGGAGGTGCGCTTTTTCAGCCGCAAGGTGGTTAGTCCCGGCAGGCTCCGCCGCTTCTCCACCAGGGATCTTCGCGAGAGCCTGATTGCTCTCTTCTATCTCGCGGTCGCGGCAGCACTGCCGGTTCGCTGGTGGTCGCCGATCTGCGATTGGGCGTCGAGGTTTCGCCTGAAGCGCCATATGCGCAAGGATTTCCGCTTCTACGCCGCCGCAACGCGCGCGGTGCTCGGCGACGGCATCGATGCACGCAAGCTGTTCGAGGCATTGCTCGCGGCGCGCCATCGCCGCCGCATGCAACTCGCCGCGCATCTGGTCGCCGGTCGCTGGACGCCGACGATCCGGCTGGAAGGGCTCGAGGGCTTGCAGGCAGCCTTGCAACGCGGCCACGGCGCGATCCTCTGGTGCGATCAATTCACCGCCCATACGATAATCGGCAAGCGCGCCATACATGAGGCCGGCATCGGAGCGCATCAGGTCAGCGTCAACACGCATGGCGTGTCCGAGACGGAATTCGGCCAGCGCTTCCTCAACCCGCCAATGGTTCATGTCGAGAACCGGTTCCTGAAAAGCCGGATCGTCTTCGACCGCGACGACGCCTATCAGGTCACCATCCGCATTCAAAAGATGTTGAAGCGGAACGGCGTCGTGCTGATGACCAACACCATCCATGCCGGCTCGACCTTCACCGAAACCGCCCTGGGCGAAAGCGGCTGGACACACCTTGCCTCGGCACCGGCGAATTTCGCCGCCCGAGGCAAGACGGCCCTGTTTGCCATGTCGACTTTCGAGGTGGTGCCCTTCCGGGAATACCGGGCCGTCTTGAGCCCGGAACTGATGCCGGCGGCACCGGCGCTCCCGGCAGTGGACACCACCAGGGACGGAGCCAAGAACATGGCCCTGCAGGCACACTATATCCTGCTGAAGCGCGACCGCCTGCTGGAGGCGCTGAAGCAGTGCCCCGAGCAGATGATGTCCTGGTCGCGCCATGAACGGTTGACAGAGGCTCAGGACAGGATCGGCTTCAGCGAAGAAGAAGGCTCATGACCGGCGCATCGAGCGCATTGCCTGGCCGACGAGTTCGTCGACCGGCCGCGTCGCGTCGAGCGTCAATGCCCGCTCATCGGCACCTGGCGGCTCCAGGATGGCGAACTGGCTGTCGACCAGGCTTGCCGGCATGAAATGGCCCTTGCGGCCGGCGACCCGCTGCCGCGCGGTGGCCGGATCGATCTCCAGATAGAGGAAGATGATGTCAGGGCAGAAGCCGCGCAGGCGCTCGCGATAGCCGCGCTTCAGCGCCGAGCAGGCTGCAACCACGCCCTGTCCCTTGGCGATCGAGGCCGCGATGCGCTCGCCGATCGCGTCGAGCCAGCCTTCGCGCAGCTGGTCGGTGAGCGGTTCGCCCCGCGCCATGCGGGCAACGTTTTCGGGCGGATGCAGCCTGTCGCCCTCGATGAAGACGGCACCCAGCGCGTCGGCCAGCGCGATACCGACGGCTGACTTGCCGCAGCCGGCGACGCCCATCACCACGACGGCCGAAGGCGCCAAACCGGAAGCGCGCGTCGGTGCCTGCGCTGCGTTTTCGTCCACCGTCAGCGGCTCGCCGGCGCGCGGCCATAGAGCAGGAGCATGGCGACGATGACGACGCCGTAGATGATCTGCCGTCCCGCTTCCGGCATCTGCATGACCGACAGGATGGATTGCAGCAGCGTGATCAGGATCACGCCGGCGACCGTGCCGAGATAGGAGCCGCGTCCGCCCAGGATCGAGGTGCCGCCGAGCACCACGGCCGCGATCGACGGCAGCAGATAGGCGTCACCCATCGATTGCGCCGCCTTGGAGGCGTAGCCGGCCAGCAGCACGCCGCCAAAGGCGGAGAGTCCGCCGGAGACGGCGAAGGCGATCATCACCACGCGTCTCGTGTCGATGCCGGAAAGATAGGCGGCGCGCTCGCGGTTGCCGATGCCATAGACCGCGCGGCCAAAGCCGCTACGGCTCAGCACGAACACCATTGCGGCCCCGATCAGCGCCCAGATGATGACCGCGTTGGGGACGCCCGGAATGGTGAAGCCGGTGGCCAGGTAGCGCATGGCGCCGGTGGCCGAATCCTGCGGCGAGAAACCGCCGGTGTAGACCACCATCAGCCCTTGCGCGACGGCGTTGGTGGCGAGCGTGATGATCATCGAGGGGATGCGCAGATAGGCGACGCCGATGCCATTGACGATGCCGATCAGCACGCCGCAGAAGATGCCGAACGGGATCGCCAATGCCACGCCAGCCGGACCGTAGGCTGCCGCCGCGCAGGCCATCATCGCGCCCGCCGCCACCGACCACGGTACGGACAGGTCGATCTGGCCGAGCAGGATGACCAGCATCATGCCGGTGGCGATGACGCCGAGGAACGAGGCGACCTTGAGCTGCTGCAAGAGATATTCAGGCGACAGGAAGCTGCGCGAATAGAGGCTGCCGACCAACAGCAGCACCACGATGCAGGCAAAGGCGGTCAGCACCGCCGGATCGGCGCGGCGGATGAATTTGGGCATGCGGCCGGCAATGCCGCCCAAGGTCGTATCGCTCACAGGAACCACTCCAGCCGGTTGCGGACCCGAAACAGGGCGAAGGCGCCGAGGCTGACGGCGACCAGCAGGATAACGCCCTGGAACAGCGGCTGCCAGAGCGGATCGAAATCGAACACGAACAACAGGTCGCCGATGGTGCGGAAGGCCAGCGCGCCGAAGATGGCGCCGATGGCGCTTCCCTTGCCGCCGAACAGCGACACGCCGCCCAGCACCACGGCCGCGATCGAGAACAGCGTATAGGCGTTGCCGCTGGCATAGGCGGCCTCGCCCGTATAGGTGAAAAAGGTCAGGAACAGCCCGCCGATCGCGGCCAGCAGCCCCGCAAGCGTGTAAGCGGCGAACTTGCCGCGCCTTATCGGCACGCCCGACATATAGGCAGCCGTTTCCGAAGAGCCGGCCGCGTAGGCGGCACGGCCGAGTACCGAGCGGCTGAACGGCACCCAGATCAACAGCACGACCGCCAGCAGCACGACCAGGCTTGCCGGCACCAGATCGAACAGACGTCCTGTCATAGCATCGGCCAGATCCTCGTTGACCGAGCCGCCCGGAAAGGGCCGCAGCAAAAGGCCGATGCCGTAGTAGACCGCGCCGGTGGCGATGGTCGCGACGATCGGCTGCAGCCTTCCGTAGATCACGATGGCGCCGTTGATCGCGCCGCACAGAAGTCCCGCCACCAGCACGGCGATGACGCCGAGTGTGGTCTGCATCGGCGTGCCGACCACCAGCCAGGAGGCCAGGCAGTTGGTGAGCAGGAAGATCATGCCGACGGACAGGTCGATGCCGGAGGTGATGACGACCAGCGTCTGCGCCATGGCGACGAAGGCGAGCAGCACGCCCTTGTTCGCTGCCGTCTGCACGACATTGGCGGTGAAGCCCGCCGGATGGTTCGAGGTGTAGATGACGAACATGACGATGAAGATGCCGAGCGCCAGCAGCGTTCCGCGCTGCTCGGCCAGCCAATAGCGCCAATCTTTCACACGCTTGCTCCCAGGCCCACGGGGCTCTCCTCGCCATGGATGTTGAGCGCGCTCGATATCAGCGCTCGTTCGGTGATCTCGGCGCCGACCAGTTCGCGCTTGACCGCCCCGTCATAGAGCACCAGCACCCGGTCGCAGCAGCCGATCAGCTCGTCATAGTCGGTCGAATAGAACAGGATCGCCGCGCCCGCGTCCGCCAGCTTGCGCATCAGTTGATAGATTTCCTGCTTGGTGCCGACATCGATGCCGCGCGTCGGATCGTTGAGCAGGATGATGCGCGGCTGGCGCATCAGCCATTTGGCGATCACCACCTTCTGCTGGTTACCGCCCGACAGCGCGCCGACCGGAATATCGAGCCCCGCCGTCTTGATCGCCAGAAGGCCGACCATGTCGTCGATCAGCCGCTGCTCGGCGGCGCGGTCGATGATGCCGCCTTTCGACAGCCGGTCGAGCGCGGCGAAGGACAGGTTTTCGCGCACCGTCATCGGCAGCATCAGTCCTTCGGTCTTGCGGTCTTCCGGGATGAGCGCCATGCCGATGCCATCCTCGCGGGCCACCGCCGGACTGGTGATCGTCACCGGCTTGCCGTCGATCAGCACCTCGCCCGAGAGGCCGCGCAGCACACCGAAGAAAGCAAGCAGCAATTCGCGCTGGCCCTGGCCGTCGAGCCCGCCGAGGCCGACGACCTCGCCTGCCCTGACGGTGAGCGAGATGTTATCCAGCCGGTCGGCCCAGGACAATTTGCGCGCCTCGAGCCGGGGGGCAACGCCGGCCGGTGCCGCCGCCGGCTTGGGCGGAAAAATATGGCTGTATTCGCGGCCGATCATCAGCTCGACCACCTCGTTGTCGCTCTTCGAGCCGGCCTTGTAGCTGGCGACATTGCGGCCGTTGCGGAACACCGTGCAGTGGTCGGCCAGTTCGGCGATCTCGTTCATGCGGTGGGAGATGTAGAGCAGCGCCAGCCCTTCCGAGCGCAGCCGCTTCAGCACGCCGAAGATCTTCGCGACATCCGCTGCCGTCAGCGCCGACGTCGCCTCGTCGAGGATGAGGATGCGTGGTTTGCGCGCCAGCGCCTTGGCGATCTCCACCATCTGCCGGCGCGACAGCGGCAGGTCCTTGACCAGCGCCAGCGGATGGATGTCGGCGGCGCCCGCGCGCGCCAGCGCGTCCTCGGCGACGCGGCGTTGCGCCTTGCGGTCGATCATACCGAAGCGTTTGGGCGGATCCGAAATGACGATGTTGTCGGCGACGCTGAGTTCGGGGATCAGCGACAATTCCTGGAAGATGCAGACGATGCCGGCCTTGTTCGCCGCACCGGGCGAGGCGAAGGTCACTTCGTGCCCATCCAGCATCATACGGCCTTCGTCGGGCGCCACGACACCGGCCATGACCTTGATCAATGTCGACTTGCCGGCGCCGTTTTCACCGAGGATGGCGTGGATGCTGCCGGTGGAAACCGTCAGCTCGGCCTTTTCCAGCGCCCGCACGCCGCCATAGCGCTTGGAAATGCCTTCCATGCGAAAGAGTGGAGCCGCACCGTCCATCAACCCTCCCCGGGGCGATTGTGGGATTGCAGGCTGGCGCCGCGGGGTCATCCGCGGCGCCAGATGATAGCCAGTGACTACTGGTTTTCCTTGCTCTGCCCCATGATTTCCTGGGCACTGAAATTGATGCCGCAGGTCGGGAAGGAGTTGCCGACGAAGAAATTGTCGGACTGGTCGGGGAAGAAATCCTGGCCTGCCTTGAAGTTCGGATCCTCGACAATGGCCAGCGGCAGCTTCACCGATTGCGGCACGACATTGCCTTCGAGGGCCGCGATTGCCGTCTTGATTGCCACGGCCACCTGGGCGGGGCCGGTGCCGGCGGAAGAGCACTTCAAGCCGTCGGCGGCATGCGCGGCACAGAACTTGCGAAAACCGTTCTCCGTCTCGCCGCCGAACGGAACGAATGGATGCTTGGCATCCATCATCGCCTGGACGATGCCGGTGTCGCCGCCTTGCCCGGTGATGCCGTCGAAGGGTCCGTTGGTGGCAATCGCGTCCGCCGTAGCTTTCTGGGCAACGCCGTCGTCCCACTTGCCAACCACCTCGGTGACTTCCCATTTCTTGCCCGAGCCGTCGAGCACCTCGTGGATGCCGGCATGACGGTCCGTGTCAACGGAAGTGCCGGCGACGCCGCGCACTTCGAGCACCTTTCCGCCGTTCGGGACATGTGAGACCAACCACTTGCCCCACAATGCGCCAAGGCCCTTCTGGTCGACATTGACGTTGATGGCATCCTTGGTGTCGAGAATGTTGTCGAAGGCGACCAGCACGACCCCGGCCTCCCTGGCGCGCTTGATGACTGGCCCGAAGGCGGTCGGGTTCTGCGCGTTGACAACGATCGCGTCAAAGCCGGAATCGATGAAATTGTTGATCGCGGAGATCTGCGCCGGGACGTCCTCGCCGGTCGACACGACCTTGAATTCCTTCAGTTTTTTGGCGACATCCGGCTGTGCCGCATACGCCTTGGCGGTCTGCACCATCTGGATACGCCAGGTGTTGGCGATATAGCCGTTGGCGAGCGCGATGCGATATGGGCCGGCTTTCTTGGGGAACTTGAAGAATTGCGTATCGGCTGCCCAGGGGGCAAAGCAGTCCGGCTCGGCTGCTGGTCCCTTGACGACTTCTGGGCCTGCGGCCATCGCCGCTGAGCTCAACATGACGAATGCAGTGGCGGCAACGATGCCACCAACGAGTGACTTGATCATCGATATTCCTCCCAGTTGCAGTTCTGACTTGTTTGTTTAGCTGCAGTACAATGACGTGTTCGCCCCAGCACCTCTCACCCTGGCCACGCACGTCAGGTGGCCCCGGCCGACCTGTTCCTCCTCGTTGCTTCCTTAAGCTGCAACGAAAGTATCATATTATCAATAATAAACAAGGAACATTCTGTCGCTTATGTATAATAAACAACAGTCCGACTTCACACCGGCTCGAATGGTAGCGCTACCAAGAATGCCTGTAAAGGCTGATTTCAGCAGGTTCTAAACTGCTTCAACGTGCCGTGCTCTCGCGGCGCTTGAGCTCGAAGCCAAGGTCGACGACCCGCTGCTCCGGCCTGTCACCCGAAATCGCCGCCAGCGCCATGGCGACCGCGCGCCTGCCGATTTCGTAGCGATGGGTGCGGATGCTGGTGATCGACGGAAAGGCCACCTGCATCATGTCGAGATCGTTGAAGCCGACAATGCCGATGGTCTTCGGTACGTCGATCGAGGCGCGATGGCATTCGAACAGTATGCCGAGCGCGATGTCGTCATTGTTACAGAACACGCCGTCGAGTGTCGGCATTTTGGCAAGCGCATCGCGGAACAGCTCGCGGCCAAGCGGCACGCTGGAAGGCACCGGCGTTGTGGTGATCAGGCGCGGGTCCAGCAGGCCGGCCTTCTCCATCGCCAGCCGGTAACCAGCCAGGCGCCGCTGCGAGCGCGGGTCCATGCGCGCACCGATGAAACCGATCCTGCGATACCCCGCCTCGATCAGGTGCTGGGTCGCCGTCCTGCCGCCTTCGAGATGCGAGAAACCGACCATCATGTCCACGGGATCGGGCCCGGTCTCCATCACCTGAACCACCGGGCAACCGGCATTTTCCAACAGCTTTCGCGAGGTAGGTGTCTGGTCGATGCCGGCAACGATCAGCGCTGCCGGCCGCTGGGAGCCAAACACCTGCAGCAGCCGCTCTTCCTCCAGTCCGGAATAGTGCGTGTTGCCGAGCTGGATGCGGAACGGGCTGTCCGACAGGCTGTCATAGATGCCGCGCACCACCTCCGCGAAGACGTTGTTGGTCAGCGAAGGCACCAGAACGCCGAACACCTCGGCCCGCGCCGAGGCCAATGCACGCGCGTTGGGATCCGGCACATAGCCAAGCTCTTCGATGGCGGCCAGGATCTGGCGGCGCAGTTCCTCGGAAACGCGCTCCGGCTCGCGCAGCGCGCGTGAAACGGTGATGGCGCCGACCCCGGCCTTGCGTGCCACGTCAGATAGGGTCGGGCGGCCACCGCCCCGGCGCGAGCGCGGCTTGATCAAGGCCTTGGCCCATGCGCCTGGCCATTCAAGCACGCCCGCAATGCGATCTTTCCAGCTGTCGCCATCTCACCGGCCTGTTTCAGCACCCATCGGCCTTGGCGTCGCGCAGTGACTGCCTGTTGTCAAGCTGAGCCATTGAGGGGCTGTGCTTGGCTTTCCTCAGGCGGCTACGGCCGCCCTGTGCCTCGCCTTCCACATGAACAGCCCGATCGCCAGTATGTTCAGCAGGTTCCAGGCAATGCCGTTCAGGAACGCGGCGGCGTAGGAGCCCGTCAGGTCGTAGATCCAGCCCGACATCCAGCCGCCGATCGCCATGCCGAAAATCGTCGCCATCATGACGATGCCGATGCGCTGGCCGGCCTCCTTGGCCGGCAGGTATTCGCGCACGATGATCGCGTAGCAAGGCACGATGCCGCCCTGCGACAGGCCGAAGACCAGCGACACGACATAGAGCGAGGCGAGCCCGTCGAACGGGATATAGAACAGCAATGACAGGCATTGCAGCACGGACCCGATAAGCAACGTTTTGACGCCGCCGATCCGGTCGGCGACAAAGCCCGAGGCAAGCCGGCTGACGACGCCCGCGGCCATCATGATCGACAGCATGTCGGCGCCATGCGCCATGCCGTAGCCAAGGTCCATGCAATAGGCGACGATATGCACTTGCGGCATCGACATCGCCACGCAGCAGCCCAGTCCCGCGACGACCAGCAATATCTGCAGCATCGCCGGCGACAATGAAATCGGCTGCACCGGCCGGCTTCCGGGCGAGCCGGCGGCCGTCGCTTCCGGAGCGCCGCGCCGCAGCAACAGCACCAGAGGCACCATGGTGACCAGGCAGAAGATGCCGATGGCGGCATAGGTGAAGCGCCAGCCTTCCGCCTTGATCAGCGTCGGCATGACGGTGGGCCATATCGCTCCAGCGAGGTAATTGCCCGCCGCCGCCGCCGTGACAGCCACGCCGCGCCGGCGGTTGAACCAGTGCGAGATATCGGCAATCAGCGGCCCGAAGATCACCGATGTGCCGACACCGATCAGCACCCCTTGGGCAAGGGTGAATTGCAGGATCGAGGTCGACAGCGCCGCGAGCAGGAGACCGGCGGAGAGCGCGATCGAGGAAAACAGCGCCGGGATCCAGTAGCCCATGCGGTCAATGGCGCGGCCGACCAGCACATTGCCGGCGGCGAAGCCCACCATGGTCGCGGTGTAGGGCATGGATGCCGCGGCGCGGTCGACGCCGAACTCGGCCTGTACCGCTGGCAGCACGACGACAACGGCCCACATGCCGACCGCACCGATCGTCGCCAGCAGCATCGAGATGGCCAGCCGCATCCAGGCGTAGGAACTATCGATGCCGGGGCTGGGCCGGCTCACGTCGGTTCGCGTCAAAGGCGTTTCCTGTCGGCGGTCTCAACCGTTGCTGTTTTGGCCACTATCGACGCATTCTCGGCGCACAGCAGCGCCACAGCGGGCAAATCCGTGGCTCCAGGCCGATGCGAATGCGGGAACCGACGCCAACATCTGGAGTTTCCGATCAGCAACCTTGCAAAGGAGTCCCAGCCATGACCGCCACCAAGCAGAAATGGTCGGCCGAGGTGACCGAGCACAGCAATGCGATGGATCTCGAGGAGCATGTCTTCGAATCCGACGACGCCAAGAAGATCGCCGCCTCGCTCAAGCGATCGGCCGAACACAGCCACCGCCGCAAGGCCGAGCCCTTCCAGTCCGCCATGTCGATGCTGAATTTTTACATCAACAGGGCCGGCAAAAACCTGCCCGCGGCGCGCGAGAAGATCCTTGAGGACGCCAAGGACGAACTGCGCGCCGCATTCGGGCGTCCAAAGGAGGATTAGCCGCCCTCGCCCGCCAATGGCACCTGACTGAATGGGGCGCCCTATTGTTTGATCTCGGGTTCGACGAGCTTGGCCAGGTTCCGTAGCGACTCCTGCCAGCCGAGATAGCAGGCTTCCGCGGGAATGACGTCCGGAATGCCGGCCTGGGTGATGTTCACTTCGGTGCCCACGGACACTTTCTTCAACGTCACGGTCACTTCCATCTCGCCGGGCAGGTTGGGATCGTCGAACCTGTCGGTGTAGCGGACGAGTTCGCCCGCGACGAGTTCGACATACTCACCGCCAAACGAGTGGCTGTCGCCAGTGGTGAAGTTGCGGAACGACATCTTGAACGTGCCGCCGACCTTGCCCTCGAAGTGATGGACCGTGCAGGTGAAGCCGTTCGGCGGAAGCCATTTGGCAAGGGCATCCGCCTCGAGGAACGCGCGGTAGACCTTCTCCGGGCTGGTGGTCAGAACGCGATGCAGACG
Source organism: Mesorhizobium sp. Cs1299R1N1 (assembly GCF_037179655.1). Taxonomy (NCBI): domain Bacteria; kingdom Pseudomonadati; phylum Pseudomonadota; class Alphaproteobacteria; order Hyphomicrobiales; family Phyllobacteriaceae; genus Mesorhizobium; species Mesorhizobium sp. Cs1299R1N1. The sequence continues at coordinate 83,553 of NZ_JAPYKR010000012.1, read as the reverse complement.
AACGGTGCTGGGCATGTCAAATTCTCCTTCCTGGTTTCCTGTTCGATACCCCAAGGACGGGGACCACACAGCCCATCCGACACAGGCTCTCGAATTTTTTGGCGGTGCCGGCCTGAATTGCTTCGACGGCCTGCAAGGCGGAAACGCCTGGGGGCCGAATGGCTGTGTCGGTGAATTCTACCGCGAACGGATGACGTTGTCGGTATTGGCCAGCAGCTTGCGCACGGCATTGCGCGCCGCATCGGGCCGCTGCAGGCGGATATTCTTTTCGATCGCCTCGTGCATCTTCTGGGCGAGCTGCAAATCGTCGAGTTCCCGGGTCGTGTAGGTGAACAGGTGATCGAAGGCGGATTCGATCAGCACGCCGAGCGGCACCAGCAGATCATTGCCCGAGGCGCGCAGGATGGCGAGGTGGAAGCGGGTGTCGGCGCGGGTCCGTTCCTGCAAACTTTTCGCCTCGCCCATCTCCCGGCAGGCCTGGCTGATCTCGGCCATCTGCTCGTCGGTCCGCCGCATGGCGGCGAAGGCGGTCGCTTCCGGCTCGATGATGTGGCGGAATTCCTGCACCGTCCTCAAGAACACCTCCCGGTCCGGCGACGTCGCGTACCAGGCAAGCACATCGCGGTCGAGCAGGTTCCAGCGTTCCTTCGGTTCGACCCAACTGCCGATCTTGGGGCGCGATGCCAACAGGCTCTTGGCCATCAGCATCTTGATCGCCTCGCGCACCGCCGACCGGCTGACGCTGAAGGTCTCCGACCATTTGGCTTCATTGGGCAGGATGGTGCCGGGCGGATAGTCGCCGCGCACGATCCGCAGCCCAATCTCGCTCGCCAGCGACGCATGCACGCTGGAGCCCGGGATACGCGCCGCGTCGGGCCGGCGAGCGCCGGTCGGGCGCTCGGCGGCTACAGCCTTTTTGGGCGATTTTTCCTTGTTCGGCCTCGCGTCCCGCATGGGTTCCAGAAAGGCCGGTTTAGGGAAGCTGTCAAGCGCGGTGCGGCCGTGGGGCGGCAAAGCCGGCTTCTATGCACAACCCAGCCGCGATTCGACCACGCTCAGGCGGTCTTGACGTATTTGCGCCAGCTATGCTCGGGCCGGAAGCCGAGCATGTCACGCGCCTTGCGGTTCGACAGCAGCGTCTCGTATTCGCCGAGTTCGCTCTTGACCGGCACGCCGGGATAGAACCGCTTCAAGAGTTCGGCGGTCGGCAGATCGGACGAGGTGTCGTCATTGGCGGCATTGAACACCTGGTAGCCCAGCCCGTCCTTCTCGATGGCGCGCAGCGTGATCTGGCCCAGGTCGCGCGCGTCGATGTAGCTCCAGGCGATACGTTTGCGAAAGCCCGGATCGGCGAACCATTTCGGAAACAGCGAATACTCATGCGGCTCGATGACGTTGCCGATGCGCAAGGCATAGATGTCCGTGCCATTGCGCTGCGCGAAGGCGCGCGCCGTCTTCTCGTTGACGATCTTGGACAGCGCATAGCTATCCATTGGATCGACATCGTAATCCTCGTCGAGCGGGAAATGCGTGGGGTCACGCGGCTCGTTGGCGAACACCAGGCCGTAGGTCGTCTCGCTGGAAGCAATGATCACCTTGCGGATGCCGAGCTTCACCGCGGCTTCGATGACATTGTAGGTGCCCATCGCGTTGATGCGGAACACCTCGTTGTCGGGCGTGATCATGATGCGTGGGATGGCGGCGAAATGCACCACCGCGTCGACCGGCTGCGGACGTAGCGACGGATCGAATTCGTGCAGCCCCATATAGCTCGACAGCGCGTTGAACACCTGGCCGCTGTCGGTGATGTCGGTGATCAGCGTGCGCACCTTGGGATTGTCAAGCGGCCTGGTGTCGATGTTGAGCACCTGGCAACCCTGCTCCAGCAGATATTGCACGACGTGGCGCCCGGCCTTGCCGCTGCCGCCGGTGAACATGATCCGCTTCGTCATTTCTGGTCTCCACGAAAGTCCTGGGATTGACGTGTATTGTCAGACAATATTGCTTTCTGCAACCATCCATGGCTAAAACAGCGGCAACATTATCGATAATCGCAAAACAGGACAGACAGCATGAACACCACCGCCACCAGCGAGAAGATCGGCTTTGTCGGCCTTGGCCTGATGGGTCACGGCATCGCCAAGAACATCGTCGACAAGGGGTACTCCCTGACCTTCCTCGGCCGGAAAAACCGCAAGCCGGCGGAGGATCTCCTCGGCCGAGGCGCCCACGAGGCATCGACCTCCCGCGACGTGGCGGCGGCATCCGATATCGTCTTCATCTGCGTCACCGGCTCGCGCGAGGTGGAGGCCATTATTCGCGGTCCGGGCGGCCTCAAGGAGGGGTTGAAGAAGGGGTCGGTCGTCGTCGACTGCTCCACCTCCGATCCGGTCTCGACGGTTGCACTTGCCGCAGAACTCAACGCGCTTGGCGTGGACTATGTCGACGCGCCGCTCAGCCGCACCCCGAAGGAAGCCTGGGAAGGCACGCTCGACGCCATGGTCGGCGCGCCCGACGCCGTCTTCGCCAGGGTCAAGCCGGTGATCGACACCTGGGCCGGCCGCATCGTCCATATCGGCGACACCGGCGACGGCCACCGCATGAAGCTGCTCAACAATTTCATCTCGCTGGGTTATGCCGCGATCTACTCCGAGGCATTGGCCCTGGCGGAGAAGGTCGGCATCTCGCCGCCGCGTTTCGACAGCGTCATCCGCAACGGCCGCATGGATTGCGGCTTCTACCAGACCTTCATGCGCTGGACGCTGGAAGGTGACCGCGACGCCCACAAATTCACCATCGCCAACGCCTTCAAGGACCTGACCTATCTGGAATCGATGGCCGGTGCGGCTGGCATCGCCAACCCGCTTGGCAACGCCACCAAGAACTCGTTCGCCGGCGCCCACGCAACCGGTCCGGCCGAGCAGTTCGTGCCGATGCTGGCCACGCACATCGCCAAGGTGAATGGCGTCGACCTGATGCCGATGAAGGATGGAAAGAAGCAGACGATCTGAGACCCGGACCGCCGGCGGGCCTTACCGCCGGCCCCTTCCGATCCCTTCGTCGGTGTCGGCAAGCAGCTTGTGCACGGCGCTACGCGCCGCCGCGGGCCGCTGCAGGCGGATGCTCTTCTCGATCGCCTCGTGCAGTTTCTGCGCCCGCCGCTGATCGCCGACCTGGCGCGTGGTGAAGACGAAGAGATGGTCGAGCGCCGATTCGATCAGCACGCCGAGCGGCACCAGGAGGTCGTTGCCCGAGGCCCGCAGGATGGCGAGATGAAAGCGCGTGTCGGCACGGATGCGCTCGGGCAGGTTGGCCGCCTCGCCCATCTCGCGGCAAGCCAGGCTGATCTCGGCCATCTGCTCGTCGCTGCGCCGCATGGCGGCAAAGGCGGACGCCTCCGGTTCGATGATGTGGCGGAACTCCTGAACGGTGCGCAGGAACGCCTCGCGATCCGGCGCGGTCGCATACCAGGCCAACACGTCGCGGTCGAGCAGGTTCCAGCGCTCCTTCGGCTCGACCCAGCTGCCGATCTTGGGGCGCGACGCCAAAAGGCTCTTGGCCATCAGCATTTTGATCGCCTCGCGCACCGCCGAACGGCTGACATTGAAGGTTTCGGCCCATTTGGCCTCATTGGGCAGAATGCTGCCAGGCGGGTAGTCGCCGCGCACGATCCTGAGGCCAATCTCGCTGGCGAGCGAGGCATGGACGCTGGACCCGGGAAAGTGCGCCGCATCCGCCCTGCGCAAGGCTGCCGGGTCGCGACTGGCTTGCGCCCTGGCCCGGCCGGCTTTTCTCTTTGCCTTCTCGTCCGGCATCCACGTTCCAATAGGTCGGCCGCCCGTCACCCGGATTGATCTGAACCCGCGCGGCGCACCGATCCGTTGCCGAAAATCCAAACCACGGACGCGTCAAGGCCGGAGCCTGCTGCCCCAACCAAGGCGTCCTGTTGAAGAATTGGAGAGGAAACGGGGCGCTCGTTGGCGAGCGCCCCGAATCTCGGCCTATTTCTGGATGCAGGTGTCGACCGTGTCCTTGGTGCATTCGTCGAGACCGGTGAACACCGGATCGTCGACCTTCTTGCCTTCGACCAGGTCGATCATCACCGACGGCGCCTTGTAGCCCATTTCGAAGGGCCGCTGGCCGACCAGCGCGGTGACAAGGCCGTCCCTGGCGATCGCCACCTCGTCGCCGATCGTGTCGGCGGCGCCGATGACGAAGTCGTTCTTGGCCAGCCGGTCCTTCAGTGGTCCGACCAGGTCGCGATAGGGCTGCGGCGCGCCGAACAGCGGCCAGCCGCCCATGATGCCGAACGCATCGAGCTTGGGGTTGGCGGCGAGGATGTCGGTCATCGCCTGAACGCCCTTGGCGCCGTCGTCATTGGTGAACACCGGGCAGCCGGCGACTTCCGTCCAGCCGCCTTCGCCGGCAAGTGCCGTGAGGCCTTCCTTGCCTGTCAGCGCGTCGCGCATGCCTTGCGCGCGGCGCAGGATGTTGTCCGCCGCGGGATTGCCCTCGATGGTGCAGATCGTGCCACCATTCGGCTTGGCCTTCTTGATATACTCGCCGATCTTCTTGCCCATCAGATAGTTGTCGGTACCGAGATAGGTCTTGCGCAGTGCCGCGTCCTCCTTGGCGAGGTCGGCGTCGACGGTCATGATCGGGATCGACGGATTGGCGCTCTTGATCGTCTGCGCGATCAGCGGCGCGTTGGACGGCGAGATCGCCATCGCCACCGTGTCGGCCTTGCTCAGCATATCCTGCACGATCTGCGCCTCGCCGGCCTCGTCGGAAGTCGATGCCGGGCCGGTGTAGAAGCATGCATATTCCGAGCTGGCGTTTTCCTTGTTCCACTTCTCGCAACCCTGGTGGATGGCTTCGAAGAATGGATTGTCGAGGCCTTTCACCACGATGACGAGCTGCTTCTTGGCCAAAGCCGGCCCGGCGCCCAACGCCATGGCGGCGACGGCGGCGAGCAATACTGTTTTCCTCATGTCAGTCCTCCCTTGGAAACAGACGGACACGGCGTGCCCGCCACACAAACCAGCCCGGATGCGAGATGACTGAGACGCGTGCGCTCATTCAATCCGGCTAGGCCGATAAGCATTTTCAGATGCGACCAGCTCAGCGATGACGCCGGCAGATCGCCAAAACCCTTCTGCCGGTAGCGCGCCGATGGCGTCGTCAATCCGGCATGTCTTCCTCCGACGCTCAACTAATAACGGCTTGCCGCCAACGTCAATTGCTATTTGTCCTACAAAACGGATTTTTCAAAAACAGCACGGCACTATTCGTCTGACAATTGCCTGTTCGACAATTGACGCCCGCGACGCCATTCGCGTAAATGACCGCATCGCTGTCCCCGGGAGGAGCTGGGGAAAGCCAATGGAAGCCGTCGCCTGTCCGCGGGCGGATGGGCCAGACATGGGAGGCAAAGACTGGTGGCGGTTCTCGAACTCACCAACATCTCGAAGCATTTTGGCGCCATCCAGGCTGTCAACGACGTGTCGCTGTCGATCGAACCGGGCCAGGTTGTCGGCCTGATGGGCGACAATGGCGCCGGCAAGTCGACGCTGGTCAAGATGATAGCCGGCAACTTCCGGCCGAGCCATGGCACGATGCGGATGGACGACAAGGAACTGATCCTGCACAAGCCGGTCGAGGCGCGCCAGCACGGCATCGAGATCGTCCACCAGGACCTGGCGCTCTGCAATAATCTGACGGCGGCGGCCAATGTCTATCTCGGGCGCGAATTGCGCCGTGGCGTCGGCCCGTTCCGCATCCTCGACTATGCCGCGATGTACAAGCGCGCCGGTCAGATCTTCGCCGAGTTGAAATCCGAGACCCGCCCGCGCGACCTCGTCAAGCAGATGTCGGGCGGCCAGCGCCAGGCGGTGGCGATCGCCCGCACCATGCTGTCGCAGGCCAAGATCGTGCTGATGGACGAGCCGACGGCGGCAATCTCGGTGCGGCAGGTGGCCGAAGTGCTGAACCTCATCCGTCATCTGCGCGACCAGGGCATCGCGGTAGTGCTGATCAGCCACCGCATGCCCGACGTCTTCGACGTCGCCGACCGCGTCATCGTCATGCGGCGCGGCAGGAAGGTCGCCGACAAGGCGATCGCGTTGAGTTCGCCCGAGGAAGTCACCGGGCTGATCACCGGCGCCATCGAGCAGGTGGCATGACAATGGCGAACCCGGATTTCACCGCGCATCGGCAGCGCAGGAAAGGTCTATAATGGCAGTCACCCTTGACCAGACGATCGCGCAGAAGCAGCACAGCTTCCTGTCGCGCCTGTTCTCCAGCCAGACTTTCTGGGTGGTGATCGCCGTCATCCTGGCCTGTATTTTCCTGTCCTTCGCCACCGACGCCTTCGCCACCTCGAAGAACCTCTACAACATCACCCGCAACATCACCTTCGTTGCCATCGTCGCGCTCGGCATGACCTTCGTCATCATCACCGGCGGCATCGACCTGTCGGTCGGCTCGGTGCTGTGCCTGTGCTCGATGGTGCTGGCCGTCACCATGCATGCCGGCTATTCGATCGAGATCGGCATTCTGGCCTCGATCGCCACCGCGCTCGTCATCGGTGCCTTCAACGGCATTTTTATCGCCTACCTGGGCTTTCCGCCCTTCGTGGTGACGCTCGGCATGCTGTCGATCGCCCGCAGCCTTGCCATGGTCGCCTCCAACAACACCGTCGTCTTCCAGTTCGGGCCGGACCACGACAAGCTTCTGGCACTCGGCGGCGGCGCCTGGGTGTTCGGCATCGCCAATCCGGTGCTCTACATGATCCTGCTGGCGCTGATCACCGGTTTCATCCTGCGCTGGACGAAGTTCGGCCGCCATATCTTCGCCATTGGCGGCAACGAGCACGCCGCGACGCTGACCGGCGTGCCGGTGCGCCAGATCAAGGTCGCCGTCTACATGATCTCGGCGCTGTCGGCCGGTATTGCCGGCATCATCGAGACCGGCTGGCTCGGCGCCGTCACCACCAATCTCGGCAACGGCATGGAACTGCAGGTGATCGCCGCCACCGTCATCGGCGGCGCCAATCTGGCCGGCGGCGTCGGCACCGCCTTTGGCGCCATCGTCGGTGCTGCCCTCATCGAGGTGATCCGCAACAGCCTTGGCCTGCTTGGCATCAATGCCTTCTGGCAAGGCACCTTCATCGGCGGCGCCATCCTGCTGGCGGTTCTGTTCGACCGCATCCGCAATTTCAGGCGCAGCGACTAGCGCTGCATCCTCCTTCCCCCCTTGTGGGGGAAGGTGGCCTCGCGAAGCGAGGTCGGATGAGGGATGTTCCAGGGAATACCAACGCCTCACTCCGCTGGAAAACCGCGCTCGAGCGCCATTCCTTTCGCCTCCTATCGCTCAGTCTGAAAATCCGTCGCCAGGAACCCTTGCGAGCGTAGGTCCCGGCCCCGTAGCTTGACGCGAGCCAGCACTCAGCCGCACAATCCCCCTGCAGGCGAAGGGAGGCCAGTCGCTTGCGGGAGGATATACCCATGACGGAAGCGATCAGGCTCTACTGGGGCCGGTTCGGACATGTTTCTGTCCTGAATGTCGCGAGCGACTTCGTCACCCATGCCCATGTCGAGGCACATCTGATCATCTGGCTCGAAGGCACTGCCGGCGAGATGACAATCGGCCGTGAGACGGTCCGCCTCGGTCCGGGCATCGCCGCCGGCATCAACTCGCTCCAGCCGCATAGCCACGTCCTGTCCCAGGATGGCAGGCCGGGCCTGTTCCTGGCCTTCTACATCGACCCGGACTGGGCGCGCCGGCGCCGCGACCTGCCGTCCAGCGCGCCGCTGTTCTCGCGGGCGGCGATCGCGCTCGAACCATGGCTGCACCAGGCCGCCGCCAGCCTGCTCGATCATCTCACCGACAATGAAAGCGTCGACGATGTCGCCAATTACGAGATCGAGCGCTTCATCGACTCGGTGCTCGATGCCGCCGACGCTTCGGCACCGCAGGAGGCGCGCGGCCGCATAAACACGATGCAGGATTTCCGCGTCCGCAAGGCGATCCAGCTGATGAAGGCCAATGTCTGCGAGCGAATCTCGTTCGATGACGTCGCCCGCGCCGTTGGCCTGTCCAGGCCGCATTTCTTCGCCTTGTTCAAGGAACAGACCAATCTGACGCCCAACGTCTACTGGAACACGCTGCGCATGGAGGAAGCGGTGCGGCAGTTGCAGTGGTCGCGGGAGCCGCTGATCTCTGTCGCATGCAATCTCGGCTTCACCACGCAAGGCAATTTCTCGCGCTTCTTCCGCGATCATGTCGGCGTGCCGCCGACGCTCTACCGCGAGGCCGCGCGGGCGACGGCCTGAACCGGCAGCCATCTGTTTTTCAGACTGGTTGATACACGCTCAAGACGCATTGATAAGCGCTGCCCGCTCTGGCGCCCTACCCTTGCCGCAACGATCATTCGGAAGGGAACATTTTATGGCGAAAGTCACCATCTCCAGCGTCATCGACGCGCCGGTCGAAAAGGTCTGGGCGCGCATACGCGACTTCAACGGCCTGCCGGGCTGGCATCCGCGCATGGTCGAAAGCCATATCGAAGACGGCGAGGATGCCACCACGATTGGCTGCGTGCGCAATTTCCAGCTCGCCAGCGGCGCCCGCCTGCGCGAAAAACTGCTCGACTTTTCCGATGACAATTTCCTGGTCAGCTATTCCATCCTGGAAACACCGCAGCCGCTCACCAACCACAAGGCGACGCTGCAGCTCAGGCGCGTCACCGACGGCGACCGCACCTATGCCGAATGGACCGCCAGCTTCGACGCGGCCCCGGAGGAAGCCGACAAGCTGGCCGAGGGCATGGGAACCAATGTTTTTCAAGGCGGCTTCAATGCATTGAAGAGCCATTTCGCCGGCCAGAGCTGAAGGACCGGGCCATGGCGCTGGCGCTGCAGACATTCTCGACGGTAAAGGACGCGGATGCCGCCCTGAAGTCCGCCGGCACCCGCTATCTCGGCGGGGGTACACTCGTGGTCCGCGCGGCCAATGAAGGCGACGTCTCGGTCTCCAGCCTTGTCAGGTTGACCGCCCCGGCGCTGTCGGCCATCGCAGTCAGCGGCGGTAAGGTCCGCATCGGCGCCTCGGTAACCATGGCGGAGATCGCCCGCCATCCGGAACTCGGTGCGCTTGCCAAGGCCGCCCGCGCCGTCGGCGGTCCGGCGATCCGCAATATGGCGACCGTCGGCGGCAATCTGTTCGCGCCGGCGCCCTATGGTGATTTCGCCGTCGCCCTGCTGGCACTCGATGCAACGGTCGACACCGCTGAGGGCGAAACACCCATCGAGACTTTCCTGGCCGGGCGGGATGACAGCCGCGCCATCGTCACGTCGGTCAGTTTCACGAAGGCCGACAGCTTCCGCTTCCTCAAAGTGTCGCGGGTCAAGCCCAAGGGAGTCTCGGTGCTCAGCATCGCGGTCGTTTTGGAACAGGCTGGAGACGGGACCGTGTCCTCGGCGCGGATCGCGCTCGGCTGCATGGCCGATCGGCCGATGCGTGCCAAGGCAGCGGAAAAGGCGCTGCTCGGCAGGACGCTCGATCCGGACGGCATCGCGGCAGCGCTGGCCGCCGCCACCAAAGGCACCGCGCCCATCACCGATCCCATCGCCAGCGCCTGGTATCGCGCTGAAGTCCTGCCGGTCCACCTCGGCCGGCTGCTGTTGAGTTAGCCTGAAACACGTCGGGGGCGCGCCCTTGCCTGCGGGGCAGGCGCGCAAGGAGGAAGAATGGCAAAAGTCCCGGTTCAATTCACGCTCAATGGGTCTGAAAAGGCCGAATTCATCGACAGCGGCACGACGTTGCTCAATGCCTTGCGCGACAAGATCGGCGACACCTCGCCGAAGGGCGGCTGCCACCAGGGCACGTGCGGCGCCTGCTCCGTTATTATCGACGGCGAGTTGAGGCTCTCCTGCCTGACGCTGGCCGAGACCTGCAATGGTGCAACGATCACCACCACGTCGGGCCTTGCCGTAGGCGGCGTGCTGCACCCGCTGCAACGGGCTTTTCTCGACACATTCGCCACGCAATGCGGCTTCTGCACGCCGGGCATGATCATGGCGGCCAAGGTGCTGCTCGACCACACTCCCAATCCCAGCCGCGAGGACGTCGTCGAGGCGCTGTCTGGGAACATCTGCCGTTGCACCGGCTACGAGCCGATCATCCAGGCGGTGCTCGCCGCCGCCCGCGCCAATTCGCAGAACGCGGCCTGAGGGACCAAGGAATGGAACTGCGCAAGAGCTACTTCGCCGATGTCCGCAAGGACGATCTGCACGAGATCGGCCAGCCCCGGCCACGCTCGGATTCGCCCGGCCACGTCACCGGCAGAACCGCCTATTTCGCCGACCGTAATTTCCCCGGCATGCTGCACCTCAAGATGGTGCGCAGCCCGCACCACCATGCCCGCATCCGCTCGATCGACACCTCCGAGGCCGAACAACACCCAGGCGTTATCAAGGTGCTGACAGCCAAGGATGTGCCGCACAATGTCTACACCATCCTGATCCTCATCCAGGTCGGACCGGAGGACGAGACGGTGCTGGCCGACGGCAAGGTGCGCTGGAAGGGCGAGGCCGTGGTGGCGGTGCTGGCCGAAACCGAGCGTGCCGCCCAGGAAGCGGCCGCCAAGGTCAAGGTCGACTATGAGGTGCTGCCCGCCGTCTTCGACATGGAGGAAGCGCTGAAGCCCGGCGCGCCCATCGTCAACGAATATCACGGCCAGAACTATTACCTCTATGACAGCGGCGCGTGCCGCAAGGTGCGCTTCGGCGATGTCGAGACGGGCTTTGCTCAAGCCGATCACGTGCTGGAACAAAGCTATCAGTCCTCGCCCATCGAGCACGCGCCGACCGAGACCACCGGCTGCGTGGTGGTGCCCGAGGGCAATGACCGCTTCACCTGCTACACCAACACGCAGGCGATGTTCTTCACCCTCGACAACACATCGATCATCCTGCGGATGCCGGGCAGCAAGCTGCATTTCGTCGGCGGCACGGTCGGCGGCGGTTTCGGCGGCAAGGTCGATGTCATCGTCGAGCCGATCGCCATCCTCGGCGCAAAATTAACCGGGCGACCGGTCTGTTTTATCTACAGCCGCGAGGAGGAGATGCAGATCTCGTCGCCCCGCGCGGCCGAAAAAGTCGTCATCAAGGACGGCGTCATGAAGGACGGCCGCATCGTCGCCAGAAAAGTCACAGGCTACACCGATGCCGGCGCCTACTCCCGCCACTCGCCCTATGGCGCGCAGAAGGGGGCGGGCCACTATCCCGGCCCCTACACCATCCCGAATGTCTGGATCGACACCTACTGCGTCTACACCAACCGCACGCCATCGTCGGCCATGCGCGGCTTCGGCGTCACCATCGGCGATTTCGCGCTGGAGGTTCAGATGGACAAGCTGGCCCGGCTGATCGGCATGGACCCGCTCGAATTCCGTTTCATCAACGCCTATCGCGACGGCGACATGAAGGCGCATCGCCAGCCGACGGAGGGCGCAGCACTGATCGAATGCATGCAGGAAGCCTCGCGCGCCGCCAACTGGCCGGTGGCGGAGAAATTCATGGCGATGTCCTCCTACAAGAGCGGAGCTTGAGATGGCGATCAGGCGCGGACGCGGCGTCGCCGCGATCAACTATCCCACCGGCATGAACCTCGGCGGCGACCCGACCCAGGCGCTGGTGCATTCGACCCCGACCGGCAATTTCATGGTGACGCTGTCGTCGGTCGATCTCGGCCAGGGCATGAAGCAGATCATGGCGCAGATTTGCGCAGAGACGATCGGCGTGCCGACCGACCGCGTCGTTGTCGACACCGCCGACACCGATACCGGCCCGCATTGCATGGGCACCTTCGCTTCGCGCGGCACCCACCGCGCCGGCAACGCCGTCATCCAGGCCGCCAGGGAAGCGCGCCAGGTGATGCTGGAAGTGGCGGCCGAAGAGCTGGAGGTGAACGCCTCGGACCTCGAAACCGACGGCCAGGGCAACATACTGGTCAAGGGCGCGCCGCAGAAGTCGATCTCGATCTTCGATGTCGCGCTGTCGGCGCATTTCAAGCGCGGCCGCTCGATCTCGGGACGAGGCATGTTTTTGATCCCGCGCTCCTATCCGGAGAAGGAAACCGGCGCGATGAAGCCGTCGACCTGTTATGCGCACGCCTGCACGGTGGCGGAAGTCGAGGTCGACGACGAGACCGGCGAAGTCACCGTGCTGACAGTGAAGAACGTCTTCGAGATCGGCCGCGCGCTGAACCCGAAAATGGTCGAGCAGCAACTGGTCGGCGGCTCCTGGATGGGCATCAGCCACGCGCTCTACGAAACGACCGAGCCCTATTATCCCAACCGCGACCATGGCGGCACCGACTTCAACCAGTATCTGATGCCTGGCCCCGGCGACCTCGCCGAGACCGAGATCATCGTGCTGGAGCGTCCCTCGGCCGACGGACCATATGGCGCCAAGGGTCCGGGCGAGATGTGCGCCAACCCGCAAATACCGGCGGTCGCCAATGCCGTCTTCGACGCCGTCGGCGTGCGCATCGACACGCTGCCGATCACGCCCGAGCGCATTTTGCGCGCGCTGAAGGCGCAAGCGAACTGAGTGCCAGAAATGTCCGAGGTGAACACCGAGACTGTCGCGACCTCGCCGGAGGCGGTGGCACAGCATCTCGCCGCCTCGCGCTATCTGGCCGACGACAGCCTCGCCACCGCCATCTTTCTTGCCATCCGGCTCGGCAAGCCGCTGCTGCTCGAAGGCGCGCCGGGCGTCGGCAAGACGGAAGCGGCCAAGGCGATCGCCGAGCTGCTCGGCCGCGAACTGGTGCGTCTGCAATGCTACGAAGGGATCGACGCCGCGCACGCGCTCTACGAGTGGAATTATCAGCGCCAACTGCTCGCCATTCGCCATGCCGGCGAGCATGAGATCGACATCTATGACGACCGTTTCCTCATTGCCCGGCCGCTGCTGCAGGTGTTGAAGGCGCCGCGGCAGCGCGTGCTTTTGGTCGATGAGATCGACCGCTCGGACCATGAATTCGAGGCGCTGCTGCTGGAATTCCTCTCCGACTTCCAGATCAGCATTCCCGAGCGCGGCACCATCCGCGCCGAGGCACAGCCAATCGTCATCCTGACCTCGAACCGCACCCGCGAACTTGCCGAGGCGCTGCGCCGCCGCTGCGTCTATCACTGGATCGGCTATCCCGACGCCGAACGGGAGGCCGCCATCATCATGCTGCGCGCCGGCAATGTCGCGCAGGCCACCGCACGCGCCGTGGCGACAGCGGTGCAGACCATCCGAGCGCGCCCGCTGGCCAAGCCGCCCGGCATCGCCGAGGCGGTCGAATGGGCGAACGCGGCCACCATTCTTGAAAAAGGCGGCAGCCCGTGGCCGGAAGCCTTCCGCCGCGCCATCGGCGTGCTGATCAAGGACGAGGAAGACCTCTCCTACATCGCGCCCGAGCTTGGCAGCATCGTCGAGGAGGCGCTGGCGTGAGATCCCACCGGCGCAATCCGCAACGCTGGCGGGACAGTGCCCCCCTCTGTCCTGCCGGACATCTCCCCCTCAAGGGGGGAGATCGGCTGTCATCCCGGCTTTCGCTAATCCCCGAGATCGCAGAACCAGGCGAAGCATCGAAGCTGCCAATCTCCCCCCTAGAGGGGGAGATGTCCGGCAGGACAGAGGGGGGCGCCACGCAATGATGCGGGAAACAAGCTTGCCCCGTGCCGCCGCGCCCTTCCTCGCCTTCGCCCGGCTGCTGCATCGCTACGGTTTCGCCATCGCCCCCGAACAAGTCTCCGGCTTCATGCAGGCGGTGACATTGCTTGGGCCACGCTCGATGGCGGATATCCGCGAAGCAGCGCTGGCCACCCTGGCGCCGCCACCTGACCGCCGCGACGAATTCGAGGCGCATTTCCAGAGCCATTTTTACGGCGACACGTCAGCCGTGGTGGCAGGCGACGCCGACGAGGAAACCCGCATCAAGGATGATGGCGGCGCCGACGACGAGCGGATCGAGGCCGAGCAGCGACAGGAAGGCGGCGAGCTGTCCTCGGCGCTGGAGCAGTTGAGCAGCCGCGACTTCCAGCGCGACGGCGACAGCCTGACCGTCTTTCGCCGCCGACTGTCGAGCGCCTTGCCCGCCCGCCGCTCCTTCCGCACGGTGCGCACCCATTCGCGCGGCAAGCTCGACCTGCGCCGCTCGCTCAGGGAAATCGTCAGCGCCGATGGCGATGTCCCCTCGCCGCTGCTGCGCCGCCGCCAGGCCGTGCCGCGCAAGCTGCTGATCCTGATCGACGTTTCTGGCTCGATGAAGCTCCACACGGCTGACTACCTCAAGCTCGCGCATGCCGCCGTGCAGGGCGCTGACCGGGCGGAAATCTTCACCTTCGGCACGCGTCTGACCCGCATCACCACGGCGTTGCGCATCCGCGATCGCGAGCAGGCGCTGGCGCGCGCGGCCGCCCAGGTCGACGACTGGGACGGCGGAACCCGCATGGGACCGACGCTGCTGGCTTTTCTATCGGTGCCGCGCTTCTCCTCTTTTGCGCGCGGTGCGGCCATCATCATTCTGTCCGACGCGCTGGAGCGCGGCGACCATGCCGAACTGGAGACGGCTATCCGCCGGCTGAGCGCCCGCGCCTTCCGGCTGTCGCTGGCGACACCTCTGGCCGGCGACCCGCGCTTCCAGCCGGCAACGGCGGCGCTCCGCGCAATCCTGCCAGTGCTCGACGATCTGGTGGACGGCTCGTCGGTGAACAGCCTCACCGATTTCATCCTGTCGCTTGCCCGCCCCGCCCCGGCGGCCGAGACCATCTGGAAAAGGGTATCGTGATGCAGAAAGCCATCGACGCGCATTTCCACATCTGGCGCCAGCAGGACCAGCCCTGGCTGGTCGGACCGATGGTGCCGCGCATCTTCGGCCCCTACGAGCCAATCCGCCGCGACTACCCGATCGAGGAGTTTCTCGCCGACCAGCAGGGTTCGGGTGTCGAGAAGGCCGTCTATGTCCAGACCAACTGGGCCAAGGAGGATTTCGAAAAGGAAGTCGCCTTCCTGCAGAAAACGGCCGACGAGACAGGCTGGCCGCACGCCATCGTCGGCTACACCGACATGACGGTCGACGATGTCAGGCCCCAAATCGACCGGCTGAAAAAATATCCGCTGCTGCGCGGCGTGCGCATGCAACTGCATTGGCACGAAACGCCCGCCTTCCGCTTTGCCACTGGCCCCGATCAGGTCATCGATCCGAAGGTGCGAGCCAATGTGGCGCGGCTGAAGGATTACGGCCTGTCCTTCGACCTGCAGCTCTTCCCTGGCCAGATGAAGGACGGACTGACGCTGGTCGGCGAGAACCCGCAAACCAATTTCATTCTCACCCATGCCGGCATGCTGACCGGCATGGACGCGGAAACCACCGAAGCCTGGAAGGCCGGCCTGCGCACGCTGTCGGCGGCGCCGAACTTCTACGCCAAGCTGTCCGGTCTGGGCACCTTCGTCCACCGCAACGACCCGGCGCTGATCGCCTATATCGTCGACAACGCGATCGAGATATTGGGCGCGGATCGCCTGATGTTCGGCTCGAACTTCCCCATCGAGAAACTCTGGACCAGCCACGCCGAACTGATCAGGGTGCATCGCGATGCCGTGGCAAAGCATGGTGCGGCCGCCGAGGCGGATATCTTCTGGAACACGGCGGAGCGGGTCTACCGGCCGGCCTAGGTGCGCGCGCACTTCCCTTCTCCCCTTGTGGGAGAAGGTGGATCGGCGCGCAGCGCCGAGACGGTTGAGGGGTGTTCCAGCGGAGTGAGACGTGGGCATTCCCTGGAACACCCCTCATCCGACCTCGCTTCGCGAGGCCACCTTCTCCCACAAGGGGAGAAGGGCCACAGCCCTTACTGCGTCGGCAGCATGCCTTCGACATCGCTTGCCGCGTCAGTGAGCGCTTCCTTCGGGGTCGCCGACTGGTCGACGATCCGCGACAGATTGTCGACGATGGTCTGCGTCACCTTCACACCGTTGGTGCCCGGGAAAGCATACCACGGTATCATCCGCGGCATCTGGCTGAGCCCGGCCTGGAAAAGCGGGTTCTTCTTGTAGAAATCGCCGAGATATTCCGGCGATTTCGCCGCGAGCTCATTGTTGGGGACATAGCCCGTGCCGGGCACGACGACCGATGCGCCGTAAGGACCAGCGGCGAATTTCGCGAACTTCCAGGCGGCGTCCTGCTTTGCCGCATCCTTGGTCAGGATGACCACGGCGTTGCCGCCGGTCGGAAGATGGCCGTTGACAGGATCGATCAGCGGGATCTTGGCCGTGCGCAGCGTGAACTTGTCACCGACATTCTTGATGGTGTTGACCAGGGCGCCGGTGGTCTGGAATTCGAAGCCGACCTTGCCTGCCGCGAAAGCCTGCTCGCCCGCCGGCTTGGTGAAGACCGGCATGCCGCCCTCCTTCACCATCCGCTGCAGGATTTCCATTGCCTTCTCGCCCTCCGGCCCGTTGAAGGCGACCTTGCTTTCGTCCTCGTTCAGCATCTTGCCGCCGGCGCCGAACAGCAGCGCCGAAAACATCCAGTCGTCGCCCTGCCAGCGGAAATCGATGCCGTCGACGCCATTGCCGAGCGCCTTGATCTTGCCGCCGAGCGCGATGACCTCGTCCCAGGTCTTGGGCGGATTGTCCGGATCGCCGCCGGCGGCTTTCACCAGGTCGGCATTGTAATACATGATCGGGTTCGAGGTGGCGAAGGCGAGGCCGACCTGCTTGCCGTTGACCCGCGCCAGCTTCAGGATCGTGTCGGAGAAGCCGAGCTCCGCCATGTTGCCTTCCTTCTTGACCAGCGGGCCAAGATCGACGGCAACGTCGCGCTCGTTGAGCATCCGCAGGCGGTTGAGTCCGATGAAGGTGATGTCGGGCATTTCGTCGGTGCCGGCCTGGCGAAGGATGGTCTGGATGCCTTCCTCATAGGTGGCGGACGGGCTGGCGAACTGGATCTTGATGTCAGGATTCTCTTCCATGAACTTCTTCGAGATCGTGTCCATCACGTTCTTGAAGAAGCCGGGCATCGGGTAATGAACCGTCAGCGTCGTGTCGGCATAGGCCGGAACGGCGAACGCCAGCGAAACCGCCGCCGCTGCGAGAATCCTGGGAAGTTGCTTCATATGCTCGTGCTCCTGGTTCGACCCGGTCAGCCTTTGAGACCGGTCATGGTGATGCCTTCGACGAAGCGCTTCTGTGCGAACAGGAAGGCGACGACGAGTGGAAGGGTGATGATCAGCGTGGCGGCCATCAGCGCGCCATAGTCGTCGCCTGCCTCGGCGGCGCGGAAATACATCAGGCCGAGCGGCGGCGTGGCGTAGGCCTGCTTGCTGACGACGATCAGCGGCCAGTAGAGATCGTTCCAGTGCGCGACCACCGAGAAGATCGCGAACGCGGTGACCGCCGGCCAGGCGTTGGGGACGATGACGCGCGCGACGATGCCGAGTTCGGACATGCCGTCGAGCCGCGCCGCGTGGATGAGGTCGTCGGGCATGGCGCGGAAGAACTGCAGGAACATGAAGATCGCGAACACCGAGATGGTGAACGGCGCCACCAGCGAGGTGTAGCTGTTGAGCAGCGACATCCTGTCGAAGGCGACGTAGAGCGGCAGCGCCGTGGCATGGATCGGCACCAGCAGCCCGAGCATGACCAGCACCATCATCAGCCGAGCGGCGCGGAACTTCAGCTTGGCCATGGCGTAGGCACAAGGAATGGCGACCAGCACCTGGAAGAAGAAGATCAGGCCGCAGACGACAACGCCGTTCCACAGCAGCGTTGCCATCGGCACCTTGCTCAGCGCCTTGGCGAAATTCTCGGCGAAATAGAAATGCTCGGGGATGAGCGACAGCGACGAAGTGAAGATGTCGCTCTGCGTCTTGCCCGCGGTCGAGATCATGAAGATGTAAGGCGCAAGGATCATCAGCGCGCCGAGCGAAAGCAGCGCGAAACGGATGATGCGGCCGGCCGGGATGCTGGTCATGTGTAGTGCACCCGCCGGTCGAGCACGCGGTATTGGAGAAGCATCAGCACGACGAGGATCGCCAGGAAGACGACCGTCATTGCCGAGGCATAGCCGACGCGCAGATAGACGAAACCCTCCTGGTAGATGGTGAACAGCAGCACTTCGGAGGCCTTGTTAGGACCGCCGTCGGTCAGCATCTTCACGGTTTCGAAGACCTTCACCGCATTGGTGATGCTGATGGTGACGACGAACAGCGTCGTCGGTCCGAGCATCGGCCAGGTGACCAGGAAGAACCGGTCGAGCGCCGATTTCGCGCCGTCGACATGTGCGGCGGCATAGAGTTCGCGCGGGATCGCCGTCAGGCCCGCCAGGAACAGCACCATGTTGAAGCCGACCGACTGCCAGACGCCGATGATCGACAGGCTGTAGAGCACGGTGCTCGAGGCGCCGAGCCAGTTCGGACCGGGAATGCCGGCGAGCGCAAGCAGCGCGTTGAGCGGTCCGATGGTCGGATGGAAGAGATACTGCCAGACAGTCGCCATGGCGACGATCAGCGACGCCACAGGCAGGAAATAGACGGTGCGGAAGAAGCCGCGCGCGCGCGGTTCGCCTTCGATCAGCAAGGCAACGCCGAGGCCAAGCATGATCGAGACCGGTGCCACGATCGCGGTATAGACTGACGTGTTCCACAGCGATCTGCGGAAGGTGCGGTCGGTCAGGAGATGCGCGTAGTTCTCGAAGCCGACCAGGCGAAATTTGCCATAGCCGAGCTCGAAATCGGTAAAGCCGAGAAAAATAACGGCAACCACCGGCAGCAGCACGAACAGCAGCAACAGCACGATCGCGGGAGCCGCCAGCAGCCAGGCGGTGCGATCTTCGCTGCGCCTGTGGAGGGCCGCGGCGCTCGGGACATTGCCCGCCAGTGCGATACTAGACATAGGCCGGCTCCTGGCGTGCGGGTGTAGCACTCGCGGTGCGCAGCCGCCGCCCCTCCGGCCCGAAGACCATGGCCTGTTCAGGTGACAGAAGGACACCCACCGGCATTCCCGCGATCAAGTCCTTCGCCTCGTGCGGTGCCAGCTTGGCGATGACGATGTCGCCGGTCGCGTCGAGCCGGCAATGGGCAACGACCTCCGACCCGAGGAATTCCAGACGCTCGATCCGCCCCGCAAGGCCGCTCCGCCCGCTGGGAGACAGTTTGACGAATTCAGGCCGGATGCCGAGGCTGACCGGGCCATTCGCCACCTTCTCCAGCAAGGCCAGCCTGATGCCCTCGAAACTGACCCGACCGTTTTCGGCGAGCGCCGGTATGACATTGATCCTTGGCTGGCCGACGAAGCGCGCAACCTCGATATGGGCGGGATCGTTGTAGATCGCTTCGGGCGCGGCCAGCTGCAGCAGGTTGCCGCCAATCATCACCGCCACGCGATCGGCCATCGAAAGCGCTTCGGCCTGGTCATGCGTCACATAGAGCGTCGGCACGCCGGCGCGGCGGTGCAGTTCGACGATCTCGCCGCGGGCATGGACGCGCAGATTGGCGTCGAGATTGGAAAGCGGCTCATCCATCAGGAAGATGCTGGGGTGGCGCACCATGGCGCGTGCCAAGGTCACGCGCTGCCGCTGCCCGCCCGACATCTGTCCCGGCTTGCGGTCGAGCAGATGGTCGATCTTCAGCACGGTTGCCATCTCGCGGACATCGCGTGAAATGCCGGCGCGAATCTCTTTCTGGCCCGGCAGGACCGAGCCGACCAACGGCAGCCGCTGCGTCCGGCTCAGCCGCTTCATGGCCAGTGGAACCGCGATGTTCTGGCTGGCCGTCAGATGCGGATAGAGCGCGTAGGACTGGAACACCATGGCGATGTTGCGATCGGCCGCGGCGACCGCCGACATGTCCTTGCCGCCGACGAAAATCTCGCCGCTGTCGGCATGATCAAGGCCCGCGAGGATGCGCAGCAGGGTGCTTTTGCCGCAGCCCGAGGGGCCGACCAAGGCGATGAACTCGCCCGCTTCGACGTCGAGGCTGACGCCGTTCAGGACGGCATTGCCGCCAAAGGACTTGTTCAGATCGCGAAGCGAGAGCGCGCTCATGATGCGACCTTCCCGCGGACCTTGTGCGCCTCGTGCGGGTAGACCTCCTCGACCACGTCGTCGAGGACATGGACGCTCATACCTGGGATTGCGACGATCTCGCTGGTGACTGCGTCGCCGAAATCATGCACGACCGCACCGAGCAGCCGCTCGCCCGGCATGTCGCGCTCCATGTCGCCGACGACGAAGGCTGCCGATGGCCCCCATACCAGCGCGGTGTTTTCGTATCTGCCTTGCCATGCCCGGTGCAGGTGACCGCTGGCGAACAATGCAACATCATGGGAACCGATCAGGTCATAAAGACGCTGGCGCTGCGCCGGCCTGACGCTCCAGTAGCCGGTGTCGCCCTCACCCGGCTGATCGATGAACAACGGCTTGTGGGCGAAGAGCGCGACGCGACGGCCGCCGCGGCTTTCCAGCACAGTCCGCAACCATTCGAACTGGGCCTCTTCCTCGGCATCATCAAAGCCCATCAGCAGGCTGTCGAGGCCGATAAATCGCCAGTTTCCAGCGTCCTCCATCCAGTAATCGGGACCGACCAGCCGGCGCCAGCGCTCAAGACGTTCCGCATTGACCGGCTGCAACGAGCCGGGCAGATGGCCGACATCGTGATTGCCAGGCACGAGCAGCATCGGGACCGAAATCTCCCGCATCAGCTCCATGCAGAAGCTGATGTCGGCATCCTTGTCGGCGCCATCGACGCTGATGTCGCCGGTGTGGATGACGAGATCGGCGCCGCCTTGCGCGATCCACGCGGCCAGCGGCTCCCAATTGCCGTTGAAATGCGGCTTGGTTGGGCTGAAATGGGTATCGGTGATCTGGACGATTTTCATGCCGGCTCCACTGCGAGAGCCGGCTGCCGGAAAAACCACCGGCGAGCGACTTCGCGTGGGGTCTCCTTAGAGCCGTTACATGTCACTTCCTTAACAGCCTGGGGACAAATTTTCCTTCCACGCCGATTGGCCGGCTGGCTCCTAGATTAGCTCTTCACCTCGAATTGCGGATCGACCGGGATCTGCATGGCCGTGACCAGATGATTGGTCTGGCCAGCGAGCCCGATGATCGAGATCAGTTCGCCATGCTGTACATCGGTCATGCCCTTGGCCCGCGCTGCCGCCGTGTGCGAATGAACGCAGTAGGAACAGCCATTGGCCGTCGATACCGCGATATAGATCATTTCCTTGGTCAGTGGGTCGATGGCGCTGTCGGCGACCATCACCACCTTCAGCTGCTCCCAGATGCGCTTCAACGCCGCCGGATCATTGGCGAGCCCCCGCCAGAAATTGTTGACGAAGTCCGATTTGCGCGTCGCCCTGATGTCATCGAACACCGCCTTCACTACCGGGATCTTCTCCACCTCGGCATCGCTGAGGAGTCTTGTGGTGGCCATGGTGTTTCCTTCCCTTTGGGCAATTGAATCGGGTAACGAGCGAATGCGGCTAATTGCTTCGAATGATTCATTTTCCAATGTAGCGTAGAACCTTGGAGTCTGGCCCACGACTTCGTCATCCTAGGGCGAAGCAGGAGCGAAGCTCCGTCGCGGAGACCCTAGGATGACGAATGGAGCAGCATCCCAGCTAATTGTCGGATTCCGCACTGGCCATAACCCTAATGCACCGCCGCATACATGATCTTCTCCTCCGTCGCCTCCGCCGGGGAAAACTCCTCGACGATGCGGCCCTGCCGACAGACCAAAATGCGATCCGACAGGTTCATGATCTCCGGCAAGTAGGACGAGATGACAACGACCGCGAGGCCCTCATCGGCCAGCCTGTTGATGATCTGGTGGATCTCGGCGATGGCGCCCACATCGACGCCGCGCGTCGGCTCGTCGAATATGACGATGCGCGGCTGCTGCACCAGCCCCTTGCCGATCACCACCTTCTGCTGGTTGCCGCCGGACAGCTCGACCACGCGCGCATTGTCGTTGATCGCCTTGATGTTCAGCGTCTTGGTCCATTCCGCCGAAAGCTGACGCATTTCCTGCTGGTTGATCACCCAGGCCTGTTCGCGGCCTGCCGCCAGCAGCCCGCCGAACAGGTTCTCGGCAATGCCCATCGTTTCGAAGATACCTTCGCTCTTGCGGTCCTCGGTGACATAGACGATGCCGTCCGCCACCGCTTCGCTCGGCACGAGGTAGCGCACCGGCCTGTCGTCCAGTTCGATCGCCCCACCGCGCAAAAAATCGCGCTTGTAGATGCCCGACACGATCTTGAAGGTCTCGGTGCGGCCGGAACCGATCAGCCCGAACACGCCGGTGATCTGGCCTTCGAAGATCGAGAAGGAATTGTTGCGCACGACATTGCTCATCGAGATGTCCTGCACCGAGAGCACCTTCTTGCCGGCCTTGCGCAGCTTGGCTTCGTCGCGCTGGCGGTAAATCTGTCCCGACAGCGTTCGCCCAACCATGGCGGCGACGATCTTTTCGCGGTCGAAGGTTGATGTGTCGTCGGTGATGACCAGTTCGCCGTCTCGCAGGATCGTGATGCGGTCGGCGATCATCAGAGCCTCTTCGAGAGCATGGCTGATGAAGACGATCGACACACCGTTCGCCTTCAGCCGCCGGATCAGCGCGAAGAAATGCCGCTTCTCCTCCGGCGTCAGCGTCGCCGTCGGCTCGTCGAAGATGATGATCTCGGCATTGTGGTGCACGGCGCGCGCGATCTCGACCATCTGCCGCTTGGCGGCACCCAGTGTCGCCACCGTGGCGTTGGGATCGACCGGAAAATTCAGCGACTGCAGGAACTGCTGTGCTGAAATATACGTGCCGCGCAGCCGGTTGAGGAATTTTTCAGTACCGAGATAGAGGTTTTGCGCCACCGTCATCGACGACACCAGGCTGGTCTCCTGGAACACCATGGCGATGCCGGCCTCGAGCGCCGCATGCGGCGAGGCGTAGGCGATCTCCCGCCCCTTGTGGAACATCTTGCCCGACGTGGCATCGACCACACCGGCGATGATCTTGGTCAGTGTCGACTTGCCGGCACCATTCTCGCCGAGCAGCGCATGGATTTCGCCCTTGCGTAGCTCGAAGCTGACGTTCTTCACCGCGGGCACGCCGCGGTAATTCTTGGTGACGTTTTCAAGGCGAACGATCGGTTCCATCAGAAACCTCCCGAGGCAAGGTCGACGGCCAGCACGCAATCGCCACCCCTGGAAGCAATGAACAGCTCGCCGCCTTTCTCCACCACGCTGCAGATGCCGTGGCGCGTGCCGTTGGCGCGGCTGTGCAGGCTGAATTGTGGTTGCATCTCCCGGTCGAGCCGGACCACCAGCCCGTAGGAGCGGCTGGGCGACCACGGCTTGTGAATGCCCATCGTGCGGATGCCGCCGCATTGCAGCGGCTCGAGGAAACTGCGGCTGGATGCCAGCGTCGGGGCAATCCAGTAGGCCGGCGGCACCTGGTCGAGCATGTCCTGACGGTAGTGCGTCTCCTGCAGCACGAATTCGATCAGCCGGTTGCGTGGCGCGAACAGCGTCAGCCACGCCCCGCCATCGCCAGCAGGCGACAGCCGCGCGGGATAGCCGGGCAGATGCGTCAGCACCGTCGAGCGGTTGCCGGTCGCGCCATCGAAACGGACAAGCTGGTGGCGCCAGCTTTCGCTGACCAGCACATCGCTGCCAAGGATGTGAAGTCCATAGGGAAAAGCGATGTCGCCAGCCACCTTGCGGAACGCGCCACCCGCCGCCCGAGCCCAAAGCGAACCGGACGCGCCCTTCTTCATCAGGTCGGCGGCCCATTGCGACGGCGCGAATTCGGCCGAACCATTGGCCAGCCACAGCGTACCATCTCCTGCATAGGCAAGCGCGGTGATGCAGCCGATCCCTGCCGGCAAGGACACCTCCCTGCCCGCGATCAACAGCTTGCCGCTCTCCAGCCCCACCGTCAGTTCGCCCGAAGGCGACAGCGCCAGCGCCGCGACTGGAGACGGAAAGGTCTCGACTGCGACAGGTGCTACACCGACAGTAATCGCGCAGACGGCGTTGCCGCTGGAGGCCAGCAGCCGGCCATCGGCAACCAGCAGATTGTCCGGCTCGGTCAGCTCGGCGAACGCCGGCGCATCATCGAGCCGCGTGTTGGGGCGGAAGGCGCCGTCGAGCGGCGGGATAGTCACCGCCTTGCCACGAAACATATCCAGGATCGGATCGAGGATCATGGCTTCGCTCCCCAGTAGGAGGCGGGGCTGGTCCAGCTCGGGTCGGCGCCGGCAATTTTGTAGCGGCCGATGCGATTGTTGAGGATGCCGCCGACGAAGAGATATCCCTTGTGCTCGCGCATCGAGGTGACCATCGGGTGCGCACCGCCTGTCAAGTCGCCCATCGCCTCGACGATGCCGCCCTTTTCGTTGAATTTCACCACGCCGCCGGTGTTGATGTTGGGAAACAGCCATTCGTCCTGCGGCAGCCGGCGCGTCATGCGCTTGCGCATGTCGGGATGGCGCAGCGAGAGGTCGAAGCTCGGCGTGCGCATGCCCAGCCACGCCATCCAGTAATTGCCGTCCGACGCCCGGTTGATGTTGTCGGGATAACCCGGCATGTCGCGGATGAGGCATTCGGCGGTGCCGGCCTTCGGCCCGTCCAGCCAATAGCGGTGCACCCGGCAGGCCCAGCTTTCGGCGAAGAACAGCGACTTGCCGTCATGCGCCATGCAGACACCATTGGTGTAGCGGTAGCCGTCGAGCAGCGTCTTCGTCGACCCATCCCTGGGATCGTAGACCAGCAGCCGGCCTGTGGCGCGGTTTTCGATCGAATCCAGCGCCCAATCATGGGCATCATAGCGCTTGGTCGAGTCCGTAAAATAGATGCGGCCGTCCGGCGCGATGTCGCAATCATTGGGATCGCGCAGCCGCGCATCGTCGACGATCGACGTCCAGGAGCGCGACGTCTCCGCCGACAGCCGTTTCACTTCGCGCTGCGGCGAAACCGAATACAGCCCCATGGCTCCGACGCAGCTGATCAAATTGCCCGACTTGTCGAAAGCCAGCCCCAGCGGAAACCCGCCAATATGGGCGAACACTTCCGACCTGACATAGTCCGGCGCGAAGAAGCGGACGATCTCGCCATGGCGCGTGCCGCAATAGAGATTGTCATCGCGGTCGAGGATGACGTCTTCTGGCCCTTCCAGCTCACCGAGCCCGATATGGTCCGCAGCCGATAGTCGGTTGTCGAGGGCGTAAGGCGTGCCGGAGCCCGGCACCGCGGACTGTGTTTTGCCCATCTTGAGATAGACCGGCGCGACATAGACCTCGTTGAGCACCTTGTGGCGGTTCTTCAGCCAGCGGATGTCGATGGTCACCGCCACCGCCAGCATGATGCCCAGTACCATCTGGTTGGTGCCGGTGCCGTAGCCAAGCCGGATCAGCCCATTGGTCATGGTGAGCACGATGATGGCGCCCATCAGGCCCTTGATCACCGAGCCGCGGCCGCCGCCGAGGCTGACGCCGCCGACCACCGCCGCCGTCAGCGCCATGATCTCGAGGTTGAGGCCTGTGCCCGGCCCTGCCCCGCTCAGGCGGCAAGCGATGAGAAAGCCGCCGATCGAGGCGCAGAAACCGGAAAAGACATAGGTCATGAACACGGTACGGCGCACCCGGATGCCGGCATTGTGCGCCGAGCGCCGGGAGCCACCCACCGCCAGCACATGCCAGCCGGGACGTGAGCGTGTCAGCGCGATATGGGTGACGATGGCCAGGATGATCGCCAGCCACACCGAAACGGATAGACCCCAGAAAGTGCTGTCGCCGATGAAATCGAGCACGTCGGACGTAGCGGTCGAAAGCTGTACGTCGGCGGCATAGGTGGTGACCAGGATGTCGAACAGCGCCCGTCCGAAGATGAAGGTGACCAGCGTGGTGAGGAAGGCACGCAGCCGCAGGTACCCGACGAGATAGCCGTTGATCGCGCCGAAGACGAGACCGGTGGCGAGCGAGGCGGCCAGCGCCAGCCAGATCGATTGTTCGAGGATGAAGAAGACATAGACCGCGGAAAAGCAGGACAGCGCGAAGATCGAGCCGACCGAGAGATCGATGCCGCCGCCAAGCATCACCACCGTCATGCCGGTGACCACCATCGAGAATTCGCCGAGTTGCCGGGTCGATTCCTGCAGCGAGGAGAGCTTGAAGAAGCCTGGAATGATCGACCCGAACACGCCGAGCGTCGCCACCAACGCCAGGAACGGAATGGCGTTGTCGGTCCAGCGCTTGGTCAGGATCTCGCCGACCAGATGGTCGGGCACGAGATTGTAGCGCCAGGACTGCAGGCGTTCGCGAAAGGTCATCAGGTCACTGCGGGCACGAGAGAACAAGGAAAGAGAA
This sequence comes from Mesorhizobium sp. Cs1299R1N1, assembly GCF_037179655.1. Taxonomy (NCBI): domain Bacteria; kingdom Pseudomonadati; phylum Pseudomonadota; class Alphaproteobacteria; order Hyphomicrobiales; family Phyllobacteriaceae; genus Mesorhizobium; species Mesorhizobium sp. Cs1299R1N1. Next base: position 57,142 of record NZ_JAPYKR010000012.1, on the reverse strand, counting down.
GAGGTGGCCGGATTGTCCGGCCGCCTCGCTGATACCAGCTGACGGCAATCGGCTTACTTCGCCGCCGCTTCGGCCTGCAGCGCCTTCAGGTCCCAGCAGCTGTCCGGCTTGAGATCGGCCTTCGTCGTCGCCTTCTCCAGCGTATAGATGTAGGTGTGCGAAGTGCCGGCCGGCTGGCCGCTCTGCAGCAGGAATTTGATGATAGCGTTCATGTCGCCCGACTGCCGGGCAAGTTCCGTCATGACGACAGCACCGTAAGTACCGTCCTGCAGCTTGTCGCAATCGGCCGCTTTTTCGCCGCCGCCGGTGGTGACCAAAAACACCTTGCCGTCGAGCTTGGCGTCGCGGATCGCGGCGGATGCGCCGGTCGCGTCACCATCCCAGAAGTCGATGATCGAGCAGATGTCCGGGTTCTGTTGCAGCATGGTCGTCGTCACGTTGCGCGACGTCGTCGCATCCCAGTTGGAGTCGGGCTTGGCCACGACCTTGAAGTCGGGATGCTTGTCCAGCACCTTCATGATGCCGGCATACTGGTAGAGGCTGGAAGAGTTGGCCTGGTCGCCCTGCACCAGCCCGATCTTCTTGGATGAGTTCTCGCCGCAGCCCTTGATCGCGGCTTCGGCCTCGAGCTGGCCGAGCCGGTCCCAGTCGCTGCCGACGAAGGCGTCGGCGGGGAAATTCGCCGGATTGTCGACGAGGATCACATAGGTGCCGGCGGCCTGCGCCTTCTTCATCAGCTTGGAATAGGAGTTGAGGTCCGGCGCATGGATGATCAGCACATCGGGCCTCGTGTCCGACGAGATTGCATCGGTGATCGCCTGCGCTCCGGCATCGACCACCCAGTTCGGATCACGCGTCTCGAACGTGCCGCCCCAGGCCTCGACTTCCTTCTTCAGGTAATGCGCCCAGCCCTGCGCCAGGTCGAAGCCCATCGCCAGCGGCACCAGCATGACGCGCTTGCCTTTCAGCGCTTGCGCATAGGCAGGGGGGCCTGGATCGTCGGCGGCGAAGGTCGGCGCCGCGAAGGCGGTGACGGCAAGGGCCGTGGCCGCCGCCATGAGTGTCCTGATCAGTTTCATGTGTCATCCTCTGGTTCGGTTTTCATTGCCGGCCGATCGCCCCGATCGCGCCGGGTACCCCGAGCAGATGGGCTAGCCCATCTGCTCTAAATGTCGCCCTGCTGGGCTGTCTGTTCGTCACGTGGATTGATGATGCCGTCGACGATGATGGCGCCAAGCAGGATCGCCGCCTTGATCAGGTTTTGGTAGAGCAGCGGAATATCGATGATGGTCATGGCGTTGAGCAGGATGCCGATGAGTGCTGCCCCGACCAGCACGTTGCGCACCCCGCCTCGCCCGCCCGACAGCCCGATGCCGCCGATCACCGCCACCAGCACGATGTCGTAGAGCAGCGTCGAATTGACGACGCGCGTGTTGATCGAATGCAGGCTGGCCGCGGTCAAAAGGCCGGCGATCAGTGCCACGAAAGCGGACAGCACATAGCGCAGCACCAGCATCGGCCGTACCGGAATGCCGATATTGCGCGCCGCGACCGGATTGTCGCCGGCGAAATAGATATAGCGGCCCCATTTGGTGTAGCGCAGGAACAGGAAGAACAGGAAGGCGAGACCCGCGAAGACGAACACCTCGATCGGGACGTCGAGGAAGCGCAGGCCGCCGAGCAGTTCCACCCAATGGCCCTGCGGCACCGGCACCGCGTCCTGGGTGATCAATTGCGAACGGACATAGCCGAAGACGAAGGAGCCGGTCGCCAGGGTGACGAAGATCGCCGGCACATCGGCGTAGGCGACGAGAAAGCCGTTGAGCAGGCCGATGGCGAGCACGCCGGCCAGCACATAGGTGAAGGCCAGCCCATCCGGCGTTCCGGTATTGAGCAGTTGCAGGTACCAGGCGACCGACATCGCCATGATCGCCACCGCCGACAGGTCAATGCCGCGGCCGATGATGACGACCGCCATGCCCAGCGCCAGAATACCCAGCACCGAGACCGAGCGGACGATGGCGACGAGATTGTTGGCATCGATGAAGCCGGGCAGGCCTATAGCCGCGGCAACGAACAGCACCACCGCTATGGCAAAGACAATGCCTTCCTGATTCAGGCTCCTGAAGTTCAGCCAGCCGCCCATGTTCATTGTCTGCTTTCACCCCGGTGGCAGCGCTGCCATCCCTGGGAGAGAAAGCTAATCGGCTCAGCGCTGCTTCGTCAAATGAATCCGCGTTCAAAAGGCGGTCTGGCGATGAGATTCGCAAAGTGGACGCATTGATTGCCGAATCTGGCGCAATGCCCGGAAACTCCTGCGCTTTTGGCAATTGTTTGCGTCATCGTCGGTGCCCGCGAAGATACCGCACCAAGCCGAAAGGCGAAGACGGAATTTAACCCTGCGATCGACGGGAAAATTCGATTTCAGTTTCCGGCAATATGGCCCGAGACCTCGGCGCCGGCGGTCTTCGGCAACACCAGGAAACGGAACGACGAAACCAGTCCGATGACGCCGATCACCAGGAAGGCTGCTCGAAAATCGACGAGATCGAGCGCCGGCCGGTCCCTGGCGATCTGCGACAGGTTGAGGATCGCCGCCGCCACGGCAACGCCGAACAGCATCGCCACCTGCTGCAGCATGGAGGATAACGTCGCCGCGGAGCTGCGCTGCCCAGCCGCGATATCGGCGAAGGCCAGCGTGTTGAGCGCGGTGAACTGCATCGAGCGCGTCAGGCCGGCGATCAGCATCAGCGCCACCACCAGGGCCTGAGGCGTCTGTGGCGAGATCGCCGCACACGCCATGATCGATGCGGACGCGATGATGCCGTTGACGACCATCACCGAGCGAAAGCCGAAGCGGCGCAGCGTCGGCGTCGTCACCGTCTTCATGCCGAGATTGCCGAGGAAATAGGCCAGGATCATCATGCCGGCATCGACCGGCGATAGCCCGAAGCCGACCTGGAACAGCAGCGGCAACAGGAATGGCGTGGCGTTGATCGCCACCCGGAAGATGGTGCCGGCGGCAAGCGTCGAGATGGCGAAGGTCTGCACCTTGAACGAGGAGAGGTCGAGCAGCGGATGCGGCGCGCGACGGAGATGCCGCACCGCTACCCAGCCGACGACGATGCCGGCAACGATCAGCCCCACCGTCGGCCAGGCGCCATCTTCCGGATGCGCGATGCGCTCGAGACCATAGAGCAGGCAGGCGAGCCCCAGCGAGGTCAGGAAAAAACCCGGCCAGTCGAGTGGCTTGGCATCGGCTTCACGGTCGCCCGGGATGAAACGGGCGACCAGCGCCAGCCCGATCACGCCGAGCGGGATGTTGATGAAGAAATTCCAGTGCCAGGACAGATAGGTGGTGATGAAGCCGCCAAGCACCGGCCCGACGACAGGCGCGAACAGCGCCGGCCAGGTGATCAGCGCCGTGGCGTTGAGCAATTCGGATTTCGACGCGTTGCGCAGCACTAGGATGCGGCCGACCGGTGTCATCAGCGCGCTGCCCAGGCCCTGCACGGCACGGGCAACGACAAATTCGGTCAGGTTCTGCGAAAAGCCGCAGGCAAACGAAGCCAGCGTGAACAGCGCGATTGCCGCGAGGAAGATGTTGCGTGCGCCAAAACGGTCGGCGAGCCAGCCCGACAGCGGTACGAACACCGCCATGGTCAGCATGTAGACGGTGATGCCGATGCTCATCGCCACCGCCGGCACACCGAAGGAGGCGCCCATCTGCGGCAGCGAGGTCGAGATGATCGTCGAATCCAGCAGTTGCATGAAAAAGGCGATGGCGACGATCAGCGCCACACGCCGCGAATTCCCGGCTGGGTCGGCTGAAGCTTCGGTCTCGGAAACGGCAGTCATGACGGACCGCTTTGAACAGCATTTGGCCGACCGCGTCCAGACAACAGCCAACAAACTTTCGTGTCGCGCCGCGGCCTGTTATGGATGGGCGGGTGGCCGAGGAACAGCGTGCGCATGAAGCCCATCTATATCGACTATCTCAATGCCCTGGACATCGAAGCGCTTGCCATGACCGATGCCGAGATCATCGGCGCGGTCGAGGCCGGGCTCGTTGCGCAAGGCAAGGGCCAGACGGTGATCGAGCCGCGTGTCCACCTCGAACCCGACCCATCCTTCCACGGCCATTTCAATGTTTTGCGCGGCTACGTGGCGCCGCTCGACGTGGCCGGCGTGAAAATCGTCGGCGACTATGTCGACAACTATCTTCACGGCCTGCCGTCGGAATTCGGCATCCTCAATTTGTTCGACCCGCGCACCGGCACGCCGCGCGCCATCCTCGACGCCACCGTCATCACCGACATGCGCACCGGCGCCGTCACCGCGATCGGCGCCAAACACCTCGCTCGCAAGAATTCGAAGGTGCTCGCCCATATCGGCGCACGCGGCACCGCCTATTGGAACGTGCGCCTGCTCGACCATCTCTTCGATTTCGACGAAATCCGCGTCCATTCGCGCCGGCCGGAAAGCCGCGATGGCTTTGCAGCAAAACTCTCCGTCGACCTTGGCAAACCCGTCACTGCGGTCGCCGACTGGGAGGGCTGCGTCAAGGGCGCCGACATTGTCGTCGAAGCATCGCGCCTGCCCGAGCCGCAGCCGTTGCTGAAGACAGAATGGATCAAGCCGGGTGCGCTGGTCGTGCCCTATGGCACGATGAGCGCGGTGGAGCTGTCGCTGACCGACATCATGCAGAAGATGGTCGTCGACGATTGGGGCCAGTGCAAAGGCGGCAAGTTCGGCTCGCTGCGCGCCCATGTCGAGGCCGGACGGCTGAGCGAAGCAACGCTGCATGCCGAACTCGGCCAGATCGCCGCCGGACTCAAGCCGGGACGGCAAAGTGACGACGAAACAATCCTGTTCTGGCATCGCGGCCTGTCGCTGTCCGACATTGCGCTCGGCAAGGCGATGCTGGCCAAGGCACAGGCGCAAGGCATCGGCCAAAGGTTGCGCTTCGCATGACCGCGCTAGTCCTCACCGGGGCTGGCGTCAGTATCGGCGATGTCGCCGCTGTCGCCCGCGAGGCGCGCAAGGTGGAAATCGGAGCCGATGTCATCGGCAGGCTGGAGAAGGCGCGAAAAGTGCTCGATCAGGCTGCGGCCTCCGGCCAGCAGATCTACGGCCTGAACACCGGGCTCGGCGCCAATCTCGGCACATCGGTCGAGGGTGACGCCAGCGCCTTCCAGCGCCAGTTGCTCGATGGCCGCAGCGGCGCGGTCGGCGAGGCCCTGCCGGTCGAGGTCGTGCGGGCAACCATGCTTGCCCGCCTGACAATGCTGTCGGCCGGCGGGTCCGGCCTCTCCCCGTCAGTCTTTGTCGCCTTGGCCGACGCGCTCAATGCCGGCGTCCATCCGGTGATGCCGTCGCTGGGATCGATCGGCGCCGGCGACCTGGTGCTGATGACGGCGCTTGCTCGCCTGCTGATCGGCGAAGGCGAGGCTGATTATCAGGGAAGGCGCATGCCGGCGGTCAAGGCGCTGATGATGGCCCGCCTCGGCCCCATCGGCCTGGCGCCCAAGGATGGGCTGTCGCTGATCAACGCATCCGCCGTCTCCGCCGGCAGCGGCGCGCTTGTTGTCACGGACGCGCTGTCGGCTCTGGCCCAACAACAGCAGGCTGGCGCGTTGACAATGGAAGGGATCGGCGCCAATCGCGCCATCCTCGATCCCCGCCTGCACATGGCGCGGCCGGCCGTCGGCCAGCAGGAAGCCGCCAAGGCGCTGCACGATCTTCTCGCCCGCGACGAAGCGCCGGCGCCCACCACCATACAGGATCCGCTGTCGATCCGCTGCATGCCCTCGATCCATGGCGCGCTGATCGAGGCGATCGGCCAGGCAAGACGCGCCGTCGAGATCGAACTCAATGCCGCCGCCGACAATCCGCTGGTGCTGGGCGACGACGGCGTGGTGATGTCGACTGGCAACTTCCACACGGCGGCGCTGGCGCTCGCTTTCGAGACACTAGGCCTCGCAATCGCGCAATGCGCCGCCGCAAGTGCCGCCCGCTTCATCCAGCTCACCGGTTCGGGCCGCAACGGCCTGCCCAAGTACCTGTCGCCGGCCGGTGGCGCCTCGGCCGGCTTCGTGCCGCTGCAGAAGACGGCGACATCGATCCTGGCCGCCATCCGCCACAAGGCCAATCCGGTGATGCTCGATTTCCTGCCGGTGTCGGAAGGCGTCGAGGATCACGCCACGCAGACGCCGCTGGCGATATCGAAATGCGCGGACATGATCGTGCTGTGGCGCCGGCTGATCGCTTTCGAACTGATGGCGGCGGCACAGGCAATCGACTTGCGTGAAGGGTTGACGCTGGCGCCACGCACATCAGCTGTCCACACGGCGATACGCGCGTTCGTTCTGACGCTGAAGGAGGACCGGCCGCTCGGCGTCGATGCGGAAGCACTCAACGCCGCACTGGCCGGCAGTGCGTGGCAGCCGGCCTTATCCCCGGCCGACCTTGTCGAGGAACAGGCGTAGCTCGGCCGGATCCATGTGCACGATGTGCCGGTCCTCGGGATAGGCGCCGCCGTTGACATCGGCGACGAATTCGGAAAATGCCGCCACCCGTTCCGCCTGCAGCCGGTCATACTCGGCGGCGAAGTTGCGATAGACCTTGGAGTGGCGGGGCATGTGACCCCTGTTCTGGCCAAGGATGTCGTCGGCGAACAGATATTGCGCGTCGCAGCCCGTGCCCGCGCCCATCGACAGCATGATCAGCGACGTGCGCTCCGAGATCGCCTTGGCGACCTCGACCGGCACCACCTCGATCTCGGCGCCAATGGCGCCGGCCGCCTCCAGTTGCTTCACCGCCTCGAACACCTGCATGGCCGTGTCGGCGGACTTGCCAACCGCCTTGAAGCCACCTGTCCAGGTCGCGCGGGAAGGAATGAGGCCGACATGGCCGATGACGGGAATGGCATCGTCCGCCATCCGCTTGATGGTTGCGTAGCCGGCGCTGCAATAGACCGCGTCGGCGCTTGCCTTATAGAGCCGGAAGGCCCAGCGGACGAAATCATCCGCGGTGCCGATTTCGAAGAAATTGTCGCCGGGCATGGTGAACAGGCTGGGTGCCGCATCGCGGTATTGCGGATTGAGCACCAGTTCGGGAGGCACCGAGACGATGTCGACCCCTGCCCGCTCGGCGGCCTCCGCCTCGTCCAGGGTCAGCACCCGCAGCATGGTCAGCTGACGCTTGCCCTTCATGGCGCGCAAATCGGCGACGGTCGGTCTCTTTCGGCTCATTAAAACGTCCCTCTGTTGGTTACCATCGCGATGCCGATCGGTTGATCATGCCCCCGCTTCAGATCTGGATCATCACCTTACCGGCCTCGACCTTCACCGGATAGGTCGCGAGGTTGACGCAGACCGGCGCGCCCTTGGCCTGCCCGGTCTTGTAGTTGAAGCGGCCATTGTGCTTGGGACATTCGATGATGTCGTCCATCACAAGCCCGTCGGCCAGATGCGCCTTTTCATGCGTGCAAAAACCATCGGTGGCGAAGAATTCGTCGTCCGGGGAGCGATAGATCGCGAACGTCCGCCCACCATGGTCGAAGCGGATGACATCCTCTTCCTCGACATCGCCCACCGCGCAAGCTTCAAGCCAATCCGCCATCTCAATCTCCTGCAACCATTCGCGATCGCTATTCGGCCGCCGCCGACATATCGACCTCGTGGAATTCGCCGCGATAGGGCCTCGCCGTCGGCGGCAATTCGCGCTTGAGGTAGTAATCCTCGTATTTCAGCTGCCTGAGCAGGACCGGCCAGACCTCGCGATAGGCATGCCACATCGAGGGATTGGGCGCGGGCAGATCATGCTTGATCAGTTCGTGCAGCCTGGGCAGCGCATGATAGGGCACCATCGGGAACATGTGGTGTTCCACATGATAGTTCATGTTCCAGTAGATGAACCGGCTGATCGGGTTCATGTAGACGGTGCGTGTGTTGAGCCGATGGTCGACGACATTGTCGGCCAAGCCGATATGCTGCAGCAGGCCGGTCATCACCATGTGCCAGGTACCGTAGAGGCGCGGTAGACCGATCAGCACCAGCGGGATCCATGACCTCAACGCGATCGCGAGGGCGATTGTCGCCACATAGATCGCGACGTGCCAGCGGGCCGCGACCACGCCCTTATGCTGTTCCATCTCGGGGATGTAGCTCTTCTCCTCGTCCGACAGCGTGCCAAATGCCTGGCGCACCAGCGTCGGCAGCGAATAGCGGAAATCGAGAATGCCGGTGAAGGCAAGCGCGGCCTTCAAAAGATCCGGCGGACGCATGACGGCGATCTCGGCATCGCGGCCGACGATGATGGTGTCGGTGTGATGGCGGGCATGGCTCCAGCGCCATTGCACGGGATTGCGCATCAGCATGAACGAGGCGATGTGGTAGACGACATCGCTCATCCAGCGCGTACGGAAGGCCGTGCCATGGCCGCATTCGTGCCAGCGCGAGTCGCTCGACGAGCCGTAGAGCACGCCGTAGACGAACAGGAACGGCACCATCCACCACGAACCCCAGAACCAGACAATACCGGCGGCCGAACCGAGGATCGCGACAATCCAGATGATGGTGTCGCGGATCGCCGGCCCGTCGGAACGCTGCATCAGTTCCTTCATCGCCTTGCGCGGGACGTCGGTATGGTACCATTCGGCCGAGGCAAGCCCGGTCTCGATCGCCGCCCTGGTGCTTTCGCCGACAAGGCTGTAGTCGCGCTTTTTTGCCATCGTCGTCACACTGACCTCCAACCGTCGCGCACCGCTGGCAATCCGGTCCGCCGGCCGGAGGGCTTGCTTTGGATAAATGTCGCGCTCATGTCCTGCCGGCCAGTCTTGGAAAGTTTCCGGAAGGCTGAGGATAATCCTGCGCGGGCTGCCGGGCGATAGCCGCGATCCTGGCTTCGGCCGCTGCGATCTCACCGGCGCCATCGAGAACCCGGAACACCGCGTCGTACGCCCGGCTTTCGCCATGCTCCAGCCAGATCATCTCGCCGCGCTCGCGGGCGGCGAGATTACCGAGCACGTGGTGGGTCGATGGCTCTATGCCCAGCGCGTACTGCCCGGCCTGGAAATTCTGCCACTGATAGGCACACGGCAACTGGTCCTTGTGCGTCACCAGTTCGAGACCGACCCCAATCCCGTCGTTGACGACGGCCACCGGCACCTCGCCATGGGCATCGGCAGCCATCTCATGCTGCCAGACCTGCTCGCTGAAGCTTGGTTGCGGCGCCGGCGCCGTGCGATAGCCGACCCCCTGTGCCTCGTAGCGCTCGCCGGCATGGCAGGCCCAGACGACGTCGCGGATCGGCGCCAGATAGCGGGAGCCCTCATCCAGCAAGGGATGGCTGATATTGATGTGGTAGAAATACATATGCGGGGTGCGGTTGAAGCCGTGATTGACGACGCGGTCGGAAAGCCGGATCTCGTTGCCGCCGACATCGGCCTCGATGCGGCGGATGAGATGCAGATCCTCGCCGAACACCGTCGACTGCTGGACGAGGCCTTCGGCCCACAGCACGCAGCGGTCGCCGTCCCAACGCTCGCCATAGCCGGTGAGCCGCGCCGGGATCGTACCGACACGGCCATGCAGCGAATGGAGCACCGTCTTCTTGCCCGGGTAGTTGTAGCTGTCGGCCGGCACGTCTTCGCGGGCCAGAATATGATCGAGGCCACAGGTGACCAGCAGGCCGGAGAAAGAGCGCGCCCAGGCCAACCCCCCTTCCCCTTCATACTCATGCAGGCCGGGGTTGCGAAAACCGCTCGGCGAATGCCAGCCGATCGCCTGCCCCCTATAGTCGCAATCGGCGATGTCGAGCGCCCGGTCGACCAGCGCGGTGAAGCGCAGGCCCGAGCCGGTGCGGAATTCGAGCATGCGGATGCCGCGCTCCACACCGTCGCCGAGCGTCATCAGCCGCACGCCGGCGAATTGCGACAGCATGCCTGATCGCTCGGCCACTTGCCGGCGCGACAGCGTCTTGCCGTAGAGCTCTACCATGCGACGCCCTTCACTTTGCCCTCGCCTCCTTGAGCAGGGCCGACATGTCGGCGCCGGTGATGATGCTTTCCACGGTCAGCAGATCGGTGTCGGCGACCGTCTGTTCGGCGACGATCTCGCCCCGCCGCATGACGACGATGCGGTCGGCGACCTGGAAGACATGGTGGATGTTGTGGGTGATGAGCAGCACCGAATGGCCGGCGTCGCGCACCTCCTTGACGAAACGCAGCACGCCGTGGGTTTCCTCGACGCCGAGATTGTTGGTCGGCTCGTCGAGGATGATGACCTTGGCTGCAAACTGCATGGCGCGCGAGATGGCGATCGACTGACGTTCGCCGCCCGACAACGTCGAGACCAGCGCGTCGGCGTCGAGGTTTTTGGAAATGCCAACGCGTTTCAGCAATTCTGAAGCGGCCTTGCGCAGCTTCGCGAGATCGAGCGGCGCGAACACGCCGAGCCAACCGAAATTGACCGGCTCGCGGCCGAGGAAAAGATTGCGCGCGATGCTGAGGTCCGGCGCCAGCGACGTGTCCTGATGGATGGTCTCGATGCCGAGATCCATCGCATCGCGCGTCGAGCGGATCGAGACCTTCTCGCCACGCACAAAGATATCGCCCCGGTCGACAGGGAACACGCCCGAAATCGCCTTGATCAGCGTCGATTTGCCCGCACCATTGTCGCCAAGCAGCGCCACCACCTCGCCTTCCCGCAGTATCAGCGAGGCGTTCTTCAGCGCGCGCACGCTGCCGAAGGACTTTTGCAGGTTCTGCAGCCGAAGTACGTCTTGCATCATCGTCAGCCCCTTGCGGCGTTCTTCTGCAGCAAAGCGTGCAGGATGAGCATGGCGAGGATGATAAGGCCGACGAAGATGTTGTAGGCGAGCCCCGGCACGCCAATCAGCACGATGCCGTTTCGGATGGCGCGCAGCATCAGCGCGCCGACGATTGTGCCAAGGATGGTGCCGCGTCCGCCGGTCAGCGCCGTGCCGCCGACCACCACCATGGCAATCACCTCCAGCTCATAGCCGGTGCCGGCCACCGGCGAGGCGGCCGAGATGCGGAAGGCGCTGATCATGCCGGCAAGGCCGGCCAGCACCGAGGTCGCGATGAACAGCCAGATCTTGACGGTGTCGGCGGGAACGCCGCGCGCCACCGCCGCGTTGCGATTAGAACCAATCGCACTGATCCAGTTGCCGAGCTTGGCGTAACGCAGGATGTAGATGGCAAACAGCGAGAGGCCGATGAACCACCACAGCGAGGTATAGAAGCGGAACGAACCGATGTTGAAGCTGCCGGCGAGCAGCGTCACGAAGAAGCCCGGCTGGTCCCAGGATTTCAGCGGAAAGCCTTGCGTGATGTAGAGCGCTGCCCCGCGCACGACGAGCAGCATCGACAGCGTCACCAGGAAGGAGGAGATGCCGATCTTGGTGACGATCAGCCCGTTGATCGCGCCGATCGAGATGCACAGCACGAGTCCGGCCAGAAGCGCGACACCTATATCCACGCCGCCATTCTGCACCAGCAGCATCACCACCACTGGCGCCAGTCCAAACACCGCGCCTACGGAAAGATCGAATTCGCCCGCCGTCAAGAGCAGTGTCATGCCGAGCGCGATGATGCCGAGCTCGGGCAGGAATGCCATCATGTTGGAGATGTTGAGCGGCGACAGGAAATTGGCGTCGGCGACAGCGAACACCGCCAGCAAAATGATGAGGATGACGAAGGAGGAGAATTGCGGCGAGCGCATCAGGCGCGATCTGCCCTTCACCCTCGGCGCGTCGTCTTCTGCGGCAATTGTCATGACTGCTTGGACCATGCTTGAAAGACGCCCGCCGCCTTCGCAGCGGGCGCTGGTTTTCTCATTTCTTGTCGTAGAGTTTCAGGATCGGCTCGACGCTGGAGGCATCGTAGAGACCGAAAGTGTGGACGTCGTAGCCGATCGGCTCGCCAGAGGCGGCAAGCCCGAGCAGCGCCACCGGCATGAAACCTTGCGCCGACGGGTACTGCCAGGCGGCGGCGTTGACGAAGCCGTCCTTGACGGCCTGCGCCGTCTCCTTGGAATTGCCCCAGCCGACGACCGGGATCTTGCCTGCCGGCACACCGGCGCCATCGAAGACGCGCTTGACGCTGGCCGCCACGGAATCGCCGAGCGCGATGATCGCCGGCGGATTGTTGGCGACCATGTAGTCGGTCATCTTGGCGATGATGCCAGCCGGATCGGTGCCGCAGTCGACCACGTCATATTTGATCCCCAACGGATCGAAAACACTGGCGATGCCCTCGGTCTCGAGTTGCTGATAGCTGGCGCCGGGAACCTCTACCGGCAGGAAGACCTTGTCGCCCTGCTTCACCATCTTTTTGTCCACCAGATATTTGGCCCAGGTGACGCCGGCTTCCCTGAGGTCGGCCCCGACATAGGCCTGCCGTCCTGTCGCCGGATCGTCGGTGTTGAAGAACACGATCGGGATGCCGGCGGCCTTTGCCGCTTTCACCTCTTCGGTCCACAGGCCGGGCTGCGCCGATGTCGTGGCGATGCCGTCGGGTTTGGCGGCAAGCGCCGAGTTGAAGGCCTCCTTTTGCGCCGCCATGTCGCCGCCGCTGAAGGAGATCTTGCAGGTCACCTTGAGCTGGTCGCAGGCCTTGGTCGCGCCGGCGTTCCAGTCGATCCAGAACGCATCCGACGGGCCGCCATGCGACAAGAGATAGAAGGTCTTCTGGCCGTCCTGCGCCTGCGCCGCCGTGCCAAGGGCAATGCCGGCGAGCACTGTCGCGGCGGCGGCCAATTTCAATGCGAATTTCAACATTCTTTCCTCCCTTGTTTGAAGCCGCGCCGCCATGCACCGGCGGCGCGGCCGGCCATCACAGGCCGTTGGCGCGGAATTTCCCATCGAGGAATGTCTTGGCGCGCGGTACGTCGTCCTCCGACAGATGCTCGATGATCACAGGGATGTTCGGATGCTTCTCGGCCAGCCGCTGGAGATAGAGGTCGTAGTTCAGCGAACCGAGGCCGGGCGCCGGCAGTTCGATCTCGCCGACGCCGCGGAAGGTGTGGCTTTCCATCGCGTCGGCGTCGCCGATGTCGGCATGCTTCTCCGACTTGTCGTCGCCCGAGCGCTTGACGTCCTTGGCGTGCGCGATCTTGATCTTGTCGGTCAGCGTGTCGAACACCTGGTTCAGGATCTGATCCATCCGGTCGATGTTGTGGGTCTCGAAATAATTGGTCGGGTCCATCAGCAGGCCGAGGCCGGGATGGTCGACCTGCGCGAACATCTTCACCGTCTCCTCGACCGAGCCGACGACGTTGTTGACGTAGGTTTCGAGCAGGAACACCGCACCGTGGTCATAGGCCGTCTGGGCAAGGTCCGCGATCACCTTGCGGCACTCCTCGAACCCTTCCTCGGTCTTGTTCTTGGGGTGATGCACCCAGTCGGATTCGGTGTTGTAGGTGCCGGTTTCCGAAATCACGTAAGGCGAGCCGAACGCGCGCGCATTGCGGATGATCTCCTTGAGGTAGCCGACGCGCTTGTCGCGCTCGGCCTTGTCGGGATGAATGATGTTGGTGTAGCCCGACACGCAGCAGACCGGCAGGTTGTGGTCGCGGAAGACGTCGCGCACCTTCTTGGCCTTGTCCTTGGTGATCTGGCCGGCCGACAGGTCGACATCCCTGAAATGCAGGTCGAGCTGCACCGTGTTGAAACCGAGCCCGCGGATTTTCTTCGCCGTCTCTTCGAGACCGTACGGGAAATAGCCCGTGAAAATGCCTGCCTGCATCATGATGTGAATTCCTCCCAGTAAGCGATTCAGTTGCCAGTGATTTCAGCTGCCGGTGATTTCAGCTGCCAGTGATTTCAGCTGGTTGAGTTTGTCGAGATTTCGGAAAGCTTGACGGTGCGGCCCGACGCGATCGAGCGGTAGCCCGCCTCGACCAGCGCCATGGTCTTGACGTTGTCGGCGACGGTGAGCGCCGGCGGCGTGCCCGTCTTCACGGCGTGCTGCAACTGCTCCATCACGCCGATGAAGGCATGCGGGAACCACATCGTCTCCCAGCTCGGGCTGATCCACTCGCCGCCGGTCGTCTCGGCCGAGGCGTAAGTCAGTGTCGAGGCGGCACCCGTCGGCCAGCCGATCGTGCCCTTGGCGACGCCCTTGGTGCCGTCGACCCGCCAGTTGATGTGCTGATCGTCCGTGTAGTCGTCCTGGCGCGGACCCGACCATACGTCCTCCAGCGACACGGCAAGCACGCCGGATGGGAAGCGCAAGGTCGAGACGGTGATGCCGTCGGAATGGTCGAACGCCGTGCGCGGATCCTTGCGCGTCAGCGTCGTGATCTCGTCGGGATCACCGAACAGGAAGCGCAGCACGTCGAGGTGATGCACGCTCATATTGGCGAGTGTCAGCCGGTCATAGCCCTGAAGGAAGGTCTGCCAGTGCGGGATGGCATGCATGTCGATCTGTGCGAAGACGATGTCGCCCAGAGCGCCGCTGTCGATGATCTGCTTCAACACGCGCATCGACTGGTCGTAGCGCATGTTCTGGTTGACCGAGAGGATCTTGCCGGCCTTCGCCGCCTCGTCGCGCAGCCTGACGGCTTCCTCGACCGACAGCGCCAATGGCTTTTGGGCCAGGATCCCTTTGATGTGGCTCTGCTTCAGCGCATGGCGGATCAGCGCCGGCTGCTGGTCGGGCGGAAAGGCGAGGTCGATGATCTCGACGTTTGCGTCCTCGATCAGCTGTTCGGGCGTATCGTGGACGGTCGGGATGCTCCAACGGTCGGCGACCTTTTGCGCATTCGCCTTGGTGCGCGAGGCGATCGCCACCACCGGGAATCCCGCCTCCTTGTAGGCAGCCAGATGGCATTCGGCCATGATCATGCCGGCGCCGACGCAGCCGATCCGGTATTCCTTCGTGCGGACCTTCACGTCCGGCTCGAAGCCCTTGCCTGTCATGCCTTCCTCCCGAAATCCTGTCCTCGCGGCCGCATTCATCTTGCCAACGCGCCTCCGCCCTGTCCGAAATAATGCACGCGTGCCGGCTCGCAGGATATTGCCACCATCGCGTCAGGCCTGATGTCAGGCTGGCCGCGCAGCAAGGCCTTCAGTCGCGCCTGCCCGGCGGCGAGCGTCACCACGGTGTAGCCGCCAAGCGGCTCGACCTCGAACACCCGCGCCGGGCGACCCGAGCCGCCATCCGCCCACGGCTTGACCCTGATATCTTCCGGCCTGAGTCCGATCTCGACGGCATCGGCGGGAGCCGTCTTGTCGGCAATGCGGATCACGCCTTCGGCGGCTTCGACTCCGCTCTCGCCGCGAACGGATTTGAGGATATTCATGACCGGCGAACCCAGCAGCCGCGCCACATAAGTGCTGGCCGGGCGGTCATAGATCTCGGCCGGCGCGCCGATCTGCCTGATACGGCCATTGTCCAGGATAGCGATGCGGTCGGCGATCGACATCGCCTCTTCCTGGTCGTGGGTGACATAGATCAGCGTCTTGCCGAGCTCGCGCTGGATGCGCTTCAGCTCGACGCGCGTTTCCTCGCGCAGTCGCGCATCGAGCGCCGAGATCGGATCGTCCATGAGATAGGCATTGGGATCGCGCACCAGCGCACGCGCGATTGCCACGCGCTGCCGCTCGCCGCCCGAAAGCTGCGCCGGCGGCTTGTGCAGGATATGGCTGATATGCAGCTTGGCCGCGACATCGGCGACGCGTTTCTTGATATCGAGCTCGGCGACCCGGCGCTCGACCAGCGGGAAGCGGACATTGTCGAGCGCGCTCATATGCGGGAACAGCGCCAGGTTCTGGAACACCATGGCGACGTTGCGCTCGGCCGGCGACACCGCGTTGACCGGCTTGCCGCCGATGAGGATTTCGCCGGCATCCGGCGTTTCCAGGCCGAGCACCAGGCGCAGGATTGTCGACTTGCCCGACAGCGGCGGCCCGAAGAAGCAGAAGAACTCGTTGTCGTTGACGGTGAACGAGGCATCGTCGACGGCGAGCGTCGTGCCGTAGCGTTTCGTGACATTGCGGAAGACGATGTCGGCCATGTTTCAGCCCGCTCTCATCGCAACGCCGCTGGCGGCGTCGAAGACGCGTACCGATGACGCCGTGGGCGCGACGACCGCGGTTTGTCCGATCGACAGCCCGACATCATTGTCGAACACCGCTTTCACGGCGCCCTCGCCCTGGCCGAGATGAACGATGGTGCGTGCGCCGATGCGCTCGACGAAGGTGACATGCATGGCCAGCCCGCGCCCGTCTTGCGCCAGGGTCACCTCTTCCGGCCGGAAGCCGTAGAGAACCTCGCCGCGTGCGCCGCGCAAGCTGGCCGCCAGCTCGTCCGGCAGCGGCGGTGTGACACCCAGCGGCCCGAGATCGACGACCAGACCCCGGTCACTCTCCGCCGGCCTGCCCTTGAGCAGGTTCATGCCCGGCGCGCCGATGAAGCGGGCGACGAAGACATTGGCCGGATTGTTGTAGACCTCGAGCGGCGTGCCGACCTGCTGCAGCACGCCGTGGTCCATGACGGCGATGCGGTCGGCCATGGTCATGGCTTCGAGCTGGTCGTGGGTGACGTAGACCATGGTCTGCCTGAACTGGCGCTGCAGCTGTTTCAGCTCGGTGCGCATGACCGCGCGGAAGGCCGCGTCGACATTGGACAGCGGCTCGTCGAGCAGGAAGATCGCCGGCTCCATGATTGCGGACCGACCGATCGCCACGCGCTGCAAGATGTTGACCGACAGTCTGTTGGCCCTGCGGTCGAGCAGCGGCGTCAGTTGCAGCAGCTCGGCGATCGTGCCGACGCGGCGGTCGATCTCGGCCTTGGCGGCACCACCCATCCTCGGTCCGTAGGCAAGGTTCTGGCGCACCGTCATGTGGGTAAAGATGGCATAGTTCTGGAACACGAAACCGACGCCGCGCCGGCCCATCGGCACGCCGGCCATGTCGCGCTCGCCAAACAGGATCTTGCCGCTGGTCGGCTCCTCCATGCCGGCGATCATGTTCATCGTCGTCGACTTGCCGCAGCCGGACGGCCCGAGCAGCGCCATGAACTCGCCGTCGGCGATGTCGAGGTCCATCGTCTTCAGCGCCGTGAAGTCGCCGAATGTCTTGGTGAGGTGCTTGAGCTGGATCGTGCTCATGCCGGCACCTGCCTTGCCCGCGCCATGCGCTTCATGGCGAACACGGCGACGATGGAGAGCACCACCAGGATGGCCAGCGCGATCGCCGCCACATAGCCCCAGATCAGGTCCTGCGTGGTGACCTTGTAGATGTAGACGGAGATCGTCTCGGTAGCGACGCCGGGGCCGCCGCCGGTCATGATGTAGAGCGTATCGAAGATCTTGAAGTTCTCGATCACCCTTATCGCCAGCGCGATGATGATGATCGTCTTCATTTTCGGCAGCACGATGGTGATAAAGCGCTGCCAGGGATTGGCGCCGAGCAAGGTCGCCGCCTTGATCTGGTCCTCCGGCACGCCGACCAGGCCGGCAAGCAGGATCAAAAACATCAGCGGCGTCCACTGCCAGATGTCGGCGATCATCACCGCGATCAGCGCCAGGGTCGGGTCCGACAGCCAGGCAATGGTGACTTGCGTGCCCGTGATTGCCGACAGGATGTCGTTCACCGGGCCGCCCGACTGGAACAGCATGAAGAACATGTAGCCGGCCACCGCCGGCACCACCATCATCGGCATCAGCAGGATCGAATAGAAGATGCGCTTGCCGGGAAAATCGTCGGCGAACAGCGTCGCCAGCGCGAGGCCCAACAGGAATTCCGCCGGCACGCAGACGATCATGACAATGGCCGTGCGCTTCAGCGCGCTCCAGAACCGTGCGTCGGCGGCAAGGTCGGTGTAGTTGGCGAAGCTGTTCCACATCTCCCAGGCGTTCCACCAGCCGAGGCCCGAAAGCGGCGACCAGTCGGTGACACTGATGTAGAGCTGCATCAAGAGCGGAAAGGCCGAGATGAACAGCACCAGGATCTGCGCCGGCAAGGTCAGGCGAAAGCCCAGCCGCGTGCCTTCGTCGCGCAGGGCTGGCCTGCCGCGCACGGCGCCCATCTCGTCCTCCGCAATCGTTGCGGTCACGGCGCTCATTGCTTGAGCGCTCCGAAAGTCAGCCCGCGCACCAGATGGCGCTGGATGGCGATTCCCATGATGACCGGCGGCACGGCGGCAATGAGCCCAAGCGCCGCCTTGGCGCCGTAGAGCTGGCCGGTCATCGAGGACGACAGCGAGGCCATGTAGACCGGGATCGTCACCCACTCGCGCGTCGTGAGCAGCAACGCGATCAGATAGTCCGACCAGTTGAGGATGAAGACGAAGAGGGCAGCGCTCGCCAGCGGCGCACGCATCATCGGCAGCGTGATGCGGGTAAAGACGCGCAGCCGCGAGCAGCCCTCGACCAAGGCGGCTTCCTCGATCTCGCGCGGCATGTCGTCAAAGAAGGTCTTCATCAGCCAGAAGGCGAACGGCAGCGTGACGATGCCATAGATCAGCGCCAGCCCCCACCAGCTGTCGGTGAAGTTGAGGAAGGCCCACATGATCATGACAGGGATCATGACGGCCATCGGCGGAAACAGCCTGAGCTGAATCAGCGCCAGCGGCAGGTTCTGGCCGGAGCCGAAGCGCGACAGGCCGTAGGCGGCGGCGGTGCCGGCCGACATGGCGATCGCGGTGCCGAACACCGCCGACAGAAGTGACGACAGGATCGGCTTCAGCGCGGTGCGGTCGAGCGCGACGATCAGATTGTTGGTGGACTCGCCGAATACGAACTGGAAGTTGCTGAGCGTCGGGTTCTTCGGCCACCATGTCAGGTCGGCACCGGTCGCCGACCATTCGGCGATCGGCTTGAAGGCCATCGAGACCATCCACAAGATGGGCACCAGCGTGACAGCCATCGCCGCGAGGATCGCGGCGTAGCGGAATATCTCGAAGGGGACGGAACGCTTCATCTGGCTGCTTTGCTGGTGGCGTCGGTTGCGGAGGGGAAGAACTTTCGCCCCTCCCCCCGTCTCTGATCCAGGGAGACGGATCAGCTGATCGGATCGAGAACGGTCGGCCAAGCCTCCTTGTTGGTCCTGATGGCTTCGAGCAATTTGTCTTCGCCGATGCGCCGCGCGATCTTCTTCCACTCGGCTTCCGTGTCGGCCATCGCCTGTTCCGACGTCTTGGCCTTGGTCAGCGAGGCCATGAGGTTTTCGTCCAGCGCGTTGTGGAAGGCGGTGGCGCCGGGATAGTTGATGGTTGGCACCGTGCGGGCGACCGTCTCGCGCACCACGTCCATGTGGTAGGCATGATAGGTCTGGCGCACCAGCGGATCGGAGAAGTCCGAAAGCCGGAACGGATCGAGATAGCCGCCGGGGTTGGCGCTCATCCAGGCGTAGATGCGGGCCGAACCCAGCCATTGCAGCAGGAGATAGGCGACCTCTTGGTTCTTCGACTGCGACGAGACCATGCCGGTCAGCGAGAACCAGAGCACGGAGCGGCTGATCAGCTTGCCGTCGATCTCGCGGCCGGGCGGCAGCATCGAGCCGATCTTGCCGGTGACCTTGGAATCCTTGTTGCCGGCATTATCTAGGAATTTCGGCAGGTTGGAGAAGGCGCAGGTCATCGCCGCACCGCCCTTGGCGAAATTGCCGTATTGCTCGGGCCAGCCCCATGAAATGGCGTCCGGCGAATGATGGGCAAGCGATTCGACATATTCGTTGGTGGCGGCGATGCCGTATTCGGAATTGATCAGCGGCTTGCCGTCGTCGCCGAACAGGAACTGGTTGGGCGAGGCCATCGAGACATAGCGCTGGTACCAGTTGGTGTAGCCCCAGCCCTGGTTGCGCAGGTCGGTGGAGCCGAACAGCCCCTTATCCGGGCGCTGGAAGAAGGCCGCGATATCGCCGTGCTGCTTCCAGGTTTTCGGCGGCGCCAGATCGTAGCCGTATTTGTCCTTGAAGGCCTTCTTCTCGGCTTCGTCGCCGAACAGATCGGTGCGGTAGACCCAGGTTTGGAAGTCGCCGTCCAGCGACACGCCATAGTTCGAGCCGCGATATTTGTTGAGCAGCGACGCGCCCTTGGCGCCGTCGACATAGCCGGACTTGGGATCGTCCCACTCGGGTTTGTACTGGGCGACGAAATCGTCGAGCTTGGCGATGCCGCCGGTCTCGGCGAGATCGCCAAGGCGGTTCCACTCGGTCGAATAGATATCGTAGGCCCCACCCTTGGTGGAGATGTCCTGCATCGTCTTGGTGAATTCCTGACCGTTCGGCAGGCCGACGATCTCGATCGGGATCCCGGTCTCCTTTTCCCAGAGCTCCTTGATCGACGGCGCGCCGGCAGGGAAAGGCTGGGTGAGTTGGCCGATCGAGCCGTCCGACAGGCCAAGCACGATCTTGGCCGGCGCCTTGCCGGCGCCCTTCAGCGCCTTGGCGGCCTCGACGGCGCGACCCTCAGGGGTGTCGGCGCCATACTGGTAGCGCTCGGCGCCATCGAAGCCCGTCGGCCCGCCGATCATGCCGGGCGCCAGGGCATCGGCCGCGAAGGCGCGGCCGGGACGGATGAATTGCGGTGCGATACCTGCAGCGGCTACGAACACCGCCGCCTTTCCTCCGGACGCCAGCAACCGGCGCCGCGAGATGCGGATCAGATCAGACATTGGAATTCCTCCCTCAGGCCCAATGTTTCCTCCACGAGCCCATGAGGGATATTGACGGCAGTATCGGAAGGCTGTCAACATCATAAATAATCAAAATACCTCACAACATGGCAACGAGGCAGGGAAATGCACCATACCGGGATTCCTATACCTCTCCAGATGCCTCGATCTGATGGAAAATGTGTTTCCTTTCCCTGCATGATCGTACCGGGTGACTCGATTTTAGCCCAACGGCTTGCGCATCGGCTAAGGCCGGATACATCATTTCCCATCAGAATCGCGGATAACGAGGCTGACATCATCTGCAGCCGGCATTGCTTGATCTTGATGCATTGAGGAGATGAAAGACGGTGCGTTCCACCCTGACTGACATAGCCCGGGAAGCCGGCGTCTCCGCCGCCACCGTTGACCGCGTGCTCAACAACCGCCCCGGCGTGCGGGCTCGCACGCGCGAGGTCGTGCTCGAAATGGCGCAGCGCCTCGGCTACATCGCCGAGAGCCCAAACGGAGCGTCGCTGCGACCCATGCCCGGCGAGATCATCCGGCTCGACTTCGCGCTGCCGGCGGGCACCAATTCCTTCATCAAGATGCTGCACCGCCACATCGAGGCGCAGGCCCTGGCGCGCCCCGATCTCGACGTCCACATCGCCACCATAGAGGGCTTCAATCCCGACCGGCTCGCCCGCCTGCTGCAGGATCTGCGCGGCCAGACGCAAGGCGTCGGCGTCATCGCACTCGACCATCCAACGGTGCGCGAGGCGATCCGCTCGCTGTCGGCCAACGACGTCAAGGTGGTGACCATCGCCTCAGACATCCTGCATGTGCCCAGGGTCGCCTATATCGGCATCGACAACCGCGCCGCCGGGCGGCTGGCCGGCTATCTGCTCAACCGTTTCATGGGTTCTGGGCGCCCCGGCAAGGTGGCGCTGTTCGCCGGCTCGCTCTCCTATCGCGGTCATGAGGAACGCGAGATGGGCTTCCGGCACATATTGACCGAGGAATCGCCCAATCTCGAGATCGTCGAGATGCGCGAAATGCTAGACGATCGCGAAAAGGCCTATTCGGAGGCGTCGGCCCTTCTGGAACGGCATCCCGACCTTGCCGCGATCTACAATGTCGGCGCCGGCAACACCGGCATCGCGCGCGCGCTCAAGGAGCGCGGCCGTGCGCAATCCATGGTTTTCCTCGGCCACGAGGCGACGGACGGCACCAAGGAACTGCTGCTCGACGGCACGCTCGACGCGGTCATCGACCAGAATCCGCGGGTCGAAGCCCGCGAGGCGCTCAACATCCTGACCCATGCGGTCAGGGGCCTACCCTATGAACTGCACCAGCCGAGGCTGCAGGTAATCTTCAAGGAAAACATCCCGGAGATTTGAGGCAAGTCTCAGATCTTGCGCACGCTCGCCCTACCGTCCTCGCGAACACCAACCGCAATGCGTTCGCCGGAACCGATACCGGCTATGTCGCAGACCACCAGCGGCATGCTGATCCCGTAGAGGAACTCGGCGACGATGGCGCCGACGGCCAGGATCGGGTCCGGCCGCTCCAACAAAATACCCGCGGGCGCCGTGCCTCTGCGGATCGCCTCGGCCAAGACCGAGGATGAGGATGACGATCCCCGACCGCCTGGCATGATGAGGATCCTGCCAGCGACATTCTGGCCAAGGCCCGGATGCGAACGATCTACGATATTGCCGGTCTCGGCATCGATGCCGCCCCAGAAGCTGAGCGGCTGCGAAAACACCAAAGCCTCCCCCTCGGCGGCGCCGGTCAGCTGGAATGTCCCGGCTCTTTCAACGACCTTCACTTCAATCGGCTGCGTCATGACGCACCCCGCACGACATGGCCGGCCGCGGCGGACTGGATGCAGTCCTTCATATCGGCGAAGGCGACGGTCACACCGATATTGCCCGGCGCGTAATGCGCCCATTTGCCGGAATTGGTCATCACCACGCCGTCGAGCCGCTCGAGGATCGAGGTGACGTAGGTGCAGGTGTCGGCGACCGGGATCAGGCCGAACGCCTCCATACCGTCGAGCGACCCTTCCTCCCGCAGCCGGCTCAGCGTCGCGCGGCCCGTGTTGACATAGATCGGAATGCCCCTGTCAGGCGCGACCGCACGCAGCAGCGGCAGCAAGCGCATCCATTCGTCATGCGAGAAATGCGGCGTGCCCAGCGACACGGCACGGAGCGGCGCGCCATCGGGCACCATCGACAGCCTGGACAACGCATGGTCGATGTCGGCACGGTTGATGCGGACAATCTCCTCGGGCACCGTGCCTTGAAAGGCCTCGTCGACGGTTCCGGCCTCCGGTGTGATGCCGAGGGCATGGAATAGCGCCACCGCGCCTGTCGTTGCCGCGGCGGCACCAAGCGCTTTCAGCTGATCCTCGTCACGCGGTTTCGGCAAGCCCGCGATCACCGGAACGCGGTCGCCACAGGCTTGCCCGATAATTAGTCCGACGCCGACAAACAGACTGTCGCTCGGCTCTGAACCGGCGATGTCGAGTTCGAACAGGATACGGCCGCGCCGGTTCTCGCTCAGATGCAGGCCCCAGGCCGGTGCGCGCCCGGTCATGGCGCAGCACAGATCGATGAAATCGCCATAGCGATTGGTGCGCGCGCCGATCACCGAATTGGCGAAGACAATGGCGTTGGATTCCCCCCAGGCGATCTGCTGGCCGAACTCAGGCCGGAAGCGGGTCTGATAGGGCGCGCAGGTGAAGGTCGCCTGGCAGCCAAGCTCCAGATGCGCCTTCATCAACCGCCGCGCCGGCACTTCTTCCGCGACGGTCATCTTCACCATGCCGGGATGGATAAGGTCGAACGAGCCGACATTCAGCGTTGTCGGCACACGCACACGGCCGCCGCCCTCGACCAGCCGTTCGACGAAATCGAGTCCTGCCTTGCCGTGGTAGAGGCAGCCATCGATATGGGCACCGGTGATGTCGAGCAGGCTGCCGGCGCCGATGGCTTTGGAAAAGACGATGAGGATCTTCATGGCGGCGGCGACCGAAGGGCCTTGCTCACCGCCGAGCATGGATTTGTCCAGCGCACTCAGTTCCAAAGTCATCGGTGTGCTCCGGACTCTACCCAACCTTATGGCGGGACAGCGCCCCCCTCTGCCCTGCCGGGCATCTCCCCCACGAGGGGGGAGATTCGCAGCTTCAGCCTTACTACACTTTTTGCAACGTGGAACATCTGTGAAACCGGCGATGACAGCCGACTGCATGGAAGCGCAACGCCTTGTCGAGCGCGCCGAGCGGCTCGTCGAGAGCACGCGCGGCTATGTGAACTCTGTCAGCGATCGGCGCGGGCGGACGCTTCACCGCAAGTGGCCCAGCATCACCCTGCGGCGAGCCAGCACTTCGAGGCAATCGCCTTGATGAAAAAGGAAAGCCCGCTCCGGGGACGCCGGGGCGGGCCTTGGAGGAGGACGAAAGGGTGGGACCTTCTCCTCTTGTTTCCACGGGGGGTGTGGACCGCAGTCACCATACGCGAGTCCCGCGGAATGCCGGATCACAAGCCGGCTTGCTTGCATCACAATCCGGTGCCCGGCGACGTGAACGTGGTCACGCGATTGCGATTGCCGCCGTGATCGAACTGCTAAATGCGTCCAAGAACCACCAGGATGATGACGATGAGCAACACAAGTCCGAGACCGCCACCACCATAATAACCGGTTCCGTAGAACGGGCCACCGCCGAGACCGCTGAAGCCGCCGAGCAGCGCGAGGATTAGAATAATGATCAGTATCGTTCCTAGACCCATGGCCTTCCCTGCTCCTGAATGCGCGCTTTCGCGCTGTTTCAACATCGCGCCATTTCGGATGTTGCAAGGTAAGAACGTTTTCGGGGGGCTGGCGTTCCGCCGGACCATTGCGGCTGCGGAACATTCAGCCCCGAAACGCAAAAAAGCCCGCTGGACGGCGGGCTCGGACTGCTGACAACCCTGGCTTTTGCCGGGAGTCTTTGATTCACTGGGCGATGTTGAGGCGACCCGCCCCTGAACAGCCCAAAAATGGGTTCGCCAACAGTGCCTTGGCGATCTTGGTCTCAGAATAGCCGATAGAACAGCCTGTAGTGCACGCGTTCCATGTAGGCGCGATACTCCGCCACGGTGGCCAACAAGGCCTCCTCGCGCAAGATGCGGTAAAGCTGGAGATAGGTAATTACCGCATAGACCGCGAGATTGTGGAAGGAAAAGGCCGACAGGAGGTAGAGCACATGGCCGGCGAGGTAACCGGCATAGATCGGATGCCGCACCAGCCGATAGGCACCGCCCGTCATCACACCGCGATTGGCGGGCAGGATCGCAAAAGAGCGCCCCAGCGAGATCTTGCCCCAGATAACGAACAACAGTGCGATGAACTGTAACGGCGCGGCGACATGAAGGGGGATGAGTGCAATGCCTGGTTGGAGGGTGATCAACGCAACGCCAAAACTGGCTGACACCGAAACGATGACCGTCAGCGGATTCCAGTCACGCGTCACCGGACGTCGCGACAGAAGCAGCCAGGTGAAGGTGAGTATCTCGGAAATCGCCACCAGCGCGGCATTGAGCCGGGTCGGATCCTCGATAAGTTGATAGACGCCACGATAGACGAACAGCCCCGCGCACACCAAGGCGCAGACACGAAAAAAACCTTCGCGCAGGTCGAGCAGAATCTCGCGCTTGCGCGCCGCGGACAAAAACCGGTTATCTGCTGCAGGCGAAAGTGTGTCGCTTTTTGACATGAGCAAGGCAAGCATCCCGATGATCCCTCGGGGCGACCCTCGCACGCAACCATTGCCGGGCCGTTAACCGAGAAGATCAGATCGGCATCAAACCGGATCGAAGGTGAGGGCCGCACCGGGGGTTTGTCGGGGCCGCAACCTTGGCGACATCCCGACGTCCACCATCGGACGATCCTTTCGCGGTTTCCGCATTGATGCCTATCTGAGGTACACATTGCTGAAATATTTCGCAAAATCGGGACGTTGCGCGACGATCTTGCCATCGGCGTCGTGCAGGATGCCGGCAGCAAGGAGATAGGAGCCGATCGCTTCCATCTTGGCCGGATCCATGATGCCGATGGTGCCGTCTTGCCCGCGCAGATAGTGCCCCTCGATCAGTGTCTTCAGCGAGGCGTGGATCAGCGCCGGATTGCTCAGGGCATCCTTGTTGGCGGCGATCAGCAGCGTGGCGGCTTCCTCCGGATGATCGACCGCGAACTGATAACCTCGCCGTGTTGCCTGGATGAAGGACGACGCCAGCTCGGGATTTGCCTGGAGATAGGCTTCGCTCGAAGAGATAAGCGTCGTGTGCTCGTCGGGGACACCATGGTCGGCGTAGACGAAGCTGCGCTGCTTGACGCCCTTGAGTTCGGCTTCGACGCCCTCCCAGGTCGACACTTCCAGCGTGAAGTCGACCGAACCGTTGGCCAGCGCCTCGTAGGCGGAAGTGCCGAGCGTCACCGTCTCGAAATCGCCCTTGCCGCCATCATGCCGGATGATGGTCGAAATCAGCGTGTTCTCCCAGGCACTGCCGAAGCCGCCATAAGTCAGACCATCCAGATCCTTCGGACTTTTGATCTCGCTGCGCGCCGCATTGAACACCAGCCGGCCTGTCTCGGACCGCACGACGGCATAGACACCCTTCAAGTCGGCCCCAGCGGTCCTCTGGGTGAACAGGCTGATGGTGCCGTTGATGCCGAAATCGGCGACGCGGTTGGCGACAAGCGTGCCGGCACCGGTATCGCTATAGGGCAGGATGTCGACCTCGAGGCCGGCCTCGCGATAAAAGCCCTTGTCGCGGGCGACGAACAGCCCGATGTGGTTGGTGTTGACCGTCCAGTCGAGCGCGACGGTAACCTTCCGCGTTGCCGCGAAGGAGCGGCTCGATCCGGTGATCAGCGGTACGCTGCCGGCAAGGGTGAGCAGCAGAGCTTGCCTGCGCGTCAAGTCAGTCATGGTCATGTCCTTTGGATGGCTGGAGGTTGAGTAAAATATCGAGGATTTCGGCCTCGAGTGCCCCGGCCTGCCGTGTGGCGGTGCTGGTCGGATCACGCGGGCGCGGCAGCGGCACCTTGATTTCGCGCACGACATGGGCCGGCCGCGCGGACAGCACATAGATGCGGTCGGACAGGAACACGGCTTCGCGCACATCATGGGTGATCAGCATCGCCGTCCAGCGATGATGCCGCCACATCTGTTCGAGCCAGCGCTGCATGGCCGCCCGGGTCAGTGCATCGAGCGCGCCGAACGGCTCGTCGAGCAGCAACATGTCGCGTTCCTGCACGACAGTGCGCAGCAGCGCCGCGCGCTGGCGCATGCCGCCCGAAAGCTGCGCTGGAAAATGCCGCTCGAATCCGGCAAGCCCGAACTCGGCAAACAGCGGCGCGACCCGCGTCCGCGCCGCCTTGCGGCTGACGCCTTGCACCTCGAGCCCGAGCGTCGTGTTGTCGAGGATGCGCCGCCACGGCATCAGCGCGTCGCGCTGCGGCATGAAGGCGAAATGCCTGCCGTGATCGTCGAGCGGCGCGCCGTCGAAGAACATCTCACCCTCGGCATGCTCGGCGCCGGTCAAAAGCTGGAACAGCGTCGACTTGCCGGCACCCGAAGGCCCAAGGATCGAGACGAATTCGCCGGCATCCACGCGCAGTGAAATGTCGGCGAGCACTTCGAGCCCGCCAAAGGCCTTGCGCATATGCCGCAATTCGAGCCGGCTCATGCTTGCGGGCCTTTTCCGGCGGCTTGCCTGCCAGCGGCTTGTTCCCAGGGCATGGCAAGACGCTGGAGCAGCGCCGTCAGTCCGAACAGGACGAGGGTGAGCGCGGCGCTGACGCCGACGGCGGCGAGCACCAGGTCGGGACGGAAATTGTTCTTCGCGTTGAGCATGTAGATGCCCAGCCCTTTGGCCGCGCCCGCATATTCGGCGAAGATGGCGCCGACGACGGCGTAGGTGATGGAGATCTTGAGGCCCGCGAAGAAATAAGGCAGCGCCGAAGGCAACCGTGCCAGCATGAAGACCCGCCAGCGCCCTGCTCCCATGGCGCGCAGCATCTGGCCGATCTCGACCTCGGTCGCCTCGTAGCCCTGTACGAGGGCCACCAGCATCGGGAAGAAGGTGACCAGCGCCACCAGCATGATCTTGGGCGTCAGCCCGAAACCGAACCAAAGCACCACCAATGGCGCGATGGCGACCAGCGGCAAAGTCTGGCTGACGATAAACACGGGAAACAGCGCGCGCCGCAAAGGCTGGAAGAAGTCGACCAGCATCGACAGCGCGAAGGCGGCGCTGAGCGAACAGGCAAAACCGATCAGCGTGGCGCGGATGGTGGGAATGGCATTGTCGAGCAGCGCGTCACGATTGAGCATCGCCTGTTCGAAGACGCGCGAGGGCGCCGGCAGAACCGTCGGCTTGATGCCGGAATGGTTTGCGTAGAGTTCCCAAGCCACGAGCACCAGACCGATCGTTATCACGGCCGGCGCTGCCTGGGCGAAGAAGCCCGCGAGTTGACGCGGGTTGAATGACGATGAAACCACGAGAGGATAACCTTGACGGCGCGCGCGCTTCGGCGCGAGCGGTTCAGACGGCAGTGGGACTGTTGGCCGAAACCGTGACGTCGAGGGTTACGTGGCCGGCGCCTGGCCCGAAGCGGCAGAACGCTTCATCGAGCGCCGAGAAGATCGCGCCGGCATCGCCGCGCAGCTTGGTGCAGAAATTCTTGGAGCGATCGTAGACGCCGGACTGCTTCAGGAAATCGATGCAGCCATAGATCTCGTCCATGTGATCGTCCGTGCCCATCACATAGAGCGAGAACTGCGCGGCCGCTGGCTGGCCAGTGACGGGCGCGCCGCGCACGGCGGTGATGGCCGCTTGCTTGCGTGGTCCGAGTGGCCCGGCGGGTCCGCCGAACGTGTCGGAGCGGCAGATTGGATCGTCCGGCTCCCCCGGACAGCCACGCGAAATGGTGGCCGACAGCACGCAATGCTTGCCGCTGCCGGACGCAGCCACGAAAAGGTCGCGCAGCGCCGGGAACAACACCTCGGGGGGCCCGACCAGCAGGGTCGAGATGTCGTCGGTCTCGATCCTGAGCTTGTCGCGATACGGATCGAGCGCGCCGAGCGCACCAAGGATGACGCCGACAAAATCGTCGGCCATTGGATATAGGGAAACCTGTGCACCTGAAAACATCGCCCGCCTCGCTCCGCTGGTATTACCCAGATCAGCTTCTAGGGTCTGTGGGCTTGCCGCCCCCGTCTCAGCCCCGACCGTACGGAGCACCCCTGTGGATGGCGGCGTTAAAGCACCATTCGATCGGTTGGGGAAGCTGTTTTTTCAGCAAGCTGCGCCAAAAGCATTGCGCCAGCGCAGACGCAACCGGGTGCCGCCGGCTCGGAAATTTGTCTGAAACCTTCGCAATGCCGAGGGGTTGTCCCACCAGACGCAATCGCAGGAAAAGTGTGAAGCGGTTTCTGGCCGGAATTGCGTCAAAACAAAGAGATAGAGCGGTCAGTTGCTTCCGCGAAGCCCGTGAACCGCTCTGGCGACGAATTCATAGAAATGGAGACAAACCATGCTTATGAAAATCCTCGCGGCTTCGGCCTTCACCATTGCCCTTGCAACATCCGCCATGGCGCAAAGCAATAGCGCAGCCGGCGCGGATCGGCCCGGCGGCAGCGGCAAGTCGGTCACTGTGGACCCAGCTACCCCCAATACAATCGATCCGGGCGCAACCAACAGCACGACCATCGCGCCGGGTGACATGAATTCCAACGCGGACCAGAATTGCCCGAACAACCCGCAGGGCGCGCAGAGGGATGCCAATGGCAATGCGACCGAGCCGACCGTTAACGACAGCAACTGCGGGAAATAGTTTTCGAAGCATGGAAATCGCGGACTGAGGTTCCGCGATTTCCATGCGCATCGATTTCAGTGTCCGCCACGACCGGCCGGCGGCACCCCTCGCGCCGATTCGAACTGTCAACCGCCGGACGGTGGTTAACACCGCTATTGATATGGTCTTGTGGCAACCAGCGGGAGCTTCTGCCCGCCGCCAAAAAATCTTATGAAACTGCCTTTTCGCGAACCGGCAGTTTCCAGCTTGGCCTGATGAAATGGCAGGTGTAGCCGTTGGGATATTTCTCCAGATAATCCTGGTGCTCGGGCTCGGCCTCCCAGAACGCACCGACCGGCGCGAGCTCGGTGACAACCTTGCCGGGCCACAGGCCGGAGGCATCGACATCGGCGATGGTGTCCTCCGCCACACGCTTCTGCTCCTCGCTGGTGTAGTAGGTTGCCGAGCGATAGCTCATGCCGACATCGTTGCCCTGGCGGTTGCGCGTCGTCGGATCGTGGATCTGGAAGAAGAATTCCAGAAGCTGGCGGAAGCTGATTTTCCCCGGATCGAAGGTGATCTCGATGGCTTCGGCATGCGTGCCATGATTGCGATAGGTGGCGTTCGGCACGTCGCCGCCGCTGTAGCCGACACGGGTGGCGAGGACGCCCGGGAAGCGCCGGATCAGATCCTGCATGCCCCAGAAGCAGCCACCGGCAAGCACTGCACGTTCGCTCGAAGTCGCCATGTAACGTCTCCTCAAAAGGCAATCCCAGGAAAAGTGTAGCGGCTTTCCCCGGGGAATTGCGCGACATCAAATTTGGATATCCCCATAAATGGGCATTGTCGCCTGGTTCGTCCAGTCAGACGAGCGGCCATTCGGTCATACCGATGGAAGGCGCCCCTAACGAACCGGCGCATGACACTGCCCGCCTTAGACGCGCGGATGCCGGGTCCGGCTGCTGGCGGCAACCGGCAGATATCGCGTACCAGGCGGAATGGCGGCAAAACTGATCGCTACCGGCGGCGCCTCGCGCGACCAGTTGAAAAGAACCGTCTTGACCGGGATGTTGTCCAACCATGCCCGCAACTGTGGCGGCACGCCATGACCACGCCAAATCATCAGCATGCCATGGTCGCGCAACCGCTGCCTCGTGATCCAGGGTGCGAACCGCATATCGAGGTCGGTGAAGATCGACGGCTTGTCATAGGCATTGAGGCCCGCCAGCATGGCAAGATTGGTGTCGCCACCGACGATGTCGAGCTGGCCGGGCGCCGCCGCGTGCCAGATTGCCTCGGCCTCGTCCGAGATCGGCTGCGCGGGCCAGCAGACGGCGTCCATGCGCCCGCGCACATTGCAGTCCGTCCAGCGGATTGCCGCATAGGCGCCCGACATGGTGACGATGCAGATGAAGGCGCAGATCGCCAGCTTTCGCATCTCGACGGCGCCGAGCCGGTGACCGAGAAAGGCCAACGCTACGATGCCGACAAGATTGTACATCGGCGCGCCCCAGGCCTCGCCGGCGCCGGTGAACAGCGAGGCCACCATGACCAGCGCCGCGGGCCCAAGCCCCATCCATAGGAGATAGACGAGCGTGCCGCGCTCGACCGGCTCTTGCGGGGCTGGTGAGCGCCGCAAGAGCCCTGATAGCGCCAACACCAGGAGAAAGCCGGAAAATCCGGCGATCTGGACGCCGATATAGTAGAGCCGCGCACGGTGCTCGCTCACCCACGCATCGCGGCCGGCGAAATAGGTCAGCGGCAGGAAATCCATGCGGTAGAGTGCGATGGCCAGCGGCGCGGCGACCACGAGAAAAACGGCCAGGCCAAGCCATGGCCAGGGTGTCGCCAGCCGGCTGCGCGCGCGCGGCTCGTACAGCAGCCAGAGAGCGCCGAAAGCGAGCAGCAGGCCGGTAGAGAACTTGGCGTAGAGCCCGACGCCGGACACCAGTCCGAGCGCCAGCCACCAGCCTGGCCCGTCGCCGCGGCCGGCGCGCCACAATAGCCAGCAGATCGCGGCCCAGAACGGCATCTGCGCATAGTCGTGATTGAATTGCGGCGTCGGCCAGCCGAAGAAATATATCGATGGCATCAAAAGCACGGCAGCCAGCGCGCGCCGTTGTCCGAGCATGTCGCGGGCCAGCAGATTGACCAGGACGAAGGTGGCCGAAATCGTCAGCTGAGCGAGCAGATATTGCGGCCAGCGGAACGATCCGGTCAGAAGATGGCTGGTCTCGAGCAGCCAGCCGGGCAGTTGCGGATGCTTGTAGGTTAAAAGCACCCATTCGCGGCCCCACATGAAGCCTTCCACGACATCACCGGGCGGTGCGGGATTGATGAGTGTTGGCACCACCGTCCAGCACAGGGTCTGCGCCAGGCACAAAAGCGCCAGCAAACCCCAGGGGTGCCGAAGCAGGGCGGACCAGACCGACGACGAGTCCAGTTCCACGGCAGGCAGCCCTGCCGGCATCCAACGATCGATGGAGTCGTCAATTCCCGCCATGCGGCGCTTAGACCACATCGCCTGGTTTGCCGAACAGCCCCAAACATCAAAGCTTACAAAAAAGTATACTTGCAGGTCATTGCAAGACCAAGATTGAGCGGGATCTACGGTCTCTCACTGCCGTCGCCGGGCAGAACAGCCCGCACACTGATCCCACTTGAACATCCCGGATACTCGATGCGTCACCAGCATGCCGTCATCCACCACCGCGCGCTCGACTTCTGGCTGGCGCGCGCGGCGGTCCTTGTCATCATCTGCCTGCAGCTTCTGGTCATCAACGATCTTTCGTTCGGCCCCCGCTGGCTGGCGCCGGCGCTGGAGGCCGCCCTGCTCGTACCCCTGTCCGTAGCCACCGCCTGGACGCAGGTCGCCACCCAGAAAGCGGTCGAGGAGGAGCACTGGTATCTGGTTGGCCGGTTTCGCGTCATGATCCGCAGGACGGCCCTGGTGATGACCGGCCTCGTCAGCGTCATGAATTGCGGCTCGCTGGCGCTTCTGGTGCGTGCCTTGCTGGCCGGCCATGCGGGCTCCAGCGGCCAGACGCTGCTGGTCGACGCGCTCAACATCTGGGTCACCAACGTGATCGTCTTTGCCTTGTGGTTCTGGAGCACCGACCGGGGCGGGCCGCCGACCTGCGGCCTCGTCACACGCGCCCATGCCGATTTCCTGTTTCCGCAAATGACCCTGAGCGACCGCGAAATCCGCGACTGGCTGCCGGGCTTCGTCGACTATTTCTTCCTCGCCTTCACCAATGCGAC
This sequence comes from Mesorhizobium sp. Cs1299R1N1, assembly GCF_037179655.1. Lineage (NCBI taxonomy): Bacteria > Pseudomonadati > Pseudomonadota > Alphaproteobacteria > Hyphomicrobiales > Phyllobacteriaceae > Mesorhizobium > Mesorhizobium sp. Cs1299R1N1. The sequence goes on along the minus strand of NZ_JAPYKR010000012.1, from coordinate 24,413 downwards.
CGCGTTTTCGCCAACCGACACATTGCCGCTCTCCCAACGCGCCAAGCTGCTGATGATGGCCGAGGCCATGATCTCGCTGCTGACGATCGCGCTGGTCGCGGCCCGCGCCGTTAACATCCTGGCTTAGGACTTGCCAAGGTATCTGGCCGAAACGCAAAAAATAGCCGCCCGGCGAACCGGAGCGGGCTATTGATTGTCTGCGATGGCTGTCGCTAGTCTTGCCATGGCTGTCGCTAGTCTAATGGCACTGCAACGCAGGTGGGCATCCGCCATCCTCAATCGGCGCCGAGGTCATATTCGAAGACCACCTGGTCGCGCAGCGGGATGCCATCCACGAGCATACCTTCGGGATAGCCGGTCGACGGTCCGAAAGCGTCCCGCACGATCCGGCTCATCCGAAAGCCCTGCAATTGGTAGAAGCGCAGATTGCCAATGTCGCAGCTTGCCGTCGAGACAATCAGGCGCTGGCCCCCGCGCTCGCGGCAACGAGTGATTGCCGCGGCCACGAGAAGCCTGCCCAGTCCCTCACCTTGCCGCGCTTGAGTGACGGCGATGCTCTTGAGTTCGAAGGCGCCGGTATCGCCGGTATCGATGATCTGCGCGTGGCCGACGATTTCGCCGCCCTCGCGAGCAACCAGCACCTCGCCCTCATCGATATAGCGGTAGATCTGCATGGCCGAATCGTCGGCAAGGGCAAACAGCGACAGCAGCGCCTCGCGGTCCCCGTCATATCTCTCAATCTGCATCCACAAGCCTGTGCCGGACCAATGCCGCCGCGAACTCGGCAGCCTTGCATTGGGATATAGCAACTGCCGTCGAGCAGCCACAAACGCAAAAAGCCCGCCCCGGCGCGAGCCAAGGCGGGCTTTGGCTCGACCGAGCCGCGGATTCTCAACGCCGGGCAAGGCCCGGGATCATTCCTTCGCCGCTGGCCTGAACTTCCGCACAATCACCTCGAACAATATATCCGAGATCCACATGGCGCAGACGCCGATGAGGAAAGCAGCCGCCAGCGTTGTCGTGTCGTCACTGGCCAGCGGCAGCCCGGTGGCGCGGGCATACTGGACCACGGGCAGCGTCAGATAGGCCGCGGCGAGCGCGCCGCAGATTGGCGACGCCACCATCTCGCGCAGCTTGTAGCGATGACGCGACAAAGCCCGCAGGACGCCGCCGGCAAGACCGGCGGCAACCACCGGCCCCTTGATGCCGAGCAGGTCGAACAGATCGTGCATCATTTCACCGCCCTCGCAACGAGAAACCCGAAGATCGTTCCGGCGCTGAAAATGGTCACGCCGCCAAGCAGCAGGACCGAGCCCATCGGAAGGAAGATGACGGTCATGGCTTCCATCCGCACAGTCTTTCGCCCTTGCGGTTGTGCGCCAGCAACGCCTTGACCTCGGCATCCGACAGCGCGTCGATCGCGGCCGCCGACAGGCGCAGCGGGCCCGACACCGCGCAAAATCCGCCCTTGGCGGTGGTACAGCCAACCAGCGCGGCCACGGCGGAGGCGAGCATCAATCCCTTGCCCATGATTTGAGCTCCTTTCGGGCGGTGGCGGCGGGCAGCGCACCGATGTCGTTCTGGACCTGGTCGGCAACCTCGCGCGCCTCGGCTTCGGTGGCGGCCTGTCGGGCGCGCTCCGCCCGTTCGCCGGCCAGCCGCTGACGAACTCCCCAGCCGAATGCCGCCAGTATCGCGGCACCAACGCCCAGAATGGTCGGATTGGTGAGCAGGAGATTAAGCAGCGTGTTCATCGGTTTGGCTCATCCTTCACCAGGTAGCCGACGGCAAAGACCGCGATCGGCAGAAGCGTCGCCCATGTCTCGGCGTCATACCAGGAAGGCCAGACATTGCGCACGAAGACGCCGGAAACAGAGATGGCCGCGGCAGCAATCGTGGCAGCCGTCAGCTTGTTGGTTGGACGGATAGTCGGCTGGGTGACGGTGGCCATGGTCAAAACATCCCTTCAAGGGCGATAGCGATATGGCGCCAGGCGGCGAGGACGATCAGGCAGGCGGCGATGATCCCGCCTGTCTTCGCGGCCATCGGCATCCCCGAACTGTCAGGCGCCGGCGACGCCGGCCTGGGTGCCGGCGCATTGCCCTCGGGCATCGCGGCCTTGGGCGGAGCCGCTTCCGGCGCCGACTTTGCGGGCTGCGCGGACACGGCCGCCGGCGCCGACATCAGCAAGGCCTGCGACCGCACCGACTTGACCCGGTCCGACCAGCCGCGCCCGAATGTCGCCCATGTCGGCAAGCGTTGCAGGAACGCCAGCCGTCCATCGCAGAGCTGGTCGATCACGACGCCGGCCGGTCTTGCCCTGGCCGCGGCGAGCGTGGCTGGCCCGATGCGGCCATCCTGGGAGACGCCCAGGGTTGCCTGCAGGTATTTGGCCGCCCTGCCCGGGCCGCTGTTCACGGCGAAATCGAAGACAGCGTAGTCGACGCCGTCGGGCAGTTCCGCGCCGGCCACGGCATCCCAGTAGAAGCGGCGGTAAACCGTGGCCACCTGTTCATCCCCGATCTTGCGCAGATCGGCCTTGCTGCCGTCGGCTTTCACGTAGCGGCGGAAGTTGGCGAGTGTGACGCCCTTCATCGTGGCGCCGCCCGGATCGGCCGGATTGTCCGACCAGCCGCCCTCGGATTTCAAGACGAGCGCAAGCGCCCGCGCGAAGTTGCGGTCCATGGGGATTTCCTTTTATGGTCAGGAGATGCAGTTCACAGTGGACGGCGTGGCCGTGAAGCGAACCGATGTTCAGGCCGGAACCTTTGATAAGGCAGCGGCAACGCTGGGCCGGTAACGGCTGGGCAGGGAGCCGACTTCAGGCGAATGGGTCCGGGTGACGCAGTTTGTCAGCGGGCGCACGAACTGCTGGCGGTTGATTGCGCAAGGAAGCGGATGAGCTATTTCACTTCGATGGTCACGCTCAGGCAATCAGAGCGGATCACGGCAGCTTTGCAGTCTTCTTGGCCGCAATGGTCTTCTTCGTCTGGCTTGGTCAGGAAGAACATCTCGGGCTGAGCAAGGACGGCCCCCTAATGCGTATGTTACGGTCGAAGATGGGGTGGACGTGTCCGGCGTCCCTATCATGAGCCGCTGGTCGGGTGACCGCTGGCAATACCGGAAAATGACCAAGGATGAGGCTGACCACCTCAAAAACCTGGTCGGCGCGCCCTGAGAGCGAAAGGGCAGTCGGCATTTCTAATTTAGGCGGGCACCGGCTCACGCGCCACAATTCCACTCGATCCCTTGGCCAGACGCGCAAGCCATGCGCTTTTGTTGATAGGCTGTTCAATTAGATTGAAGCTGAGAAACCCGACCAGCACCGCCACACAGACGAATGCAACGCCGTAGATTGGGGCTGGCAGTCTATTGATCAGATCGCCAGCAACAAGCCACGCAGCGATTGTTGCGAAAAGCACCTGATGCCATAGGTAGAGCGAGTACGAAGCATCTCCTAGCGCGATCCATCCTTTCGAGAACGTCCACATCTGCCTGATTTCGAGGGCGACGAAACCATAGACGATCAGCGCACTCGGAAGGCCGAGGCAGACGACGCGCCACGAACTCGGCAGGGTCCACCCCCCATTGAGATTGAAATATATCGCGCCCCAGAGGTAGCCAGCCAATCCCACTCCGATCGCTGCGACTGCATATTCCGAATACTTCCGTGAGGCCAGAAGGGCAATCACGATGCCAAAGCCAAACTCCAACGCGAGGATATTCAGCCACGAAGACGATGTAGAGACTCCGAACCACGACGCCATCGAAGCAGCGGCAACCATCGCGAACCATGCACCAAGTATCAGAGCAATCCTGCGAGGAAAGAACAGGATCCCGAGCGCGCACATGGCGTAGAAATACATTTCGTATTGCAGCGTCCACGCCGCTTGAACGCGACTGTTGGGGCTGTTGATCAGAAGCACCTGCTGCCATGTAGGTGCCACCTTGATGAAGGCCGGCGAGAACTCTACCCATGGCATGAGAAGCGTTGCGATAGCAAACACCACCCAATAAATAGGATAGATTCGAAATACTCGCTTAATCGCGAACTCGCGGAATGCGCTCACCCGACCAACGACCTCCGCCTTGTCACCAAGCCTTTGAGCGGCGAGGAACACCACGAAGCCCGATATCACAAAGAACAGGTCGACGCCGCCGGGGCCGACCGCAGTCACAAATTGTTGTGTCCAATGAATGCGCATCGGCAGGATAGGCCAATAGATATGGCTTATCACCACCATCAATGCTGCGACTGCTCGTAGGCCTTGAATGTTCTTATAGAGCACCGATCCTGCCTTCTCCCCGCGGCAGAGCGATACCAGCGACGGCCGCGTGCGGCAACCATGTTGGCCGCTCCTGACTCTGCATTAATCCCAGTTCACGTCGCCAAGCCGGATGAATTTGTTTGTCGCATCGACCCCGTAAGCAGTAGCCACCCCTGCCGTGGTAACATCCAGCCAGCTTTGCACATTGGCCTTCTGTGTGATCACCGGTTGCCATTGTGCCCGCTGCGGCCACATGTATTTTGGCAACTGCAACACTTGGGTGCCATCCGCAGTTGGGCCGGCGGCCGTGTTGATGATCCCGTCCAGATGCTTCCTGCCTGTGGCATCCAGCCAAAAAACTGGCGTGGTAAGAGCCTGCCAGCTGTTCCTGTACCAGCTGGCTGGAATGGCGGTAAACGGCAAGCTCTTGTCATAGGGCGGAGCGAGAAGGGCCATCGCTTTGCGCGCCAGGGCGAAAGCGAAGGCGATACGATTCTGCATGTCTGGATGGATATTGTCGAATACGGCCCCAGTCTGCATCATCCCGGTAGCGTTCCAGGCGAGATGATAGGCAAGAGCTGGCGTCATGGCTTGCGCGGCTTCGACCATCCCGACCAGATAGCCTTGAGCTGCCTTATCCGCGATGGTCTTCATGATGACGTTTCGATAATACGAGCCGAACCCACCATTAACGGAGTTTTGGCCGACCGCGCCATTCCGAACTGCATCGGCCCTGTTGTAGAACATCGGCGGCACCGCAACCACCAGTGGGATGAAGGCATTCGCCAGACGGTTTATGATGCTCTGCATGACGGTCGGGAAGCTGGCCGTTTGTCCCTGAATGTTGTTCGTGCCTACCATGCCAATCGCCAATGTGTATCCGGACAAGCTCATGCCAGCCATAATGGTGTCTTGCTGTTCTGCCGTCTGCCCCGCCACTGCGATGTTGTTGACGTAATCGACTTGCAGGCCGCACGAGCCCTGCAGGAACCAGGCAAGCCACTCGGGCCAGCCGGGATTGACGCCATCCGTGATGCTATCGCCGAAGATGAGAATACGTTGGCCGTTCGGCACCGGAGCCGGCCCATTATCCACCCGCACCCAATTGTCGGTAACGACGCTCCCAGTCTCGCCGGGGTTTTGAAAGACTACCATCCCCACATCAACGATTGGGCTAGCGGTTGTTTGCTGTGTCGTGATGTCTATCCCATTGAGCGTAAAGCAAAACTTCGTGGGGCTGATAATGCGCACCCCAAGCGTGGCATTGGGTAGTCGATAGCCGTCCTGGTTGTCGTTGTTCATTACGGACGGAAGGGAAGCGGAGGAGGAACCGACACCATAGGTGCGTGTCGTGTAAGTCACGGCCTCGGCAAGGGTCGTGCCGTAGGCGATACGATATCCGGCTTCAGTGCGGACCATGATGCCGCGAGTGGTGCCGTTGCCGTGCCAGCAAGCCTTGTACTCACCTCCCGACTTGGCCGGCACAAAAGCCCCGTACCAGAAGGCGGTCGCGATAGTGCCAAGGTCGAAGGATGCCTGTGCCGCCGTCTGCATTGCCCCGGCTGGCCCGACTGCCCAGGTGTCGCCGGCCGGCCATGCTATGCGTTCAAGACTTGCGTTGGAAAGGTCAATCGGCACGACCGCCGCTGGGTCGAAATTCTGCGCGTGAAGGAAGGTTTCCTTGGGCCGCCTGTTGTCAGGCTTCGGCACTATGTCGAAACCACGCTTCCACGAAGTTGCTCCGGTGTTGAGCAGTTTCAGATTGCCGGCTTTGATGTTCGTCGTACCGTAGTTGTAGACGAAATCGCCGGTGAAAGTCGGGCCGCTGGTAGCATCAATCGCCAGCGCCGTAAAATCCCCGACAGCGAAGAACTTGTAATTGTGCGTGGCATGCTGCTTGACGGTGACGAGTATCTGGCCCTGCGTCAAACTTGCTACGGCAAGGTTCCACGCGGCATCATTGTTGGTGATACCGTCGTCCACAAAGCCGAACTCGGTAGTGTATCGCGGCGACACTTTTCCATCGACGTAGGTCTTGACGCTTTGCTGCGTCGGGACCTTCGAATCGCTGTCGGACGCCATATCGTCTTCGTCGAGAAGGTCCGCCCTGAGAAGGGCATCGCCGTCCCCTGTGATGTCGATTGCGTCGGTGCCGATGACCGGGTCCATCGTGTTGAACCGAAACGTAATCTCTCCGTTCGAGGCTCCGTCCTGGACAAAGGCGGTCGTGCCCTTCTGAATTGTGCGTGCGCTACGGGCATCTGCCGCGCGGTACCACTGGCCATCGCTGGCGGTGTAGATGCCATTCTCGCTTGCCGTGACCTGGTCCTTCACCAGCACGCGGTCGCCCACGGCGGTGGCCACGCCATCGATGGTTTGCAGCCCCTGGAGGGCAATGTTGACCGTGGTCGCCAGGCGCACGGGTTCGCGTTGGTGACATAGACGACGTCGGCTTCCGTATCCCAGGCGAGCTCGACCGCGGCCGAAGGATGATCCCAACCGAAATCGAGCGCCCCGAGGCGCGGCCAATAGCGCGGCAGCCGGAACGGCTCGCAGGCGATCAGCGCCTCGGCGACCGGGAAGATGCGGCCCGAACCCAGCACCGGAATATCCCGGGCGCGGGCCTCGCGCTCATGCTCGGGATAGGCGGCGACGATCGCCGCGCGTTCCCCGGGCGAATAATGCGCGGCATCGTCGATGGTCATGAAGGTGACGTGACGGGACATTGGTTTCCCTTGTATCATCTTGCGAGACGCCGGCCGTATGATGTTGTTTGCACTGAGTTCTAGCGGCCAACACTGGCGCCGGCCGAACTCAACCCAAGTCCGGCAAAGATCAGGCCAGGCAGTCCCTCAGGACTCATACCCTTCGTTCAGACAGTCGTTCTGCCAAGCCCAGTCGAAGTCGGCGCGTGACATGGACTGGCCGATGCCCGGCTCGACAAACGGGCCGGCGGTATTGTCGATATAGACGATGAAGCGCGCCTCCTTGGTGAAGGCGCCAACCTTAGCGGTGATGACACCGCAAGTCTGGCCGGTCGAACTGTCGCCGGTGATCTGGACGTGCGTGAAGGTGGCGGAAGCATCGCTTACCAGGTCACGCATCTTGCCTTCGGCGGCAGTAGTCGCGTTGGCGCGCCAATCGCCGCTGCCGGTACAGGCTGAAAGCAGTGCAGACAGGAGAAGCAGTTTTGCTACTTGGCGCATGTCGGTTCCCGAAAGCCGCGCCGCACGCTACTCGACCACCGGTTGCCGCCAAAGCATCATTGCAAATCATGGTTTCGGAGCGGTTTCGCCCATCCCCTCAATCTCCCACGCCGACAAGAACAGCAACACCACATCGCTCATCCCGAGCAGCGGCGTGAAGGTGACGATCGTTATCCCGCCGGTGGCGTTGGTGCGGGTCAGGCCTTCGGAATAGATGTCGAGCGGCGGTTCCTCGTCGAACCAGACGCCGTGCAGCGTCTCGCCCTGCCATTTCTCGCGGCCTTTTTCGAAACTCTTGAACGACAGCACGCTCTCGCCGGCTTGCACATCGCCGCCGCCGCCATGGCGCACCACGACGCTGTCGAGCGCGCCGGGCGCGCCGCGCCCCATGATGGTGTCGGCGATCGCATCGGCCGGGATCATGCCGGTGCCCCACGCCGCCTGCTGCTGCGGCGGGCCGACCAGCACGCGCTGCGGGTTGTCGCGCGTGCCCTCCCCGGTGACGCCGGCGGCCCACAGCCGCACCGGCGTCTCGAAAACCTTACCTTGCCACCACCGGGGATAGCGCCCGGTCAGGTGCATCGCCCATTCGGCGCCGCCTGCCCTTGTCTTGCCGAGCTGGTTGCCGGCCATGAACAGGCGTTCGCGATTGACCGCGCCAGCCGCATGAAATTCTGCCTGGCGCTGATACGGCTTGTAGGCGGCGAGCTGGTTTGCGCGCTGCCGGCGGTCAAGCTCCGCCAGCAGCGCCAGATATTCCGCGCTCGCCGGCATCAGCGGCGCCGGGATCGGCGTCGAGGAACGGCCGGAGGATGGCTTCGAGGGCGCGGATTCGGTTGCGAATGTCCTCATCGCTCAGCGTGTCCAGTTGGTTGATGGCGACATCGATGTCCTTGGGCAGTACCGAAAGCACGATCTTGAGATACTGGTCCGGCTTGTCGGTGCGCACCTCGGCCAGGACACCGGCGCCGTGGATGCGGAAATCGGCCCGCACGGCGGTGAGAAAATCGTCGCCCAGCGTCTTCTTCGTCCGCTTCGGGCGGGGTCTCTTCGCGGCTGCCGGGCTGGCGGATTTACGCCTCGCCGGCCTTGCCTTGGCGCGCGGCGGCCCGGTTTCGTCAGTCATGGATCTGCGCCACGGCATTGGCATCACCGGCGGCAGCCTCCGGCAGCGCCTGCTTGGCCCGCCTGGCCGGCTTTCTCGAGCGGGCGGATTTCTTCCTGGCCTTCCCGCCGCGCTTCGGCTTCGCGGCCGGTGCGAGCCTCGCCACTCCAACGGGCCTTGCAGCCTTGAGCCGCGCCTTGGCGAGGCCTATGAGCTGCCCGCCGATGCCTGCTTGCGGAAAACAGAAACCGCCCGCCGCATCCCGCACCATGCCGATCAGCACGCCGGGCGCAACCGCTTCGACACGGCCGAGGCGCGCCCGAGGCGCCGCGCCCTCGAATTCGCCGATGGCGCTGACGACCTCAAGGCCGTCATCACCGGTGATGATGGTGGCGTAGCGTGTCATGGGTTGTCTCGCATCTCGCGGAGGTAGCGCTCTACGGCGCCCCCCTCTGTCCTGCCGGACATCTCCCCCTCTTGGGGGGAGATTGGCAGATTGGACGCCTCGCCCAGTCTTGGAGCGCAGGCGGTTGGCGAAGGTCGCGATTGTATCTGATCTCCCCCCAAGAGGGGGAGATGGCCGGCAGGCCAGAGGGGGGCGCTGTCCCGCCAGCATTCAAATTTGTAACCGCGGTAACGTCCCCTGGCATGGCGCCAAAAAACAAAACCCGCCTCAGCGGCGGGTCATTGGCGCAAATCAGCACCATGGACGAATTTATAGCATGGCTGCCCTCAGCGGTCAACGGTTCTAGGAAAAAATTCACAATTGGCCATCCGGCTTTTCATCAGCCGGCTCCTGTGAAATCATCAGCGGCAGCTCATGGAATGATTCCCGTCGCACGGCCTTGTGGAGAGGACGATGGACAGACCAGCCATGGCATCCGTCTTCAGGATGCGGCACGCTCCGGCCACGGTTTCCGGTGTGCGCAGCACTGGCCAGGGCCAGGCGGATCCGATCATCCGGGTGCATTCGCTTGGCGAAGCGATCCGCTTCGTCGCCGGCGCTTACCCCAACTACGACATCGGCACCGTTGCCATAGATTGCGGCGACCCCTCGATCCCGCGCCTCGGCAGCCTTGAGGTCAGGGCGCTGTGGCGCGAATATGGCGAGCGCCTGACGGAGGAGTAGACGCATGTCGCCAAAAGACCGCGGCGCTTCTCCACGTCGGATCGGAAATGCCGCTCGCGCGTTTGGAACCCAGCCACTGGAGCAATCGCCATGAACGTCGCCAATCTGCAACTCGAGGGCCTGCTGATGGCCGTCGCCTCGATCAACCACGTCCTTGTCAAAAAGGGAGTGCTGACATCGGAAGAGATCGACATCGCGCTCCGCAAGGCCGAGGCCTTGGAAACCGGCGAAGAGCGGTCCGGAGGCATGTCGGCGTCGAGCCGCGACGCCGTCAACTTCCCGATCCGGCTGCTGGAACTTGCCAACCAGTGCCAGCCGGAGGCGGACATGCCGTCCTTTTCGAAGCTGGCCCGCATGGTCGGCCAGATGAAGGAGCCTTATAACGACCAGATGTAAGGCTCTCCTTACGCCCTGCCACCGGCGAGCGTCATCCCCGGGCGCGCTTCTTATGCCCTGCCCCGGGCGGGCTCCTGGGCTCTGCCCCGGGCGGGCTCTTAAGCCCTGCCCGGCCATCCCAGGTTCAGCGCCAAAATTCTTCCCGGTCCATGGACCGCCGCGAAAAGCAGTCCGGCCAGGAACGAAAAATGGTCGACGAAGAAGCCGAATTCGGCCTGGTTGCCGGCCCAATGGCTGGGTCCGTGGAAGGCCAGGGCCAGGAACAGCACATAGGCGGCGGCGACCAGCGCGGCCTGGGTGAAGAAGGCACCGCTGAGGAAACACAGCACCAGCGCAACCTCCAGGATCGCCGCGCACCATGCGAGGAAGAGCGGGAACGGGAAACCGGCGGCCGCGATATAACCCGCCGTGGCCTCCATGCCCATGAACTTGAAGGTCACCGCCATCAGGAAGACGGCGGCGAAGATCAGGCGGGCGACGAGAAGGGCCGCGGTCTGCCACGGCGATTGTGTGATTTGCGACGGCATGGTTGTATTCCTCCAGTTTCATCAGCCCCAAGGACGCACCGCCGCGCGCGGATCCGACATCACCCAGCGATTTTTCTCTCGGTTTGCCGGCCGCCGCAACACGCGCCGGGCGCTCACGAACAATTAACGATCCTGAAACTTGTCCGTAACCGGCAACATGATATTGTTAGCTGGGGCTAATGCACGGCGTGTTCCGTGCAGTAATTTTGGGTGGGTCGAGTTTTGGGCGCAAACGTCAGGTTGGGGACGAAGTCCTATCTGGTCCGGTCGCCGGTCCTGGAGTGCGATGGCTGCGGCGGCACAGGACAGGTTTTCCAGTGCCCGCGTTGGGCGAGTTCAAACGGCCTTTGCTGTCCCGCCGGCACGCATTCCCGCGGCTGCCCCGGTGCCAGCGCGCCCTGCGCCGAATGCGGGGCGCCCGACAGCCGTGGCGCCGGCTCCGGCCGCTCCATCGGCCTGAACCGGGGCCGGCGGTAAGTGCCCGGCGGTCACCGCCATCCGCCATGGAACCAGCATGGCCGATCCGTGTTATGTCTGACCGCGACATCCAGACGTCCGCGCGACCATGCGGCTTACAGAAAGTGAGGCCCGACATGCCCGACGACAAATCGAAGACCAAACAGGACCGCAAGCTGGTCTCGAGCGAGGAGACTTACGAGGTCGCCGCCTTCGCGCGCAAATACGGCATTCCGCAGAGCGAGGCGCAGACCATCATCAAGCGCTACGGCCCCTCGCGCAAGAAGCTCGACAACCACATGGCCGCGCGCGGATAGAAGAAGGCGGCCGCGAGGCGGCAACCATTTCGCCGGCGTCGCGTTGGAGGATGCTGCGGGCCGCGTCAACCGGGCCCGGCGGTACGGTGAACAGGATGTCTTTTTCCCGGTTTCTCATCCTGGCCAACGAAATGGCAGACGAGCATCTGTCCCGCCCGGCCCGCGGTATGCCAAACTGACGAAGCCAAACTGACGAAGCCAGACTGGCGAAAAAGGGAGGGGCCGCAACCATGTCCGAGACAACACGCAGGACCGGTAGCTGCCTGTGCGGCGGCGTGCAGTTCGTCGTCACCGGCCAGCCGTCGCGGGTCGGCCTCTGCCACTGCAAGGACTGCCGCAAGGCGGGCGGTTCGGTCTATTCGGCCTTTGCGATCTGGCCGCGCGATGCTTTCGAGACATCGGGCCAAGTGGCCAGCTACGGCACACGCAGCTTTTGCCCGACCTGCGGCAGCCGCGTCGCCTGGGTCGACGACAACGAGGCCGAGGTGATGCTCGGCAGCCTCGACGTCGCGCCGACGGACCTGGCACCCCAATATGAATTGTGGACCGGCTGGCGCGAAGCCTGGCTGCATGCCTTGCCTGGCGCCGAGCAGTTCGAGCATGACCGGCCGCAAGCACAGGGCGCGGATCTGCCCGCGCCCAGGCCATTGTCGGACGCCGTCGCGCGCGACTGAAAGCGAGATTGAAAATTGATCGTCGGGGCCTGGAACCCTCTCCTGTCGGCCACGTTATCCGCCGCTTCCTCGGTGCATGTCGGCTTCTGCCCACATGCACAATTCATGGAGACGACTGTTGAACGACAAGATGTTTCCCCGACCGATCCGCCTGAAATTCGCCCCTGAGCAGGAGCGCGTGGTGCGCAGCGCCTGGGAGGGGCTGGAGTGCCTTGGTGACTGGCCGGCCCGGCAAGGCCGGGGCTACCGGGCGGCACTGCGCAGCTGCCGCGATGCCCTGGATGGCTGGGCGCCGCCGGAAAAGGCGATGCGGGCGATGATCGACGCCGCGCGCGAAGCGCGCATCCTCCAATAGCGGGAATGAAAATGGCGGATTTGATGCTGTCGACACCGCTGCGGGTCAAGCCGCATGGGTCGGACACGATTCGTGAGGTGGCCACGCTCCAGGACGCCAGTGAAATCCTGATCGACTGGCCACAAGCCAAGCGCGGCCCTTTCTACCAAGCCGCGCGCGAAAAGATCGAGTCGGCGCTGCAGAACAATGAAGGCGTGGCACAGGCGCAGGAGGCCTTCACCGCGCTCTGCGATCACGCCGGCCTTCTGGTCAGGTAAGTCAAGCAAATCCAAAAAGCAGGCGAACTCGCCTGCTTCTTGTGGAATCTGGTTCGATCATTGTTCCTGATCTGCGAGGTTCCGCTGCCTCGATGACGATGTCGTCTGACCAGCTCTACTGCTTCGGCGGCTGGGGCGGCACTTCGCCCGGCTTGATTATCGGGGTATTGCCTTCGTCGGGCGCCGGCGCGGCCATGCCCTGGTCGCCGGTGGGCGGCGGCTTCAGCACGCCGCCGCAATCGTTGAGCTTTTCGCTGAGGTCGCCGCCGCCGGGCTGCTGCTTGCCGCCCTGGTCCGTTTGTGCCCGGCATTTGTCGGTCTGCTGGTTCGGCATCTGTTGAGCCGCCTGTGCCGCTGCCGGCACCGCCAGGGCCAGCATCGCGGCGCATGATGCAATGGCGAGAGGTTTCATCTCGGCCTCCTTCGTTGAATGGCCGCCCGCGGCGGCCTTCCCTTCATGGAGACAACGCCCGTCGGCCCAAAAGGTTGGCCCGATGAATTGGCGAAGAGGCCTATTCTCGGGACCGGCCCCGTCTGGGTCGGCGCTTGCGCGAAAGGCGTTGCAACCAACCCCGTCCTCCAGTCGTTGCCTGTGCCGGAGGCCAGCTATGTTCGAGCAGTTCCAAGCCATGGACGTCGACATCGGGGATGCCGACATTTTCGTGCGCGGCGGCGGTGCCGGACCGGCGGTGCTTTTGCTGCACGGCTTTCCGCAAACCCATCTGATGTGGCGCGATATTGCGCCGGTGCTTGCCGAGCGTTTCACCGTCATATGCGCCGACCTGCGCGGCTATGGCCGCAGCGCCTGCCCGCCGTCGACCGCCGATCATGCGCCCTATGCCAAGCGGGCCATGGCATCGGACATGGTGGCGATGATGGCCAAACTCGGCTTTACCTCCTTCATGGTCGCGGGCCATGACCGCGGCGGGCGTGTCGCCTACCGTCTGGCGCTCGACCATCCCGACCGCGTCGAAAAACTCGCCGTGCTCGACGTCGTGCCCACGGCCGACGCCTGGGACAGGGCCGATGCCCGGCTGGCCCTCGGCTACTGGCCGTGGTCCTTGCTGGCGCAGCCCGAGCCCTTGCCGGAAAAGATCCTGGCGGGCGCCGCCGACGCCATCGTCGACAATGCGCTGGGCGGCTGGGGTTCGCCGCCCGATGTCTTTCCAGCCGGCATCCGCCAGGCCTATGTCGATGCCTTGCGCGACCCCGCCCACATCCACGCGATCTGCGAGGAATACCGGGCGGCGGCAACGCTCGACCGCGACCACGACCGGGCGGACAAAGCCACCGGCCGGCGCATCGCCTGCCCGGTGCTGGCCTTGTGGAGCGGGCAAGGCGCGCTCGCCGAATGGTATGCCGGCGAAGGCGGACCGCTGGCGCTATGGCGGAACTGGGCCGATGACGTGCGGGGCCGCGCGATGTCAGGCGGACATTTCTTCCCCGAGGAAGGGCCCGGGCAAACGGCTGGCGCGCTGATCGATTTCTTCGGCGAGGTCAAGGCTGGCGCCGGTTAACCACCGCGACGGGCACCCCGGATCAGCCGACTGATTCCTCCGACGTATCGTCGTCTTCGGGTCCACCGGGCCGGAAAGGATCGGGCATGCGCGGACACTCCTCGAAACCATGGCCGCCGGCGCCGCGCCCGAACGCGCGCCGCACGGCCGGTCGCGGAACCAACGGACACGAAAGGGGTTGTGTGCGACAATGCAAGCGGCCGTTCCAGTGCGAATCCGGACCGGCAATTTTGTCAAACCAAAGAGAACCGTCATGTCCGCTCGCGTTCTGACCCTGTTGACGGCCATCGGCGCCGTGCTCACGACGACCGGTCTGGCCGATGCCCGCCCCGACAGCCGCTCCATGGGCTGCGGCGAGATCCGGGCCATGATCCAGAGCCATCGCGCCGTGGTGCTGACCACCGGCCGCAACACCTATGACCGCTATGTCAGGCAATTCGGCAATGAGTGCGACTGGCCTGAAGTGCCGATGTCGGCCTATGTCCCGTCCCGCGATGGCGACTGCCCGGTCTATCGTTGCGAAGAGCCGGTCAACAATTTCCCGAATTGACCGCAAGCTGCCTGGGCGCCATAACGTCCAGCCTTTCCCGCTTCGTCTAATGGTAGGACAGCGCCCTTTGAAGGCGTGAATCGTGGTTCGAGCCCATGAGCGGGAACCAAGCAGTTAATCCCGAGCGACTGGCGTGAACGGAATCAGGCCGGGTCGCTCCCGATCCTCTCCCATCAATTCGGACACAATCCGGGACAGGTAAAGAACCGGCCGTGATCCTTCCGGGCAGGAGGAAGGTGGCTTCCGCCCCAGGACCTCGCTCGCGATTGACGGCCAGTTAACGTTACGTTAACTTTAAATTAGCCAACACTAAAATAGGAGATCCTCATGAAGATCGCCTTCGTTTGCCTGGCGCTTGTCCTCGCCGGGTCGAGTGTCGCCGCGGCGCATGGAAAAAAGGCAACCGTCACTGCTGCCAAGGCATGTGCTTGTTTGTCGATCAAGGCGTCAGTGGCGGCAAAATTGGACTGCACTGCAACGGGAACCGCCACATCAACCCAGACTGACGCAACGAATGCCAAGCCGCACCTTGGGTACGAAAACGCTTGGACGATACCCTCGTTCGGCCTTTAACGTTCCCAGTATTCCTCTACCCGAAGGCCCGGAGACCGAGGCGCTGGGCCTTTGTAAAACGTGAGTGCGCTATCAGACCTCGTGCTTGACTCTAGCCGTCGCGGCGCGCTGGGCCCGCATGAAACCTCGCGGCCTGTTGCGCGTTCATTGTCGGCCAACAGGAGAATTCCATGGATCCGGGAACCGTGGCGGTGATGGTGATGCTTTCATGCAGCGCATCGCTCTGTCGGCCCACGGAGTCGCGCCCGGTCGTCTATTCATCGATGGAGGAATGCCAAGCGGCACTTGAAGCCAGATTGGCACCGTGGCCGAACGGCGAAATGGTCGGCCGATGCAAGCAGGTCGACCAGACGGCGACTGGCTCGATTCCACCGGAAGGCTATGCCGCGGTTCAAGTCACGCGGGGAACCGGCAGCGATGCGGTCACCACCAACTATTTCGTTCCGAGAGCCAGCAACTAATGCATGTCGCCCAAATGTGACCTCGGTTTTGGGGGACCGACATGCATCAAAATAAGGACCTAAAGCGCGTCGCATGAATCCGTTTCGACGCGACGCGCTTTAGAAGCCCGCCAGCAACGACAAGTCCGGATGCCGAAGCCGCCGGGCCGCGACAACGTCGCCAGTTGGCGAACGGGGTAGACATCGGCGGGCGTTTGACCCGGCCCACCTGAAACCATTTCAGGGACCCGGCGTTAACGACCGGCATGGCCAGACAAAGGAGACATATCCATGACCGTCAACTGCCGCATATCCATCGACAACCGGCCTGACGCCACCAACGCCACTTTCCAGGCTGTGCCGCGGATTGGCGAGAGCGTTTCCCTGTCGGTCGACGGAAGCCCACAGGATCTCAGGGTCTCGCGCGTCGTGCATGTTCCCAACGGCGGACTGGAAGGCGCCGCGATTGTCGTCGAGGTGACGACCAACATCCTCTAGGCATCGTTTCGCCGGGAGATGCCGGAGAGTTCACGCTACAGTGATCGGCGGCAATGAAACCTCGCGCGGCCAAACACGTTCCATGCCTGCAACAGGGTCCAGGTTCCAATGCAAACCGCGTGGTTCTCCAAGCCCGTCGTGGTTTCGGTCGGCGTTACCGGAGCCACCCGCAACCTGTCCAACACACAACAGGCCATCGAGTTGCTGACGACACATTGGCGCGATGCCGGCAGCCTGAAACATCAGTCCGCGCTGCGCGCCTGCCGCCGCGCAACGAGCGGCGACGTGCCACCCGACGTCGCCAGGGAGGCTTTTGTCGAGGCCGCGCGCGAAGCCCATATCCTCGTCGAGTAGGTCGAGCCTGACACGGATTTTGGGCCACGGATTTTGGGCGGCATTCCAGACCGGCGGATCGCCCTAGATGCCGGAACCCGGCGAAACGCCGTCAGCCTCGCTACCGATCTGCGCCACGACGATGGATGCCAAAGGGGCGCTCAGCCGCCATTTGAGATAGCCGGGCGACCGCTCCAGAATGGCGGAGCCGCCCAGCGACTGCGGCGCCACACGCTGCAGTACAACGGTGCCGAACCCCTTGCGGGTGGTCTGGTCCCGCCGGTCGCCGGGATGCGGCGTCGACGTCTCCTCCCAGGTCAACTGGAATTCACGCTCGCCCACGGAGCCGGGATTCTGCGTCCCGGAGTCGATTGTCCAGGTGATCTCCACCCGGCCGCCTTCGCTGCCCAAGGCGCCATATTTAGACGAGTTCGTGCCCAGTTCGTGGAAGGCCATGCCGAGGTTCTGCACCGCGTTCGACTGCAGCGTCAGGACCGGGCCGGAGAGCAGTATCTGCTCCTCGAGGCCGAAGGGTTTGAGATGTTCCTGGATCAGGTCGAACAGGCTCGCCCCCGCCCATTCCGAGGTGACGAGCAGATCGTGCGACCGCGACAGCGCCATGATGCGGGCGCGGATCAACTCCTCGAACTCGCCTGGATCGGTCGAGCGCTTGCTGGTCTCCCTGACCATCGACAGGATGACCGCGAACTGGTTCTTGACGCGATGGTTGACCTCCCGCATCAGCAGCCTGATGCGGCGCTCGCTCTCCTTGGCGGCGGAAATATCGCGGGCGATCTGCGAGGCGCCGATGATCTCGCCATTGTCGTTCTTGATCGGCGAAATCGTCAGCGAGGCGGAAATCAGCATGCCATCCTTGCGCTTGCGCGTCGTCTCAAAGCTCGCCACCCGGTCGCCGCTGCGAATCTTGCTGATGATCTCGATTTCCTCGTTCTTGAGGTGATCAGGAATGAGCATGAGGATGGATTGGCCGATCGCCTCCTCGGCGGTGTAGCCGAACATGCGTTCCGCCGCCTGGTTCCAGCTTTGGATGATGCTGTTCAGGTCCTTGCTGATGATGGCATCGAAGGAGGAATCGACAATTGCCGCGAGCCGGGCATCAGCGGTCGCCCCCTGTCTGTCGCTGCCGTCGACGTCGTTCATCGCCACCCGCAATTGCATCTTCCCCCAATCAAATAAGGCGCAAACGGATCAAGGCAATCGCCGGCGCGAGGATGGATAGGCCTTAACGCATTTCACTCCGCCTGTTCCGGCGGCCTCTTGCCATCGCCATTGGGCCTGAGCACGCCGAACTCCTGCGACTTGGCCCCCATCTCTGCCGTCAGGAACCCGTCGGAGGCAAGGCCACGGCGCAGCAATTCGCGTACCGCAGCCGAACGGCTGGGCATGCGCTTGTCGAAACGCCAGTTTTCCAGCGCTGCCAGCTCATCCTGGGTCAACATCACCTGCAATCGTTCCGGGCGTTCCAGTTCAACCATATCCGCCTCCCGCGCAAGATCTGCGCAGTTAGTAAATGCCTCATTGCACTTACAGTTAGGAACTTCCTCATCTTATGTCAAGCGCTGCCAATGGGCGAATGCAGCACGGTATCAATGATGCTCATTGAACGCAGGTTGGGCCTTCGTGTAACTCTGCTAACTAACTGATTTTATTTGAGGATTCTTCAGTTTTAACTTGTCAGTACGCGGTATCGGGCGCATCTTGCCGCCTTGAGGAAACCAACTCGCCTTGGGAGGTTTCGATGCGATACGACTATTCCACAATGCTGCGTGAAGACGTCTATTCGACCGTCTGCACAGCATTCAAGACGGTGGGCATCATCAACGTGTCGGTGGTGGCGGAGAGGATCAGGGTCAGGAACCTTGCCGAGAATGTTGCCCTCGAGGACATTGAACATCTGGTCGTGCAGGCCGCCCAACTGCTTGGCGCCGCAATCGAATTCGACGCTTTGAGCAACGGATTGGCTCCGCCTGGAAACGGATTGGTCGAGAACGGCGATGAGAGTGCGATGGTCCATCTCGATCTTCATCGATCAGGCTCGATGCAATAACCAAAAGCCCGAGACACCCTGTGGGAATTGAGCGAGCGCCTTATATAATTCCGGCCACCTCCTTCCTTCCCTCTCGGAGTTCCACCCATGACCCTCGACACACGCAAGCTCGGCAGCCAGGGGCTGCAAGTCTCGGCCATTGGTCTCGGCTGTATGGGCATGAGCCAGTCCTACGGCCCGGCTGACGAGGCCGAATCCGTCGCCACGCTGCACCGCGCCATCGAACTCGGCTGCACGTTCCTCGACACCGCCGAGGTCTATGGCCCGTACACCAACGAGGCCCTGCTCGGCCGGGCGTTGAAGGGCAAGCGCGACAAGGTGACCATCGCCACCAAGTTCGGCTTCCGCATCGAAAACGGTAAACAGGTGGGAGTCGATAGCCGGCCCGGGCATATCCGCGAGGTCGTGGAAGCCTCGCTCGGCCGTCTCGCCACCGATCATATCGACCTGCTCTACCAGCACCGCGTCGACCCCGCGGTGCCGCTGGAGGATGTCGCGGGCGCTGTCGGCGAGCTGGTCGCACAAGGCAAGGTGCGGTTCTTCGGCCTGTCGGAGGCGGGTGCCGCCAACATCCGCCGGGCGCATGCCGTTCACCCGGTGTCGGCGTTGCAGAGCGAATATTCGCTCTGGGAGCGCAATCTGGAGCCGGAGATCATCCCGCTGCTCGGGCAACTCGGCATTGGCCTGGTGCCGTTCTCGCCACTCGGCCGCGGTTTTCTCACCGGCGAGGTCAAGCGCGCGGAGGACTACGCCGAGGGCGATTACCGCCGCAACGACCCGCGCTACCAGGGCGAAAACTACGACGCCAATGTCGACGCGGCGGCCAAGGTGCGCGACATCGCCACAGCCCGGGGCGTCAAGCCCGGCCAGGTCGCGCTGGCCTGGCTGCTGGAGAAGGGCAACGGCTTTGGCGTCGACATCGTGCCCATCCCCGGCACCAAGCGGATCAGATATTTGGAGGAAAACGTCGCCGCCGCATCATTGAAACTCGACGCCGCCGAAATGGCCGCGCTCGACGATGCCCTGGCGCCGGGAAAAATCTCCGGCCCGCGCTACACCGAGCGCGGCATGGCGATGGTCGATCGGTAGGGGCTTAGAGCGCAAACGGGATCATCCTGGCTTGTATCTCGATCGGCGAAGACTTCAGACTGTGCGCACCGCATGCCTTGCCAGCGCGTGCTCGATCAGCGCGTCGATGACCTCGCTGTAGCCGATGCCGATCGCCGCCAGCGCCTTGGCGTACATCGAGATGTCGGTGAAGCCGGGCAGCGTGTTGACCTCGTTGACCAGCAGGGAGCCGTCGGCGCGCAGGAAGAAGTCGACGCGCGCCATGGCCTCGCAGCCCAGCGCCTTGAAGGCTTGTCCCGCCATGTCCCTCGCTCTGTCGGCGACCGCGGCGGGAATATCGGCGGGCACTTTGACCACCGCGCCTTCTGCATCGAGATATTTGGCCTCGTAGGTGTAGAAACCATGCTTGCCGGCCGGGATGATCTCGCCTGGCAGCGACACCGTGAGCGAGCCGTCTGCCCGTTGCAACACCGAGCACTCGATCTCGCGGCCTTCGACGAACTCCTCGATCAGCGCCTTGCCGTCATAGCGGAAAGTGGTTTCGATGGCTGCTTCGAAGCCCTCCCTGTCGTTTACCTTGCTCACTCCGAAGGACGAGCCCTGGCGCGCCGGCTTGGCGAAGAAAGGCAGCCCGAGCGCCCCGGCGATTTCCTGGAACGAACCGACATCGCCTTTAAGCACGGTGACCGAGCGGGCGACGGCAAGGCCGGCCTCGCGCAGCAGCCGCTTGGCGACGTCCTTGTCCATGGCGGCGGCCGAGGCGAGGATGCCGCAGCCGACATAGGCGACATCGGCAACCTCGGCATAGCCCTGCACCGAGCCGTCCTCGCCGAACGGACCGTGCAGCACGGGAAAAACGACATCGACCGGCGGCAGGTCCGTTTCCTTGTGCGACGCCGAGATCAGCCGGCCCTTGCCGCCGGGCAGCAGGGCGACTTCCACGCCGTCCTCCGACACTGGAGCCCCTGCCCCTTCGCCAACGGCCTCGGACGCCGGCTGCAGCAGCCATCTGCCGTCCCTGGAAATGCCGATCGGCACCACCTCGTAGCGCGTCCGGTCGATCGTCTTCAGCACATTGGCCGCCGACAGCCGCGACACCTCGTGCTCGGCCGAGCGACCGCCATAGAGGATGGCAACCCTGATCTTTCCGGTCATCGAAATCCCTCAACTGTCAAAAATCAAATGCTGACGGCAATGCCGCGATTGGCGAAGAAACGATCGAAATCGATGGGCGCCAACACTGCGTCCGCCTGTGTGGCGTTGGTATGGCCGGACGGGTTGTGGAAGCGAAAACCATCGTCCGACGCCGCCGTGACCAGCACCAGATGACCGCCCTTCGACGGCGGCTCGCGCTCCGGCCAGCGGATCGAACTGCTGACCGAAGCGATGAAGAAGCGCGACCGGGCGAGGATCCCCGGGACGTCCGCTGCCGCGACATTGGTCATCACTTCGGCCTCGAGGCCGAATTCCTGCTTCACGAAAGTGACGAAGGGCGCGTAGATCAGGCCCTTGATCGAGCCTTCATTGACGACATAACCGCCATATCCGGTGCACCGTCTTGCGAGCTCGATCGTCGGCACGATCTGGCCGCGCGTCGCCAGGATCATCTTGAGGCAAGCCATGCCGCAGACATTGGCGGCCCAGACCGCGTATTCGTCGAGCGTGGCGGCACCCGATCCCTGCCACAGCGGATCCCGCCGCAACGCGGCTTCGGCGCCGTCGGCGAGCACCGCCAGCGTCATGTCGGGCGTCTCCCACTGACTGAAAAACGGCACGGCGTCAGGCAATGGACTCATGTGGACTCCTCGGGCCGCCGAATACGAGATGGGTGAAAAGCCGCTCGGACCCGCCGAATTTCCCGGCGCGTCGCACGGCGTCTACTCAACCTTCGTCCAGCCGAACACCAGCCAGGCGTATTTCGATTTTTCATCGGGTTCGGCGGTGTAGGTCATCTGTATGTCGCCGCCCTTGGCGTAGATATCGAGCCTGGGCGCCGTGTCCAGCTTGAGCCACGCCGAACTCTTGTTGAAGGACCAGGTTCCGCACCAGACGCAGGAACCCGATGTCGGGTCACCGGGCTGATGGAAATTGTAGCGGCCGTCCGCGGTGATCTCCAGATAATCGAACGCGCCGTAAAACGCGGTCACCGTCTGCTGGAACTCATTGGCGGCCGCTTCCTGTTCCGGCGTGGGCGCATCCTTCAAGTCGCGCGGCGGCCGGGTGGTCGCGCCGCTGAGTTGCCATTTGCCGACAAAGTCCTTCTGGGTCGGAAGATATTCCTCCTGGGCCTGCGCCGAAGATATATGAGTAAATGGTAATATGAATGGTGCGGCCATGCCCAAAATCGCAAGCAACGGCGCGGCTACACGGATCGCCCTGGTTGATTTCTGCATAAAAATTGTTTCTCCACAGTAGGCAATAGATGTTCTGTTCGAGACGTTATTGAGAAAGGCGGCGCGCATTGCTTCGCCGATTCCCGTCCGCCATTTTCACGGTTAGCATCGGAGCCACCGAATTGGCAACGCAGGGCAGCGATCGGCAAAGCTGATCGGAACCAGTCTTCTCCATCTCGAGCTGCTTGCGAACGTGCCGGCGCGGGAAGGCTGGCTGCCCTGTCATCGCCCGGATGTGCCGGTTGTTTCCCGCCTTCTTTCGAGGGCGAAGAGATTGGTCGGCGCGCCATGCAGCGTCACCTGGCCTTCGAAGAGAAAGCCGCATTTTTCCAGGACGCGTCGCGAGGCGGCATTGGCCGTGCGCACCAGTCCTATGACCCTCTCGGCATGCAGGTCTTCGAAGGCGAAAGCCAGCGCCGCGCGGACCACCTCGGTGGCATAGCCATGCCCCCAGCTTTCGGGGTGCAAATGATAGGACAGGTTGAGCCCCCTGAAGTCCTTCGACACCGTGACGCCGCCGAAGCCGACCGGCACGCCGTCCACCTCGATCGCCCAGCGCCCAAATCCATGCTCGCGCCAATGGTCGATGTCGCGCAGCAGCCGCTCGGTGCTTTGCCGCGCCGTGTCAGGGCTGGGATCAGGTCTATGCGCAACCAGCTCCGGCCGGGCGAACAGCCGCGTCACAAACGCAACATCGGCTGCCGTCGGCTGCCGCAGCAGCAGGCGGGTGGTGCGGCGGCTGCCGGTTTGCCGGGAGTCAACGCGATAATTCTCGGGCATGGGCTGTCATCGCTTGTGCTGGCCGGAACGAACGGCAGGACGGGATTGCCTCCAGTCATGCAGCCGATTGCGATGCGATCATGGCAGCGCCTTCCATGAATCGCTCTACCTGGCGCCACTCGGCGTCGAGCCGAAGCGGCGGCGGAAACAGCGGTTGAAATAGGAGACGTCGGAAAAGCCGCTCAACAACGCGATCTCGCTGACCCGCATGCTGTCGTTGCGCCGGTCGCGCAGCATGCGATGGGCTCTCTGCAGGCGCAGTTCGAGAATATGCTCGGCGAAACTGGAGCCCGTTTCCTGCAAGAGATCATGGACATAGCGCGCGGAAAGCCGCAAATGCTGGGCGATGTGCTGGGCCGAAATGGCGGGATCGGCGAAGTTGTCCCGCATCTTCTGCAGGATGGCCTGCAGCCTTGCCGCGCGCAGCCCGCGCACGCCCGCCAGCTCGGCGATCTCGCCCTTGGCGCCGGTCGCCAGCCCGATCAGGTCGACGATCGTCTCGGTGGCGTGGGCGACAAGGTCGGGCGAGAGCAATGCCGGTCCCGCTTCCAGGAAGCCGCAATAGCGCTTGAGCATATCGAGCGCTTCATTGTCGGCGCCGATGGTCAGCGCCAGGCGATCCTCGATGTGGGGGAAGGCATTTTCCAGGATTTCGCGGGGCACCACGACATTGGTCCAGACATTGCGGTCGCCGCCGGTCATTTCCAGCGCTTCCGAAGCCGAGACCAGCGCGCCTTCGCCCCTGCCGATGCTGTAGTCGCGGCCGGTCTGCGCGCCGCTCAGCTTGGTGTCGCCGTCGTTGACCAGCAGCAGGTAGCCGTCGCGGCCGTCATCGGCGATGTTGCGCGTCTTGCGGCTGGCATGCCTGATCGTCCCTGCCATCCGCCCCAGCACCAGCGGCCCGATGGCGGTGGCTTCGATATCCGCCTGGAACGGCACGTTGCCGGAGATGGCGTATTCGACCGACCATATCTCCGCGACATGGATGTCCTGCCAGAGCGCGAAGCGCGCGCGGTCGTCGAGATGCGGCGGCAGGTCGACCGACGAGAAGACATTCTTTTTCAATGACCAACCGGCCTTTCCCGCGCACGCGTCTTCCCTGAAGCCGCACCGTATGGGACCGATTTGCCTCTTGTCCAGAGGCGGCGTTATCCATGCCCTGCAGGACAATTTCAGTGCCGCCCAGATCAAGCATCCGATCCGATTCGCCGGCCCCGCGTTCGATTTCCAAAATACCCGGAATGCGGGATGGGAATCACCCGGCCTCGCCTGGCGCGGCAACCCGCGAGCCGTCACGGCCTGGGGTGTGTTGAGATTCAGGTCAGGCCGAGCCGAAAATGGCGGATTCCGAGAACCGGAGCGGAGCGGACATCTGGGTCCGTGTTGGGGTGGACGGCCCCCGACGGCATCGCAATGTGCCAGAATGAGGTCGTTGCAGATCTCAACAAGGGAGACCGTCCGTGGATAAACTTATTCGCATTGGCATGGATACGTCAAAGAGCG
>NZ_JAPYKR010000011.1:0-249276 GCF_037179655.1 Mesorhizobium sp. Cs1299R1N1 | reverse complement strand
TCGAACCGGCTCCTCGTCCCTGGACTTAAGCGTAAGCTCTGAAATCGTCATGTGTCGAAGCCCTCAAAGGCTCCGAGCATCGTGGCTCACGACCACGCGCGAAAGGTGGCGCCGGGACAGCGCTCACCGTCGAACTCCGGGAAACGGCGCTGATACTTGGCGATCAGCTTCGGGTCGAACGTTCACGCTCGATCGCGCGGGATCGCAAGCTGCATCTTCGACGTGCCCGTCAGAACCGTCTTCCGCGAATGGCCGTTGCGGCGGTTGGCACTGCCGTCGGCGCTTTCATCCTCGAGGTGCTCGTCAAGCTCGGCATTCAGTATCCGCTCCGAAAGCGCCTTCTTCAGATCGTCGAGCAAGCCGTCCTTGCCGAGGCCGCTCGACGAAATTACCCTGACCGATTTGCAACCCCGGTCGGCAAAGGAATTTCGAATGAACAGGGCCAATTTTATACTTTAGCCGTTTTCA
The DNA here is from genome assembly GCF_037179655.1 of Mesorhizobium sp. Cs1299R1N1. Taxonomy (NCBI): domain Bacteria; kingdom Pseudomonadati; phylum Pseudomonadota; class Alphaproteobacteria; order Hyphomicrobiales; family Phyllobacteriaceae; genus Mesorhizobium; species Mesorhizobium sp. Cs1299R1N1. The sequence goes on along the minus strand of NZ_JAPYKR010000011.1, from coordinate 248,808 downwards.
ACTATCCTTGGGGCGTGATGGACCAGTTGATCAAGTCAACCGCGCGCTGAAGTATCGCCTCGGCACGAGGGAGGCTGGACGAAGCCGCGATGACATGCCCCAAACAATCTCTATAGTCGCCTTTTCTAACAATCGGAGTTTTTGGTTGAACATAGAATTTGACCTCAGCGACACCTGGTAGAGCAGCTGCCTCGCTCTCCCCACCGATCCAGTCAAGCGTCCCATCGCGATCAGCAACTAAGAATCGTGCGGCCGCTGTTTGCGAATGCCTTTTGCGCAAATCCAATTCTTCGCCGATGGCAAGCTTAATATGCGCCGTGATCAGATCAATACCGTAAGCCAGATCAACCATTTGGGGAGTCGGCGAGCCATGAAGGCGCGGGTTGACCTCAATGATCACCGGCCCACCCTCGGTCCACTGGACTTCGATGCCCGCTGGTCCCCAGCCCAGGCCAAGAGCGCGCAAAGAGCTAAGGGAGATATCGATAATGCTACGCTCATGCTCCTCGTTATTCAGCGCGGCCGGATAAGTTGCATCACGATAGACGAAATTCGGTGGGGGACCGCAGTGGAGAGTGGAAATCCCAACGACCGCATCCCCCATTGTGTCTACCCCATAAGCGGGGCCGCCATTTGCGAATTCTTCGACCAGAATCCTCGGCGCAGCCCCCCATCGGTGCTGTCCGCCCAAAATATAGTTCGTATGTTCGGCCAGTTCGCGGGCGGTGCGGCACAATCGGACACCGACGCTGCCGCTGCCCGCCGCAGGCTTGATTATCACCGGCAGTCCAATCTCCTCGGCAGAATCCCCCACTTCAGCTGCGTTGGTCGCCAAGCGATACTCAGGTATCGGAACGCCTGAGGCAGCGAGAAGTTGACGCTGAGTGTACTTGTCGCAGCATTGTTCAATAGCTTCTAGGTTCGGCCCTGGCAGGACGAAATGACGGCAGAGCTTGCCAGCCATCACACAGGCCGACTCGTCGGCGCGAGAAAAGCCGATAATGCCAGCAATCTCATACGTCTCACTTATCTGAGAGCATTGTTGGACGAGTGCGTCGAGATTGTCCGTATCGACACGAACTGCTTCATGCTTTTCTGCCGCGATATAACAGTACTGGGCTGGGTCAGCCGACAGGGTGATTGGATAAAGACCAAGTTGCTGAGCCGCCAAGATGTATGAGAGACCCATACCGCTATGACCCTCAACCAGGATGAGCGCTCTTGTTGCCACTGTCGTTCCGCTCCGATGTTGCGTGTTGAGCGGCCTCGGACCCGATCGGGATCAGTGTTCACGTGTTCAGCCGCGCCTGAGATCAGGCCTGTGGAACGTACCATCCCCGCCGATTTGCCGTCGCAAAGATTCTGCAAACTTAGTTGAAGGAACTGTTGCGACGTAGTTGGTTTACGGGCACCTATTTCATAGAGGAGCGACGGGTAGCGACCGATCCGCAACGAGCGCCTCGCACGTTTCAGAGCGACCCATATCGTGCGGCGAGCGGCCGCCAAGCGATGGCCAGCGGGCCGTCCTGAGCGACAAGGCCATATCGCCACGTTATCTGGCACTCCCTCGCCATAAAGTTTCTCCAGTCCGGTGCGGATATTTTGACGGTTCAAGGCTGGCTCGGGTCCGCCGACGAGGTGGAGGGCCCGAACTCTTCCCCCTCTGCCCACGCGGCGCTCATCACCACAGGGTATTAATGCCGCTCATGTAGGCAAGCCGTCAGGTGGTTTGATGCCGCCGATGATTTCTTTCACCCTCTGTTTGCGGTGCATCTCGGCACTCTCCCAGCCTTCCCGTATGTCTGCACATTTGAGTTGGGCATCCCGAAAGAGCGTTTTTGCTTCGGCAAGCTGGGCCTCGGTTGATGCTGTTCCTGGTCCTCCTCCGAACTGCAGAGCGTCCCTGCATTCTTCAGGACTCGTCGGCAATACCCCAGCGAGGTGACTAGCCAACTCTCTTCGGCGCTTCGAGATAGAGCCATCCTGCGACAGTCGCGCCACGATCTCGCCAATTTGTGTGTGGGCGGCCCTGAAGGGAACGCCTCGCGACGCCATTCGCTCGGCCGCTACAGTGGTCATTGCCAAGCCGTCTTCCAGATTTTGCCGCATCGATGCCGCATTGAAAGACATGAACTTCACAACCAGCGATGTAAGGATTATGGCTCGCTTAAGGGCATCTTCTGCAGGGGCCAGCGACGAGCAGCCGTAGTTGCTGGATTCGATGGAGTTGCTGAAAGGCGATTTGCAGCTTGCCGTTGCCGCAGAGACGTATGCGCCAATCACGGTGCTTGCCGCCCCCTTGATGTGTTCAAGAAGATATGGGTTCTTCTTTTGCGGCAGCATGGAAGAGCCCCCGGCAAGATTGCGAGGAACCTCGATGAGAGCAAACTCGCGCGTCGTCCAAACCTGAAGATCCTGAGCAACACGACTGAGCAATATCGACACACCAGTAAAGACTGAAAGCCCCTGCAGATGGAAGTCCCGGCTCGCTACTGCGTCGAGGGAGTTAAACGAGGGCAGTTCAAATCCCAAAAGGCCCGCGGTTTTCGACGGATCTATGGGCATGCTGGTTCCGCCGCCAGCGCCGGCTCCCATGGGGCAACTCCTAACGTCTTCCAAGAGGCGAAGAAGCCTTTGGCGCTCGCGCCCGAGAGCAAAGAAGACCCCGAGCAGGTAGTGCCCCGGCGACCCCGGAAGGGCGATTTGGTATTGGCTGTACAGTGGAGCTATAAGTGTGGACGCTTCTTCGGCTCGCTGAAGCAAGACCTCTTGTGCAGCTCCTATTTCTTGCGAAGTGGAACATGCGGCGTCCCGCAGAGCCATTAGAGAAATGGTGGCGTTCAAGTCGTTGCGGGACCTCGCCAAGTGTAGCCAGCCAGCTTTTTCCGGGCCTGCCCTGGCGGCAAGCTCGGCCTCATAGGCCAGATAGAGGCCCCGCGGAGCATCGCGGCCCTCCAAAGATCGAAAGCCCTCGCTCTGGAGGCTGAGAATATGCTTGAGCAGGTCTGCGGCTAATGCTCGCTCAACCAAGCCTTGATCGGCGAGCATCACCAGATGTGCTTCATCTATGGCCGCTTGGAATTTCAGGAGTCGACCGTCGCGCGAGATTTCGATGGGCGGAGCGAGCAGCTTCATCGCTTCAGGATGCAACGTCCATCTGCCTTCGCTTAGCCCTCCGTCTTGCTTGCTCTGCGCTTCGCCAGCAGTCGGGTCGATGTCAACGACAATGGAATCGATCATCTGTTCAGCCGCTGCGGCCGCGGCGTCGAGCTCGTCAGCAACGCCGATCGCATACGCTACACGGTCTCTGAAGTCGCCATTTATCTGTATTTCCTCCCCCTCAGATTTCAGAAGACCCGTTTCGGGCACGATCGGCCCAGCATTCTGGGAAAAGCTCAGGCGCTTGAGCTTCCCGGACTTCTGGGCGAGGCCGAAACGGATGGCTCCCGCTCTTGTCTTGCTCAACCGGAGATGCGGGAACGCTTCACCCGCATAAAGCTTGATAACCATGTCAGGGATTGACGTGCCTAAAGCGTGCGAGAGCATGACTGGAATCATTCCGCCAGCCAACCGAGGATTTACCTCAATGACGACAGGACCTGACTCCGTCACTACAAACTCCACATGAGCCGGTCCGAAGTCCAGCCCCAAAGCCGATGCTGCTCCTGCTGCGAAAGAAGCCAGGTCCCTCAGCGACGACTCCGGAAGCGGGGTGGGGAAGTCGTGCCCAACCTCGACGAAGTGAGGTGGCGGCCCCTTGTGCTTGGCAACGATAGCAAGGCAATGCACCTTCCCGTTAAACGCAATGATCTCTGCAGAGTATTCTTGGCCTCTTATGTATTGCTGAATTAGAACTTCTGGGCTTTGCAAACCTACTTGATCGAGCAACACGTCCTTTGCTCGCCCGAATGCCTGTATGGCGGCCGTGCTATTTTCGCAAAGGCACACGCCGCTACTGCCGCTTCCCGAGACCGGCTTCACGACGACCGGAAAAGTAATTTGAGCAAGATCTAGCTCTCTGACCGAAGTGATCAGTTGGGTCTTTGGCACCGAGATCGATTGTCGCTGCAATTCGGTCACTTGCTTCCATTTGTTCCGACACCTAGCTACAACCTCCGGACTCGCCGTTGGCAGCCCTAGTTTCATCGCGGCTCTGCACGCCGTTTCCACAAAATAGTCCGAGGATGAAAATATTCCTATCAACCCTGTCAGTTTGGCGGCGACCCTGAGAATTTCATCCGGACTACGCGTTTCGGCTTCAACTACTCGCGCGCCGCACTCGTCGAGAAAGCGGTAGCGGCCCGGATTTCGAGTAATGAGATAAGGCTCAAAACCCAAGGCCGCGGCACGCTTGATCAATAGCTCGCCAGTGCCGGTCGTGTTGCTTTCCACGAAAAGAAAACTATTCCGATCCATCATGCCACTCCAATATCTTCAAGACAGCCTCCCGGCTTTTGCGCTTCCAGCGGTATCGGTTCCATGGCGGGAGAGCAGTCGAGGGGTGATCTTCGCTAGCTGGAGAGTCCAAGAGAACACCATTATGCAGGCATCCGTTCTGCTCGCACCACTCGTGATCGTAGACAGCCTCGACGTAGCGGTGGCCTTCGTCAGGACATATCACCACTACGGTTTCCTCTGGATACTCCTGAGCGCGCCACCGCCCGACGATATAGCTCGCGCCGGAAGTCGGGCCCGCAAAAACTGCGTGCCGTTCGTGAAGGTCACGCGTCGCAGCAAAAGCCAGCGAAGCCGATATGAAATGAACTTCGTCATAAAGTTCATGCTTCACGTTTTTCGGGACGAGACTGTTACCCAACCCGCGCAGTTTCCGTTCACCGTCCGCCTGACCGAAAATGACGCTATTGAAAGTGTCCACTCCAATCAGCCGGGCGCCGGGGGCTTTGCGGCGGAGGGGCTCTATTGTTCCGCAAGTGGAACCGCCTGATCCGACCGATCCCACCAACGTGATCTCTGCCCCAACCATTCCAGTAATCTGGTCGGCGAAATATTTGTAGGCGCCGGGATTGTCTCGAGTTTCGTATTGGCGAGGCCAGAAACAGGAGTGGCCTAACTGTTTCATCCTAGTCTGCAATGCGTCGAGGCGGCTCCTTTGATATCCGCCTTGCTCCGCCTTTTCTGTTACTATAACTACTTTCACCCCCAGCGATCTCAACCTTTTTTCAAGAGCCCTGTCCATCACCGGATCAGTGAAGATTTCGAGGCGGAAACCATATTCCCGGCAGACTACAGCCAACCCAAGGGCAAATGTTCCGCTCGACGTCTCTAGAATCGTCGCGTCTTGCTGCAATGTCTCTCGAGCCAGCGCTCGCTCAATAATGTACTTTGCAGGAAGAAGTTTCATGAATGCAAACTGCGCCAGGTAAAGATTGGTCCTGCACCGAATGATCCGGGGTAGCGCATAGGCCTCAGAATAACCGGAGAACGGATGGTGTGTATGATCGGCGTCCATGCGGTAGCTCACCGGCAGCCATTCATTGTGACATATATTTTTGGCGAGCTGTGAAACGACGACACACTGTCCACAACCGACCGAAGCGTCCGTGGGAAACCAGGCGCCAGTCGATCCAGTAGGATCCCGATCATGGTACCGCTATGGGCGACAACAACGCCGAGCGCGCCAGTGTCCTCAGACGCTTTCAGCATCGAATCTAGATGCTCTTTGGGAACCCGCTCCTGATGCAGGAGCGCGCTTGTTGTAGCTATTCCACCAATCGCGGCGGTGTCGCCCCCCGAGATAGCTGAACGTGTCCGCTCGAGTAGTTCATGATATTGAGCTCGGTGGCTAGCGGAGATCTCACCTCGCCGTTGGTCATAGTCGACGGTTTCAATCGTCCCTCCCTCATCAATGCCAACGATAGCTAGCGGCGGCATCTGTCCGAGAAAGGAGAAAAGCCTACATGATCGCTGTTGATATGCGACCACGCCGGGGTACATCACCCCGTCGGACGGCTCGATTTCTGCCATTAGCTTCTCAATCAACGATGTACGGATCCTACGATTGAAACAGGACGCGATTGACCTTGCAGCTGCAACAAGATCCGCAGACGAACTCGCCAGCCCTTTACCTTCGGGGAGCTCAGATTGTAGAATAAGGGTTCCTCCTGAGACGCTCAGCGCACTCACGAGATTCTCAGCCAGTCGTTTTGCTTTGATTTTATGGAATGGATAGACGGTTACAGATCGTATGCCTGGAGACGGAATAAAGTAGGCCCGAGCAAAGAGCGCGATGGGCATCGTGACCAAGAAATGAGAGTCGCGGGAAAGGGAGCCGATGGACAGCTGGCCTTGCAGCAACTCGCCGAACGTGCCGCAACAAAGAGCGCAGCTCTCGCGGAAATGAACCCCAAGCTGCGGCCCGCTCTGGGTGATGCTTTCAGCCGTACTTTCGCCATCGAACATCTGGTGACATACGTACGGCTTCCAGGCTTCATCTGCGGCCGCTTCATTGAGTTCTGTAATCGTTCTCAACCTGCTTCTCGCAGCAGCCACGGGATGCGTCGGATTCTGGATCGACATATCGCCGTTCCTCCAAGCTCATTGATAATGCGATTTGCCGATAGGAGATGAGACGCTTCTCGACCCCTGCGCCACTTTTGTTGACCTCTACGGGACCGCATCCGACAGAGCCTCGTCTATCGCATCGATTTGAATCGTTCGAGCAAGGTTCATTTAAACCTCCTTGGCCGGAGACTATGAGACTGTTAGATCCCAACGGAAATCACTGTGTTCCTTGCAATCGGCATGCCGCCCAGTCTAGTTTCCATGCACATTCGTTAGCGAGTAGCGGAGACGCTTGCGCGCTCCATCGCGAGATGCTGAAGATCGAAGATCGCGCGCGCTGACAAGGTTTGCCGCAGATTGATGAGCACACCTGGGGTCGGCGCCTTGGTTGCGCTCACCTATCGCTCGGCGGTGGACGACCCGATGCGGTTTGGAAAATTCAGTGTGGTCGGAGCCTAATTGGGGCTTACGCCCATCAATCCGGTGAGACCGACCGGGACGGTGGTCTCAGCAAGGTCGGCGACGCTATGGTGCGAACACCGCTCTTTGAAACGGGAACATCGTGCTGACGCGGGCGACCCGCTTCTCAGGCCTGAAGCATTAGGCGCGCTTGACGTGGCGAACCGCCGGGCATGAAGCGCGCCAAGATGGCCCTTGCCCGCAAGTTGGGCATCGTGCTCCATCGCATGTGGGTGGATGCGACCGACTTCCGATGGAGCATGGCCGCAGCGATGGCATAGGTCCCGTCGCCGGGACGAGGGCGTGGCAAGGTTCAGGAGGGCGCTGCCGTTCGGCTTGGATCTGATGGCATAGTGTGGCGGCCTTCGCGCTGACCACGGACAGAAGCATTATCCTGACGATGAGATATCGTCCAGAGGAGACTCGACGAACCAAGACCCATTACAGAAGACAGTCTATGAGGCCTGTGCGGGTAAGAGGCGAACACCATGTTCGCACCGCAACGGCTGAATACTCGACACCTCCAATGTGTCAGGTCCCGGACATCCGTGTCTTCGACCGGACAGGGCTGCCACGGAACCCGATGCCGGACAAGCAGGCTGGAACACGCCCGACCGGATAGCGGTGCGCCGGCGGGGAGGGAACCTGTGATGCGGGTTGCACCAATCGATCCCGTCGAGGGTACGCGGTTATGTGACGTCCACATAACCGCGTACCCCGAGTTTGGAAAGTCGTGAAGGACCGAAACATTCGGACTTGCGGAGCCACTCAGTCGGCTAGCGTTTGCGTCCAGGTCGCCCGGCGAAGGTGTAGCTGGAGGGGCCCAGCACCGCCACGAAGATTTCCGCCTCGCGGACCTCGCCGGTTTTGCGATCAATCGGGATCTTCTTGCCGGAATGATCCACGAAGACTTGTCGCCCGCAGGGTGCTCCTGATGCGTTGTCGGTGACAGTCGCTGTTGGAGTCCCGCAGGATTCGACTGTAACCGCAGCCTTGATCGCCGTTTCGACTCTCGGACCCGTCGACGGCAACATAAAGGCCGCGTCATCCCATTGCTCGCAACCTGGCGCGGATGTCTTCTGTGCCTGCTGAACAGCATCTGAATATTCTGCGGCAGAAGATTCCAGACTGGGCAGGCCCAGGCCTCGGTGCAGTACGGCACCGCCACAGAATGCCCTTGCGTCCCGATGCATATCGGCCCGGCCGACCGCCAACCGGATCTGTACCTAGCCCAGAAGCGGCATCATGAATGCCCAGAGCCGCCGCCAGTAACGGCTGCGTAGTCAGCGGAAACAGCAGCCGCGCCTGCCTGCGATGTTCAGCTCTACGGCAAGGCTCATCGGAAACCACGACCAACTTCAGCAAGTCCTTCTTGCGGACCGCCAAGGGTGTGCACTCCATCACCGTCGGAGATTTCGCGAAATGGTGCCGGGATTGGGCTTATTGAGCCCAGCCGAACAGAGAGAGCGCCCCGCAGAGGGTTATGAAGAAGGGCGCGTATCCCGATCTTTTGCGCCAGATGATCACTTTTGCCTCTGGGGCGCCTGATGTACTCGGAAAGCCCAGTAATGCGCGCCCTCCTCCCCGACGTACATGCCGTTGCTCAGGTATTGTACTGGTGTAAGAATGCCCCCCTCCTGAAGACGGAGTACCTCGTCCTCGAAAGATGTTGCCTCCGAATAGCTCCTTTCACTGCTCACCACCAAAAATCCGTTCGGGCGTGTCACGCGGGCCAATTCGCGCAGCCCACCCGGGCGGACATGTCCGAGAGCGAAGACGCCGCAGCACACGGTCATGTCATAGCTCGCGCTCGAATAGTCCAAGAGCGGTCGATTGAGGTCGATATCTCCTTGAACATTGCGGTAGACCCCAATCTGCCTCGCCATTTCGGCCATCGTGTCGCAGAGATCAAAACCATCGATCCAGCGGAAGCCGAGGTGGTCCAATTCAATGCCAACTAGGCCTGTACCGCAGCCAGCGTCGAGGATTGCCATGGCTTCTCGGTCTCTGCCCATATAGGCTGCTTGCACGGTGCCAGCCAGTTCGGCCACGATCGAGGGGCTGCGGTAGTGTTCGCGCTCGAGGTCCAATTCGTAGCAGCCAGCCCATTCACGATAATATCGTACCAAGCGCTTCGCGTCACCGTTGAGCGCATGTGAAGCCTCGATCCGCTTTTGCCCGGCTTGCTTCAGTGCGTTTTGTGGGGTCAACCTGTTCATGAATTTTCTCCGTGTAGCATAGATGCAAGCTGACCTCCTTCAAACCCTGAGTACCAAGGACAGCTGTTTACGAAACTGCTCGCGAACACTTCGTCACCACCTGCCTGAAGCCCGCCGTTGCCAATTTGAACCTGCCGTTCGCCAGCGTCTTTCCTCCGCCATCGCCGTCCGCAAGCGGAGCCGGCTGAACCAGCGGACGTTGCCTAGGATTGCCCCTTTGCGCGAAGCGTGTCGTCGAATTGCGAGATATCTAATTAGCCATTTTCGTTTCATTCGTACTGAGTTCGTGTTGGAGAAGCGGCGCAACGACAGGACTCACGCCTCGAACGCCGTAACGAGAGTCCTCCATTCACCGCCAGTCTGATCCGTAACTGCGGAGCACCCATCGCCGTCTCTGGGATCTACAAGGATCGCCGTCGCTGGTTCGCGGCAATCAGCTTCGACAAGCCGTCATCCGACCGCTGGTCTCAGATCCCGCAGTCGTGCAAGGGGAAAATTCACAGCAGCAAGTTGCATGCCGCCTGGGCGCCATGGGCGTTGGCCTTCGTTGCAGCGGCGCAATGCCGGAGCACCTCATTTCTGGCCGCCGACGCAGTTGTCAAACTCCGAACATGAGGAAATCCCGCAGGTTCGAAGCGTTTTTCCTCAACTAATCTCGATATTGCAAAATCTGCTTCAACAGTTCGTCGCGCAACGAAGGCGGTTGCAGTCGTGATATTTCCGATCCTGCTGGCCGGCTTGATCCGTCTGAAACTGTGTCAACTCCTCCTGCAGAGGGAGCTGTATCGCTTTGCCTTCCCCCAAGGAGAGGCCGAGGTCGTCACATCTACGATCCGTTCGACGACTGCGATTTGCCGACGTTGCGGAAGGCCATCGACCCTGACAAGCTCGACCCAGACGTTCATCCTTAGTTCAGGTGTCATCGAGTGCGCCTTCCAAAAAGCCCTCGATACCCCAAAAGTTCTTACCCCCACCCGCTCCCGACAACGGTCGCCGCCGTCAGCCACCGTTACTTTGATCCGCATGTTACAACAAAGTTGCTGTTATTTAATAAATATTAACTTCTATATCTTGCCTGCTTATTTTAGAATGACCCATGCGAGTCAGCGAAGAAAAACGCGAGTTTCTTACCGAGCCTTACAAGCGTCCGTCCTGTGGGTGAGTCTGATCAATGGTGCTAACGACCCAACGTCTGATATTGCGTCCTTGGGAGGACAGAGATCGGATACCAATGGCGAGTATTTACGCCTCTCCCCACGTCAGGCGTTACCTTGCCAACCCCTTGACAGCAGAGGAAGCGCTTGTCGAAGTCGATCTTGCTGCCGAGCTTGCCCGGACCAATGGCTTTCATTTCCAGCCAGCGGAGTTGAGGAGCAGCGGGCGGCTTATAGGAATGATTGGGCTCGCCGTGCTGTCGGAGCCGGTACAGGCTGCTATCCACAGCCAGCCGTGCGTTGAAATAGGATGGTTTCTCGCCAAGGAGCATTGGGGTAAAGGCCTGGCGTCAGAGGGAGCACTGGCATGGCTCGAGTACGCTTGGTCAATCGATCTGCCGGAGGTTGCGGGCTTCGCGGCCAAGGAGAACGCGCCAAGCCAAAGAGTCATGCAGAAGATCGGCATGATCTATGATCCCACGTCCGATTACGAGCACCCCATGTGCGGCGAGGGTCATTGGTTGCGGCCCCAGGTAGTTTATCGGATTCGCAATCCGAAGTATGTGAGACCGGCATGCATTCAGCCTGACCAGAAGCCAGGCCCCCCTACCTAAGTTGGAGGAACAGTCCCTTGGTGCTGGCGGAGGTGCCGTAGCGGGGATAGTTGGAATTGCGAGTTCGCGTCGTCTCCGCGGTGTCAAACCTCCAATCATCCGGCCCTTGCGGTGCCGGGACAGGGACTACGCCATGACTTAGCGGTCTGGGTTAGTGCGCGGCGCCAAACACGGGATCTTCCGTGAAGGTGGTGCCGGGATTCACGGGCGGTGCGAATGAGTCCATAGAGTCGGAAGCGCAGTCGACGCCGATGATTGCCCCGTGCTCCATGCCTTCCGCTCGCTGGTCTCGCCCGAGCTTCCGATCGTCCAAATTCTCCCACAGGCCGACAAGGTTCAGTTCGACTAAGGCGAAAGAATCGTGCTGTCCCTCCTGCGGCTGCCGAACCGGTCGCGTCCACAGCCACTACATGCGTCGGGTCCCCATTTGACCGATAGCCTTGTGGCGAGGATTGCTGACCAAGCGCCTCCTCGGCCGCCCGAAGCTCGCTCAAGGCCTCTTCCCAGCGTCGCTCGAGTTCCCCGGCGACGAGACGATTGTCGGGGGGGCATGAAAAAGTTGGGGGTGTCCGTCCGCTATGGCTTAGCGTGGGCGCCATGTCTGACGATGGCCCATCTGGTGTTTACCGGTTGAAAGTGAGCTTGCGACGAATCTCGCCGATGATCTGGCGCAGGCTGCTGGTATCGGAAGAAATGACGCTCTTCGGTCTGCACCGAGCAATCCAGATCGCCTTCGGCTGGGAGGATTATCATCTGCACGCTTTCAAGCTGCATGGCAGGCATTATGGCACAACGCGGACAGGCGAGCGCCACCGTGACGGGGTAGGTAAGGAGGTCACGCTCACGGATCTTCAGCTGCGCGTGCGCCAGTGCATTCGACACGAGTATGATTTCGGCGATCTGTGGGAACACGAGATCCGTGTTGAGGCCAAGCTTGAGCGAGAGGCCGACAAGGTCTACCCGATCTGCATCGCTGGCGCGCGTGCCGGCCCGCCCGAAGATATTGGTGGCCCAAGAGGCTATGACGTTCTCCTCCACAGGTTCCGCTTCGGCGACATCGATGCGCTGCTTCGTCGAGATGAAGAATTGCGCGGCGACAACTACGGTGGCCGGTTCAGCGACGACTATGATGGCCGGTGGGTTCGCCCGTCGGGCCCGGTCGTAGGGAGGGGCGGAGCCCCGACCGGAGAGCGGGTCTGACGGGCGGGCGCGACAGAAGCCCTGCGAGGGGGCTCTGATCGGGGCGCGTGGAGTAGTGGTATTGGAACACCTATCGAACATAGCAGCGATAGGTACCGATGCCTGGCCTCCACATCACCGATCAACAGGTACATCGTTACATGTCTCAGCGTCGTCACCACACCCAGGCCGTTGCGGCCGCCAAGGCCGGTATCAGCGAACGTAGTGCACGCCGGATCGACAAGAATCCGCAGCTGCCATCGCAGAAGAAGCGCGAGCGGCACTGGCGTACCCGGCCTGACCCCCTCGAACAGATATGGCCACGCGTGGAGGAGCTGCTGAAGATCGCAGGCATCCTCTCCGTCACCATTTTCGAGACCGTGCAGGACGAGTTCGGGGAGGCCGCCGTCCCCGATGGCGTCAGGCGGACCCTCGAGCGCCGGATTGCCCGGTGGCGGGCCTTGAATGGGGGCGAGAAGGAGATCTTCTTCCCACAGCATCACGAGATCGGCCGGCAAGGCCTCTTGGATTTCACCGTCGCTGACGATTTGCACGTCACCATCGCCGGCCAGCGCTTCGACCATCGCCTCTTTCATTTTCGCCTCGCCAGCAGTGGCTGGGAGGATTCAGCGGTCGTGCTGGGTGGAGAGAGCTTCACCGCTCTGTCCGAGCACCTGCAGGATGCGCTGTGGAAGCTGGGAGGCGCACCCGCCGAGCTCCGCAGCGACTCCTTATCGGCCGCCTACAAGAACCTCGACGCCGACGCCCAGCGCGATTTCACCCGCAACTATGAAGCGCTGTGCCGACATTACGGCATGACGCCGACGCGCAACAACAAAGGTGTCGCCCATGAGAACGGTTCAATCGAAGCTCCCAATGGCCACCTGAAGCGACGGCTCGATCAGGCCCTGCGCCGCCGGAGCAGCCGCGATTTCGCCAGCATCGAGGACTACCGCCGCTTCGTCGATAAGGAGGTGGCCAAACAGAACCGACGCCGCGCCAAGCTCGTGGATGACGAGCGCCGGGTCCTCAAGTCGCTACCGCCTAAGCGAACCACGGATTTTACCCTGGTCAGCGCAGACGTCACGCGCAACAGCACCATCAGCGTCGACCGTATCACCTATTCGGTACCCTCGCGCCTCATCGGCTACCGCCTCCATGCCCATCTCTATGATGACCGGGTCGAGTTCTTCCTCGGGCCGGACCAGGTGATGACTGCCGCCCGGGTCCGCGTCAAACATGCGGAGCGAGGACACAATATCGATTTCCGGCACTTCATCGGCAATCTGAAGCGCAAGCCCCAGGCCCTGCGCTATCTGGTCTACCGCAATGCCTTGTTTCCCACCCATGCCTATGCTCGGGCATGGCAGGCGCTCGATGCCGCTCTCGATGCCCGGCAGGCCTGCCGCGACATGGTCGCTCTCCTCGATATTGCCGCTAGCGGCAACTGCATCGATGCTCTGGCCCTGCGTATCGAGGCCGCGCTCGATAGAGGCAGACTCCCCAATGTCGCCAAGCTGAAGAGCGAGTTCCTGCCCACGGTCAGAAGCCGTGTCGACGTCACCATCCCGCCGCCCGATTTCGCCGGGTACAACCATTTGCTCGCCAACGCACAGGTGCTGTGATGAGCAGGACCAAGGTTCAGGCCGCCGCCGTGCTGCCCACCCTGCTATCGGCACTGCGTCTGCCCAGCATCAGCCGCAACTGGAAGCATCTCACCGACACCGCCGATCGCGATGGCTGGCCCGCGGCCAACCTTCTCGCCTGCCTGCTCGAGATCGAAATGGCCGAGCGCGCCTCTCGACGCATCCAGCGCCATCGCGAACAGTCCGGCTTGCCGGCCGGCAAGACCTTCGCCACTTTCGATTTCGACTTCCCTTCCGGAATCCGAAAGCCCCATTTGCTTTCCCTGGCTGCTCTCCAGCGCCGTATCGCTTCGCTTGCGGCGGCGTGGAGCGGAACCAGCCTCTCCTTTTTCCCGTTTCCGACGCTCGTCAGCATGCGCTCGTTCTGGTGCACGACAGTGGCGGGCAGCCTGATGGCCTCGCTCACGCGCATTCCCGACGCATAGAGCGTGTCTCGAATAGCGCGGCGCGGCGCGCGAGGCTGGCCTGCTGGAACAGGCAGTGTCTTCGGCGGGAGCGATCGCTCTTTCGAGAAGACGCTCTACTTGGTCGATGGGCAGCACCGTGGGCAGCGGTCTCCGTCGCTTGATCGGGTCCATGAAAGAGGTTGGATCGCGATCGATCAGGCCATCGGAGGCGAGGAACCGAAACAGGCTTCTCATCACCGAGCAGCGGTTGACGATGGTTCCTTCCGCGTAGCCCTTCCTTGCCAGAAATCCAAGATAGTCAACGATGTCCTCGTGGCGTACGACGGGCAGCGTGAGCTTCATGGAGGACAGCCAGCCAAGCAAGAGATCAAGCCCGTCCTGGTAGCTGTCGAGGGTGGCGGCCGCAGCCCCATGTTCACCGGCCACCGCCTCCATGAAATTTCTGCAAGCATCCCGTCAGACGGCACTGATTTGGCTCCGGTCAGGCGGCCAGCGTGACCGCAGCGAACTGCGGCCGTCCCACATGCATGCCGCGGCGAGGCCATGGATGGCGCCATGTCGGGGCGCCCGTGGCAAGTCATCGATAGTGCGTATCTATTCGAGCAGACATTATCTATCTTATGCAACTTTAGGGTCGCCTCGGGTGCGTTTAAGTGTGTTGCGGTTTTAACCCCTGAGTTGACTCGCTCCTCCCGACACTTCGACTGAGATCGATCATCCAGAGTGCGGCATCATCTCACAATGTCGCATGTCGACCTCGATGCACCCGGAGAGCGGCCACCAGATACGGGCTGCTGCGCGGGTGCTTTCAGCGCGAACTCGATCGAGGTTCCTGATCCCATGAAGTTCGCCTGATCGTCTTGGCCAGTCCCATCAGATTGCTTTGCGCCAGAGGCTGGTGAAGCCGACGCGCCAGACGCTTGTCGGGAAGAGCCGCCTTGGAAAGCTCTTCCTCCTGCCAAGCGGCACAGCGCGCGTTGCGGCGAGCGAAGGTCCTATCCTTATCCTGCAGGACACGACCGAATTTATCTACAGCCGCGCAGCCGGGCAAATCGGCTTCACCAAGACCATCAACGCCGGGCGCTACAAGACCGGGCAGCCCAACGTGCAGACCTTGTGTGGTGTGCTGATGCATTCGAGCCTGGTCGTCGCCCTCACCGGCACACCCCTCGGTCTGACGGCAGCGAAGTTCTGGACACGTACGAAGTTCAAGGGAACGCTCGCGCTCAAGCGGCGCATCAATCCCACGCGCGTGCCAATCGAGACGAAGGAGAGCTACCGCTGGCTGGAGAACCTGCGCCAGTCCATCGCGCTCGTTGGCGCGCCCGAGCGCTGCGCGCATGTGGGCGACCGGGAGAGCGACATCTCGAGCGCTATTGCCGCGCAGGGCCTTGGGACCTGCTTCCTCGTGCGGGTGCAGACGAACAGGCTGGCCGAGCGGCCTGCCGGTGCTGCCCATACGATCCGGCTCATCGCGTCTTTGCCCAACTTGCGGCGGCGCCTTGGTCGGGACGTCACCACATTTCGGTCGGTCGGGGCGACACGACCTGGCTGCATGTGAAATTCGCCACCATCAACACCTTGCCGCCCGTGGGCAAGCAGAAGCGCTACAGTCCGCAGATTCTGACATACATCCACGCTCTCGAAGAGGATCCGCCGCCTGGACGCGATCCGATCGACTGGAAGCTGGTGACCAACTTGCCGGTCGACGATCTCTCCGCGGCAGTCGAGAAGCTCGGCTGGTACGCCCTGCGCTGGAAGGAGGAGGTGTTCCACAAGGTCATGAAGTCCGGATGCCGTGCCGAAGAGGCGAGACTGGAGACCGCCGAGAGGCTGGCGAAGTTCCTCGCCCTCATCGCAGTGGTTAGCTGGCGCATATTCTTCGTCACTATGTCGGCGCGCGCCAAGCCAGACGCCGCCCGACAGCGTTCTCACCTTCGCCGAAATCACTGCGCTCGACCGGATCGACCCGTCTCGGACGCGACCGCGCCTCCAACGGCACGCTCGCTGCTTACCTCCTGCAATTGCCATCCTCGGTGGCTATCTCGCCCGCAAGCATGATCCGCCTCCCGGAATCGTCGTCTGGCGTGGCATGACTCGCCTGCACGATATCGCCCTCGGCATCTCAATTGGGTCAAGCCGACGATGTGGGTAATTGAAAGCTTCGCCGGAGGTCTACGGAAGTACATGCACCACGCTCGACTTCTCCCGACCGGGAAAGCCAACCGACAACGCTTACTCAAGGCGCTGATCTTGGCGAGCTCGAAATCCGGCCTGCCAGCCGGTTCGGCCGCCTCCTGAATTCCGCTATAGAGCCGGTCAGGGTCAACCGCAGTTTGCGCATCTGCCGAATGTTTGCCGCCGAGGCCGCAGCACGGTGCGACCAATCTCAGACATTGCTCTTACGACGGCTAACTCATCGCACTTATACCGCGACAATCTGGTAGTGGCCTCTCACCTCGGCAGTGCTGACCTCGTTTATGCCGGCACCATCGCACCGTGAGTTGAGCGCCCCGGCGCTCCGAATTTTGCTCCTTAAGCTTACCGTGCCCACGCCAAGCGCGCTTACCTTCAGGCTTTCGAGCAGTTTATGATGGGTCGCATCGGCCCATCTTCTTTTCTCGTATTGGCCGTCAATTCGTTAATGCGTCAAGGCATGAGACGTCGGCGTAGCAGTGCCGAGGACAGGAAGAACGGCAACACTGTGTAGATGCACAACGCCCCGATATGCAGGCCGATGCTGACGGCCGGGCGGCCAAGGATGGCCGGTCGAATGAGCTCGATCGAATGCGCAAGCGGCAGGAACTTGCCTATCTGCTGAAAAACACCGGGCATTCGGCTCACCGGGAAGAGAGCCCCCGATAAAAACAACATGGGTGTGATGACCAGCGTCTGATAAAAGACGACATAGTCGTAACTGGGCGCAAGCGCCGTCACGACCATCGCCAGGCTCGCGAAAGCCAGGCCAGTAAGCGCGATGGCAGGCAGCGCATAGAAGGCTGATGGCCATGCTACATAACCCAGCACGGTGGCCACAATCATGATTCCCGTGCCGGCCAGAAAGGCCTTTGTGGCTGCCCACGCCAGTTCACCCAGCACGATGTCACCGAGCGTGAGTTGTGTGTAAAGGATTCCTTCCCAGGTCCGCTGCATGCGACCGAAAGTTGCATAGATCGTTTCGAAGGTGGAGGAGGTCATCGCGCTTGCGGCGACCATGCCGGCTGTCAGGAACGCAATGTAGGATATACCCTCAACGCGCCCTACCATTATTCCAAGGCCGAAGCCGAGCCCGAACAGGGAGATCATAGGGTCGGCCAGATTCCCGATGAGCGACGCAAGCGCCACTTTCTTCCAGGCCAGGTAGTTACGGCGCCATACAGCGACCCAGTTCCAGGGGTTGGCCGGCAGAGCCGCCGCATAACGGTGACCCATCATCGGTACTCCATCCCGCGCCCGGTCAGCCGCAGAAAAACGTCCTCCAAATTCGGTGGACGCTGCAGGAGACGCAGACCCGCGCGTCCTTGCAGTTGCATACGCACCTGCTCTGGATCGGGCCCATAGCAAAAAAGCGTCTCACCGCTCATCTCGATGCGCTGTACGAATGGCTCGATCATCGCACTCAGTTCATGCGGATCACCACCGTATATTTCGAGAACGTCGCACCCGATCTGCTCTTCGATCAGCGCGTGTGGGCGACCTTCAGCGATAATGCGCCCTCTCTCAAGAACGCAAAGGCGGTTGCACAGCCGCTCGGCCTCTTCCATGAAGTGAGTGGTCAAAATTATCGTCTTGCCCTGCGCCAGGAGCTTGCGCAGCCGCTCCCAGATCAGATGCCGGGCGTGCGGATCGAGGCCCGTGGTGGGCTCGTCCATGACAAGCAGCTGTGGGTCGTTGATCAACGCTCGCGCGAGCGTGAGGCGGCGCTTCATGCCACCGGACAGTGCGCCGACGCGGGCATCAGCCTTGCTCTCGAGGCGGGCGAACTCAAGCAGGGACGGTATGACCGCTCTTAGCGCGCGCGTGCTCATGCCGAAGTAGCGCCCGAAAACCAACAGGTTCTCACGTACGGTGAACTCGAGATCAAGGTTATCGAACTGCGGGACCACTCCAATGCGCCCGCGTGCCAGGCGCGCGCGTGCTGGTACTGGCATGCCGAGCACCGTGATCTTACCGGAATCAGGTGGGGTCATGCCGAGGAGCATACGCGTGATCGTGCTTTTGCCGGCCCCGTTCGGGCCCAACAGACCGAAGCATTCTCCTGCCGCGACAGTGAACGACAGCCCGTCCACAACCAACTTGTTGCCGTATGACTTGCTTACGCCGTCAAGGTCGATCGCTAGCGTGGACATGTGCTTGTCTCGCTCTGCAGAAGGCAGTCGACCAGCCTCAGGTGCCCTGCATAAACTCGCGATCACTCGAGGGGGAGAGAGGGAGGGCGCCCCGCTGACGGCCTCGGCTGGCGAATTGGCGTCACCCTGCCAGAACGCGCTCACTCGCTTGGCCCCACCCCTACCATGCCGACCCTGTCCCGCGACGGCGGTCCACTCGTGTTAAGATGCCTGTGGATCTGATGGGGCGGACCCTCGCCGTGCTTCTCCTGTTCAAAGTGACAGAAGAGGCGTCCGGCCTCGACATGGGCAATCACCCCTTCACGCAGTACCTTCATACCGTCCATGCGCATAGTGCCTCCATTTTTGGCGCCCGCAGGCTATCCAGCCTTCCCAGAGTGATCGTCGCTGGCTTCACTCAACCGCTCCGCCTCTGTTGTGTGTGGTCGTGAACGGCTCGTGGAGCTCTGCTCGGTCCTCCACACCAGACAGAGCATCGCTAAGAAATACCCGACCTGAGCGAGCACGGCGCAGAGAGCCGTCTGAACGAGCGAACTGGTCAAGCAATAGGTCAACAAGGCGGAAGCCGCCAATGCGCCGATCACGTGGATCAAGAAATAAGATGCCTCCATTCAGCTCTCCCCGTGTGCCGGTATCCGATGCACCTGAAGCCGAACGGGACTTCTAAAGCGAGCAAGCAATGTTTGTTGATGGTTCACTTGGCTTCCGCTCGTGATCGACTTGGTCTTGCGTGACATGGCCGTCGCGTTGTCGGCGCCAGCGGGGTGTCCCTGCGCCGATAAGTGCATCGCGCGCTGATCCGAAATCAGATTCCCACCCGACGCGAGCACACTCGCCAGCTTCCCGATGGGCACACGCATGTCGGCCATGGCCACGGAAGCCGTGTAGAACTTCTGGCACGATGATCAGCCCAAACGGCCTCTCGTTCAAAAACCATCTGACCTCACCGATACTCAAGCAGGCGTGTTGCGGCTCGTTCATTCGTTCGCGCCTTTGGTTTTTTTGCTCGGGCCACCGCAGCGAGGACCCGGAGCTTATGGCCGCGGGGCGAAAGGCTTCGTCAAATGCCCCAAACGCGCATCCGATTTGCAGCGCGTATGTGACAGACCCCTGGGTAAGCGACAGGTCGAGCGCTTGCGGGTGACGCCTGCCTTCGAACGGATTGCCGTCGAACCGCCAGGGATCATCCGTGGCCAATTCCAAATGCGGCCAATGACGACTGTCGTGCTCTGCCAAGACTGTCTCCCAGCTCCGATCCGCAATCATTCTTGGCCGCCGATTCCGGATGATGTCACCGTCGAAAAATCCCTCAAAAGAGTGGGCCTGTGCGATGGCGCCGCATCTTCCGACGCGTCGGCGGTTCTCGAACCAACGCTGGCGATTCTGATCGGAACATCTTTGCCACCGCTGCTTGGCACAGTGGCAGCAGAGTTGCGCGACAACCAATCGCTATTGCTCAAGGTGCAAAGCGCATACGCTTTCAAAGGAAGCAAAAGGAACAGATTGATGGGTGTATGGAGACAAAATCCAAGAAATCGCAGTTCGCGAGCACGAAACGCTGCCACGCTGCAGCGGATCAGCGTCATGGCCGCAATCATGATGCCAGTCCACCAAGGCACTTCGTCAGCCAGCGCAAGGTGCGCGATCCCTGTTACCACCGACACTGCGAGGAGGAGCGGCCCGACATTTTGCCCGACCACGTCCAAGGTGAGATAGCGATCGAGGCTGGGTAGCAGGCGCAGCGAAAGCAGCGTGTCTCTGAAGGTGCTTCGCGCCCAGCGCAGTTGCTGGCGTAGATATGGCCGCAGCCGATCCGGCACGACCGTTGCCGCGATCGCGTCCGGAATGTACTCGGTTCGAAGTCCCGCTTTCAGCATGAGGATCGTCAGATGGCGATCCTCGCCGAAGTCGCTTAGCTTCCCACGGAACAGCTGCGTTTCGTATTGATCAAGAACCATAAGCAGCGCCAACCGGCGATACATCGCACATGGGCCACAGCAGCACATAACCGCACCGAAACGAGCTTGGGCCGCACGCTCCTCGTTGCAAGCAAGCCAGTATTCCATGTCGATCAACCGGGTCAGCCAATTCTCGTTCCTGTTGCTGGCTATCAACTGACCCATGGCCGCGCCGATCTGGGGATCTCGCATCTTTAGCGCGAGCTTCGTCACCACATCGGAAGCGAGCGTTGTGTCGGAGTCGACGTTGAGCACCAAATCTCCGGATGAGCGGCGGATCGCAGCGATCTGCGCCTTGCGCTTTCCAACATTGCGCGGGAGAAGAATGAAGTTGAACCTCGGATCACGCGCATGGATATTGTGAACGGGTCCGACGGCAACCCGATTTGCAGACCCGTCATCAACCACATAGACCCGCAGTTTTCCGCCGTAGTTTTGGTCCGCAATAGAAGCTAGGCAGGCAGAGAGCGTGTCCGGATCCTCGTTATAGCATGGGATGATGACATCCACGCTCGGCAGAAGTTGGGAGCTGGTCGGGCCATCCGAGGTCGACGACAGGTCTGCCGATGAAGCATAAACCGTTTGCATGCCTTTGTAGGCAGTCGAGAGCAATGCGTAGATCGAGACAGCACCAATGCTGGTTGCGTCGAGCAGGTTCATGGGATGTCGCTTTGTTCAGTGGGTTGGGGGGAGGGAGCGGATTGCAAATCCCCGCTCGTGCAACTCTGGGATCAGATGAGACAGGGCCTTCAGCGTCTGGTCCCGCAGAGCGGCCTCAGCATCCGGTCTGAACTCGTTGGGAGGACAGCCATCGTGCAAGAGCACGATTGCGCCCGGGCGGACGGAGGCCATTACCGTACCGACAATCGCCTCGACGCCGGGCCGAGACCAGTCTTGAGGGTCGATCGACCAATGGACCGGCGTCAGACCAGCGCGCGCACAGGTCGTGAGGACTTGTTCCGTCCAATTGCCATACGGAGCGCGCATATGCGCCAGTGAGGCCTCGGGACATGCCAGCCGGATGACCCTGTTTGTCTCAAGTATCTCATACTGTATCTGCCCAAGATGGCATTCGGACGGCTCCCGATGCGTCATTGTGTGATTGCCAACCTGGTGCCCTTCTGCAACGATCCTTCGGATGAGGTCGGGATGTTCCGCCGCATACGCCCCGACGACGAAGAAAGTTGCCGACGCCCGGTTTTCCGCAAGAAAATCGAGGATGTACGGCGTGCAGCCCGGATTAGGACCGTCGTCAAACGTCAAATAAACTGTGCGATCGCCGGCGCCGTCGGCACATTCCCCGCGCACTTCGGGTATGCAGCTGAGGGGTCTCACAGCTCTGGCCCGTTTCGATCGATTATCGTGCCGGCCGGCCATTCGGATATCGGCTGTGCAATCGGGAGAACGATGAGAACTACATCCTCGGTGCGGGTGGGTGGTTTGTCGAGAAGGGCACGGGGAAGGGTTGATCGCACACGGATCCCGGGCATGATCGTCGCCAGACCGTTTCGGCTGAACCTTGCGATATGATGCCGCAGCGCAGGTCGAACCGCGCCGAATGCGAATGGGACTTTGAGCTCCTGCAGTACCGGATGCATGACCCGGACTGAATGCGCAATCCAGAGCCCCTCAAGATCCGGACGTACACCATACAGGCCAAGTTCACCCACCAGCAGATCGACGGCGCCGATCCTGATGAAGCGACGCAGCAGCCCGATGTGAGCTGCTACCCCATTCGAGTCATAGCCGATTGCACGGAGCTCAGGCCTCGCGCCGGCCCAACTTTTACTGCCATCGAATGGTTTTGCGTGGAATATCCCAGTCGGACCATAGGTCTTTCGGAAGAACTCTGCCAGTTCTATATGGTCGTCAAGGCTAAGTTCATTTTCCCAGCACAGTCGCCAACGCAATTGGCAGCGCCTTGAAGAAGCTATTAATTCTTGATGTGTTGCCAAGCTACTCATCACGCGATCCGATCTAAAGCGAATTAGAAATGCACACGATACGGGCTGAGCATCTCAGCGGGAGGGTTGATAAGTTCAGTTGGTATGATGGTATCTATGCACGACGCCGAAGAGCATGATTTCGAAGGATATACCACTGGACTGCTTGTTCTACATACCAAGTGTTGCCGGGGGAAGGTTGTGGAAATCCATCCTTAGTTCTAAGCTTCGGGTGCTTTAATGCAGCATCTGCTAAAGTTGGTAAAATCGAATGTTTTGATGGGAATTATCCAGGTCATGGATGGGGTAGTCGCCGAACTTGGGTAGCATCAAGCGTCACGGACCTTTCGATCGCTTCGTTTGACGTGTCTGTTCTAAAGTCACGATTTGCGACCGTGGCGCTGAGTGACCCATAAAGGGAGGCTCCTGCTGATCGCGGCAGGTGTGGGGCGAACAGTTCCCGCAGCGAATGCGCCACCGGAACAGGGCTCATGCAAGAGACCCATCGCAATCTCCATGAGGCGGGAGGTCCGACAGCATCCCGCGGCAATAGACCCGCCGCGGCCCGGCCGTGAGAGGGGGAAAGCCATAGCTGGGAAGGGGACGATGGCCCGATCCCGCCAGCAGAGCCGACAGTAGGACACGCCGTCCGGGAGGTTTTCTTGGTCCCATGCCAATGACGCGGGCCAGACCGGGAACGATCCCGTCAACCGCCCTGAGATGCCAGACACTCGCGCTCGCAAGAGATCAGCCACGGTGCTCCTCGCATAAGGAGAAGCCGGGCAATGTCATATGTGGTGTCCAGATTTGGATGCCCGGTGCTCGCCTTTATCGTCGATCTACTTTTCGCCGAAGCTCGACGCTGCGCCTTCGCAATGGGCTGCTAAGGTCCTTTCCGCCGGAACCCGGGGCTAACCTTGGGCAGCCCGCTCGTTCCCGCCGCCACAGCGATTGAGGCGGTCACCGAGCTCAAAGAAGCTCGCGTAAGGTCCGCCTGAGAAGTGGCGTCGCAACTCTTCGAAATTCTCTATCGTTTCGTCCAGGGGGCGCGCTTCCTGGCGCTTCAGGTTTGAGGTACCAGAGAGCCCAACCGCCGGAACCCCGAGGAAATCCCAAATCTTAGCCAAGCACGACGAGGGTTCGCCAAGAAGGTTCTCGTACTCGACCGCATGCAAGTCGCTGCAGGCGAAGGAGCGCGTGACGCGACTGTGGAATTCGTCGGCGGCCTTGAAATAAGCCTCGCAGCAGGCGATTGCTAGTTTCACGGGCGGAGCCGCGTCGTTGTCCGAGCTGAACTTCAGCCATTGCCGGGTTTGCCTCGCCTGTGTCAGCGATCGAAGCGATTCCAATGTGTTCTTGCGGACCAGAAGGATAACCTTGAGATCTGGCCAACAGGCGAGCTCGGCAAAAAAGCTCGGACGGTCGTGGAACTGAGGTTCATTGATCTTGCAACCAACGCGCGTCAGCTTCTTGTCGGTTTGGTTCGGGTAGCGCAAGTAGGCAAGCTCAAGGAGCTCGCGATCGCCGCCGATCAAACGGTCCTTATCGAGCCAATTCGTGTCGTAGGTGTTGAGCAACTCCCCGTTGCTCAGGACATTCGGATGCTCGTTCAGCATTTCTTCCAGATAGTGCGTGCCCGTCCTAGGCATCGCAAGGATCACGAATGGGCCGGGCGCCGGCACGGGTTGGGTCATTGCTTGTATCTCCGATCAGCATTGCAGATGATAACTCGGCCAAGACTACGAGACGCGGCGAGATAAAACCACGCAGTAGCCAGATGTGAGTTGCTAGAACGTCGCAAGCTATGGGCACCAACGATTTTTCGCAGAGATCTATGCTTTAGATAGAATTATCTTTTCGGCTGCAGCCACTAACATGCGAGCTATACGACGATATATTTGTATTACTGTCATAGTTCTTCAATAACCCACATCGACGATCCAACTTAGAACAGTTTGGAAACTGTCGGCTCCAAGCAGCCCAGGAGGTGCTTTGTTGCGGGTACGCCCAACAAGATCGCGGTGCTGGACATTGCGGATTCGTTGATGCTCGGCGTGCTCCTCAGGGAGCAGGGCAACTGAAGAGCCATGGTTATGCATCTGAAGAGACTCTCGCGGTTGACATTTTTCTATGCGGCATTCCATAAGCCGCGTAAAATCTAACGTTTTGATGCCTCCCATCCACGCTATGGATAAAATGTCACGTGCGCTTCAAAGGCCTTGATCTAAACCTCCTCGTCGCGCTCGACGCTCTCATGAACGAGCGCAACCTCACCGCTGCCGCACGCAGCATCAATCTGAGCCAGCCGGCCATGAGCGCGGCTGTCGCCCGGTTGCGGGACTTTTTCCATGATGAGCTATTTACGATGAAGGGCCGCGAACTTGTCCCAACGCCCCGTGCCGAAGGGCTGGCCCCCGCCGTCCGTGAGGCTCTGCTGCACGTTCAGCTCTCCATCATTTCCTGGGACATGTTCAACCCAGCTCAATCGAAGCGCCGCTTCCGGATCAGCATTTCCGATTTCATGACGTCCGTATATTTCCAATCGGTCGTGGAGCGTGTCGCACGGGAAGCGCCCGACGTCAGCTTTGAACTGCTGCCTCTGTCCGAGGACCCCGATGAGCTTCTGAGGCGCGGGGAGATCGATTTTTTAATTCTTCCAGACGTGTTCATGTCGAGCGCGCATCCTAGAGCAACACTATTCGAAGAGACTCTCGTTTGCGTAGGCTGCCCCACGAACAAGGCGCTATCAAAACCGCTTACGTTCGAGCAATACCTGTCGATGGGGCATGTTGCCGCCAAGTTCGGACGCACGCGGCAGCCCTCCATCGAAGAATGGTACTTCCTCGAGCACGGGATCAAGAGACGTATCGAGGTCGTCGTACAGGGCTTCTGCATGGTCCCGCCCATGTTGACGCGGACGGAGCGGATAGCCACCTTGCCGTCGCGGCTGGTTGATCACATTGCAGGAGCAATACCGCTGCGGATCGCTGAAATTCCGCTGCCGCTTCCCGCATTTACCGAAGCCATACAATGGCCTGCTCTTCACAACAGCGATTCCGCAAGCATATGGATGCGCGAGATATTATTGCAGGAGGCATCCCGAATGGGTCCGCCGCGCAAGGCTGCTGCAGGTGTCACCTCCTAATTCGATGCAAATTTGCCTAAAGGGCACATAACGCGAGAACGTCTCTGTCCGCATGTGTTGCCCCGAGCCATGTGAGAATCGTTGTGCATTGCGAGACGCACGCAGTGGTTCGGCGGTGGTAAACTGATTGTGGCATGGTCAACGTGTCTCGAATGTCTCTGGTGTATACCGCGACTCCCTCAAGTTGGCGTCTGATCCCGACGCATCTGGCAGCATCGTTGACTCACCTGCGCTAGTCAAACCGCATTCAGACCGCTTCACCACGCTGACTCCAGCGCCGCGCAACAATCCCCGCGTGCCGGAGACCCCGGCTAAGCGACGCCGTCGTCTGCCTGCTCAAAATGAAAGGATTCGCGTTCGTCAACCTGGAATTCTTTGGCTTAAGGCGATCCGGCAAGCCGATCCGCAGCTTTGTCTATCGGCATGTCAATGACTGTGACTGCGCACTCTGCCAGGAAACGGCGTTCGTTTCTGGTCAGCACAGACCCATCGATTAGCGCACAATGTGGCCCGTCGGAGCGCTTCATGATCTGCCGGGCGTAGGTACGTAACATCTGATCGTCAAAGCGGCAGCCGACAAAGAAAAACCCCCGATTGCTGCGCCGCTGCTTCACCTGATCGGGAATTGGCGTCTGGATGTCGATGTCTGTTAGCACTTCGACATAGTCGGAATCTGAGACCAGGAAGTTTGCGGCCGGCCTGATGCTGCCATGAGGAACATAGAGAACCGTCTCTACCGGTGGTACCCGGTCGAGTTCAATTCCGGACAAATCGTAGGCTTTGGTCCAAATGTCACTGATTTCGGTCGCCCGCGTGACGCCTTGTATTTCGACAACATCCCTTCGGCCGGTCGCGATCAGGGCCGCGCGCATGGCACCATCATACCAACTGTCAACGATGAGCGAGAGCGGCAGCGTGGCGAGCCAGGTGTGGAGGACCGTCGGCACCGCAGGCGCGGCGAAGATTTCGGCCATCCAAGCCTGAAGCGTCCGCCGATGCCGTCGCTGTTCGATAAACTGCGCCACAGACCACATATTGGTGCGAATCTTGGAGGGGGCTGGGGCGCGCTCGTTGAGGGCCGCGGCGACAGCTTCCGGAGTATGCGGTAAGGGCGATTTCGCGCAGCCGAGCCGGAGCAGACCAGGACCAAGATAGGGAATGATCGCGTCTGCGACCAGCGCTCCCTTGAGCAGGTCAAGCCGCGTCTCGGCATGACTGTCCCGGGTGATTAGAAGATGGCGCGCGATGGTGTTCATGCCCGTTCCTCTACCGTCAGTCTGCGGCGTCGGAAACTTTCCGAGCCTCAACAGTGATCGGCAAACGTGTGTCCTGCGGAAGCTCAGGCAGAACGAAACGCCAGCCGTTTTTGAGCACCACGGCCCCGCCCCACAGGCTTTCATTTTCGACCTCGATGATCGGCTCTTCGAGATCCTTCTTGGGGATATATGCCGACAGGCCAGCATCGGTCTTGCGGATCATTATCTTCATGTGGCTGCTCGCTCGTGAGGAGCGTCAGTTATTTCGGCACCGAAAGCAGCAGAGGACGTGTCGAGGCTTATCATTTCACGAGTCCGCATGCCCACCACCGTCCCACGATCGACCCACTCGACCGCATAGATGTAAAACTGCTGGAGAAAGGTGCCGATGTCGCGCACATATCCTTCGTCACCTTTCCGCACCAGGTTCTCGCCAGTCGCCCGGCCGGGATAGGTGCCGTCATTCTTGATGTGGCGTGTGGCGCGGACCCTTTCGCCCGGCATAAACCTCGGAGGCTTATGGATTTCGACCTCCTGTTCGCGCCAGAGGTTCATGGCTGTTCTTCCTTTTCGCGGTTGGAGATCTGGGGCGACGAACTTCAAGGCACGTCGCAAAGCGATCGGAAGGTCAGGCGGGAACGCAGGTCATCTCCACCGGACAGACGGAGGCGCATTGCTGTGCCTCAAATATGTCCTTGCATTCGGTGCACTTTTTTGCGTCGATGACGTAGGCTTCGCCTTTGAATTTGATCGCACCAGAAGGACATTCGAACTCGCAGGCACCGCATTGAGTACATTGGGATGCGATGATCTTGAACGCCATTTTTCTTCAACTCCTGGTCAATTGGATTGAGAGGTCTCAGGCCGTCGCGGCCAAGGATCCGCCCCCAAATTCGGCAGCGTAAATCGTGCCAATCGCGGTCTCGATATGCTCATAGCCATAATCATCGATAGCGCGGATCCCGGCTGCCCTTAGCCGAGCCTTCGGGCATTCTCCGATCTTGGCGCACAGCACGACCTCTATGCCGTCGAGGGCAGCGAGGACGCCCTCTAACGCGGAATCCTCGCCCCAGCCACCCAGGCAATATTGCTCAACCTTGCGATGCCCGACCAAGCTGATCCCTCTCGGCGAGGCCTCGTAGATCTGGAATTCTCTCACGTGGCCGAAGTGCTCGTTGACGCGGCCGCCGCCCTTGCTGGCCACAGCGACAAGAAGCGACTTGCCCGAGCCGGTTGCCTTGACCGTTTCGAGCGCTCCACTCTTCGCCGCCACGTGATCGCCGCGCTCGCGCGCCACCACTTCACGATAGGCGTTGCGCTTGCTAGCATCGTAGGTGACCTCGTCGGCAATGTGATCGAGCGTGAAGTCCTGGCCACGATCCTCGCCGAGCAGGCCAACGGCGTCGGCCCGGCACTGCCGGCAATGCCGCATCAATTTTGCGCCGCCTTCGAGGCGATCCTGAAGAGCCTTCAACTCCATCGCCTTTGGCCCGCGTCGGCCGATCAGGCCGTAGTGGGTACCATGTTTCGGGTCG
Source organism: Mesorhizobium sp. Cs1299R1N1 (assembly GCF_037179655.1). Lineage (NCBI taxonomy): Bacteria > Pseudomonadati > Pseudomonadota > Alphaproteobacteria > Hyphomicrobiales > Phyllobacteriaceae > Mesorhizobium > Mesorhizobium sp. Cs1299R1N1. The sequence goes on along the minus strand of NZ_JAPYKR010000011.1, from coordinate 220,422 downwards.
GAAATCAGCGGCATGACGTTGTGAAGGAAGGCGCCGCGCTCCTTTACCCATTTGTTCACCTTGACAAGGTGCTCGTCATTGACGCCTGGGATCATCACCGAATTGATCTTGATAAGGATCCCACGCGCCGTCAGCATCTCCAGGCCCAGCATCTGCCGCTCATGCAGGATCCTGGCCGCCTCGACGCCGGTGTAGCGGCGGTGCTTGTAGAAGATCCAAGGATGGATCTCTGCGCCGACTTCCGGGTCGACCATGTTGATGGTGATTGTAACGTGATCGACATTCATGTCGCAAAGTTCAGCGACATGGTCCGGCAGCGCCAGCCCATTGGTCGAGATGCACAGCTTGAGATCGGGGATCTCCTTGGCAACTCGTGCGAACGTTGTCCTGGTCCTGTTCCAGTCGTAGCAGGCATCTCCCGGTCCGGCGATGCCGAGCACGGAAAGCTGCGGCACGTCATTGGCGACCGCGATCACCTTGCGGACTGCCTGGTCTGGGGTCAGCTTTTCCGAGACGACACCAGGTCGGCTCTCATTGGCGCAGTCATATTTGCGGTTGCAGTAGTTGCATTGGATGTTGCAAGCTGGTGCGACCGCCACATGCATGCGGGCGTAATAATGGTGCGCTTCTTCTGAATAGCACGGATGATCCTTGACCTTCTCCCAGACAGCCGACTCCATGGCGTCACGGCTTGCGGGCGAGCCGCAGGTTGAAGAGGCGCATCCAGCCGATTTCGCGGGCGAGATCTTTTTGGTCTCGCTTTCAAGCGAAGTCATCGGTGGGGACATCGAATAGCTCTGTTAGGCTGACGTTACACTTCCAGGCGCAAGAGCCGTGCCAAACCCCGCAGAGGCGGCATTCAGCTAAAATCTCGGCTTCTCGTGTCTGGTTTGTCAGCTGCTTACGACTTCGGTTCTGTCGGACCTCCGACATTGACGAAGCCAATGGATCCGAGAGGATCGGTCTTATTTCCGCAAAACGGGCGGTCCACTCAGACCGGACATCATGCAGACGTCTAGAATTTCTTCACCTCGATGCCGTGCCGGCGTAGGGCATAGCCGACTTGACGGGGTGTGAGGCCGAGGAGACGAGCCGCTTTGGCCTGGACCGAGCCGGCCTTTTCCATCGCGGCGATCAGCCGGTCGCGTTCCGTCAGGCGGGGGCCTCTTGCGGGACGATTGGGATCGTCATCGCTGGCGCTATCGGGCCATGCTTCAGTCGCCGAGCCGATGCGCCGGGCCGGGAGCGGCGATCCAACTCGGTCCATGGTGCCGCGGGCGAGACCGGCCATAGCATTGCCGCCGTGGGAACAGCCAGTTCCCTTCCAAATGAGCGAAGAAAGACACTGGCCGTTTTGGCAGGCGAAGTCGGACGGAACGATCGTGGTGGAACGGGCAAGTGTAGCCGTCCTTCTCACGCAGTTTTCCAGCTCGCGGACATTACCAGGGAAGTAGCATTGCGACATGACGTCAAGCGCCGAAGGGGTGAAGGCGAGCTGACGATGGTTCTCCTTGTTGAACCGGTCAAGGAAGACTTCACCCAGACGTGGAATATCGCCGGGTCGGTCTCGCAGCGGAGGCAGGATGATCGGTATCACACTGATGCGGTAGTAAAGGTCAGCCCTGAATTCCCCATTCACGACAGCCGATTCAAGATCCTTATTGGTGGCACAGATAAGCCGGACATCAACCTTGAGCGTCCTGTTTCCGCCGACCCGCTCCAGTTCACCCTCCTGCAAAACGCGCAACAGTTTGGCTTGAAAAGCAGGCGAAATCTCGCCGATCTCGTCGAGCAACAAGGTTCCACCATGCGCCAATTCGAAACGGCCCGCCCGTTGCGCGATCGCCCCGGTGAAGGCGCCCTTTTCATGCCCAAACAGCTCCGATTCCAGAACGCTTTCAGGCAACGCGGCGCAGTTGAGCTTGATAAAGGCCTTCGTCCTACGGCCCGAAAGCTTGTGGATTGCCTGAGCAAAGAATTCCTTGCCGGTGCCGCTTTCGCCGCGCAGAAGAACGGTCGAATTGGTCCTTGCCACGATTGGAACCATTTCGAGCACCTGCTTGACTGCCGGGCTTTCCCCGATGATCCCGTCGATTTTGACCGACCGATACCGGCCGGGGTCGGCCCTTTCTGCGTCGCGCGGTTTGCCCGGTCCAGCTTGCTGTTCGACGAGCTGATGACCGTCAGTATTCGCCAAGCGGTGCAGATGGACAACGCGGCCGACAAGGTCGGCGACCATGTTGAGGAAGGGCAGGTCCTCGTCGTCATGGACGGAGCTGGGTTCCTCTTTGAGGCGCTCGATCGACAATATCCCGAGGATTTCATCCTGCGCTTTTACAGGGATACCGACAAAGGTCAGCGCAACGGCTTCGTCGTTCGACACCGTTTCACCATCACCCTGAAACAGTGCGGACTTGCTGACATCTTCTATGATGACCGGCCTCGCCGTAGCGACGATTTGGTCGATTATAGCCTGCGGTATGGAGCGGCGAGTGACTGACTGGGGTGGATAGACGTTGCCCGGTGTTGCGGAGATATCCGGCCCTCCATCAGCGCCAAGGACGATGATTGCTCCACGACGCATCCGCACGAAGGAAGATAGCGCCATGATGACATTGGCCAGCGTGGTCTCTAACCGGGCAGGGGCGGTCAGAATCTTCGATATCTCGTAGATTCCCCTAAGCGAGATATCCGCGTTATGCATGCTTCCTGTGGCTGGTTCAGGCAGGGTGGTAGAGCTTACTGGGTCGACCCTGCCGCGCATCGTGTCGTCCATATAAACAGCTCCGTGTGTCCCCCCACCGGCAAATTCCTGTTTTTTCGGATGTCGAAGAGAACTATCGGCTATGCCGTCTTCAATTGCGAGGCGGTTCTTGGCAACTGCCGATGCGACGCGTTGCCGCAACTAAGAGTTGTTGGCCCGCGCTCTGCATCAGACGGTAAATGCGTAGATCATCCGAACTTGAAGAGAACACCAAAACCGCCTCGCGGATAATTCCACGTGATCTCGCCACTGGCCTCGCATAGCACTCGGCAAGTGCCACACTCCATGCACCCGTCGGCTGCGATCTCAACTTGACCCGTGGCGTTCAGCTCATAGCATCTTGCCGGGCAGACGCGTGTCAAAGCCAGCAGGTTCGCGCTCGGGCTTTGGTGAGGCCGCACCGTGATATGAGGGCGTCCCGCATCGATAAGGTAGCGGTTTTGATATAGCTTGTCCTCGACGCGTACGGCCGGCACTGCAATCGTCATGTTGCTCTCCCTCAGCGCCAGGCGAATGCCAGGCGCAACGCATCGCTGACCAGCCCCCAGCGCGACCGCGCCGATATGAACGCGGCCGTGGTCGCCTTTTCCTTGTCGATTTTAGGCGTGCCGTCGACCCGCACGAGATTCTGCGCGGCTAGCGAAATCAGCTGCGGGTAGTTCATGAAAAAATTGTGGGAGTTGGTGTGCAGCAGTGCCGGCATATCCTTATGTTTGCGCAAGTCCTTGAGGACAAACGAGCTGTCCAGCATGGTTTTGTACAGCGCGAGATTACGCTTGGTCATCGGGAGATTCCGGCCCTTGATCTGCATGATCGCCTCACCTGCGATGCGACCGGACGTCATTGCGAGATTGGAACCCTCGCGGTGAACGGCGTTGTTCAATTGCGCTGCATCTCCGACGGCGACCCAACCGTCGCCGAAGAGCTGCGGGATCGCCTTGTACCCGCCTTCGGGAATGAGATGGGCGGCGTATTCCTTCACCTCCGAGCCCGCTATCAGGGCCCGCACCGAGGGATGGTTCTTGAAACCCTCGAGCAGGACATATGGGCTCTCCATCGTCGCAGCGAAATCGGAAACGAGGCAACCGATGCCCAGTGAGATCGATTCCTTGTTGGTGTAGAGAAACGCCAACCCGGTCATGCTCCGGGAGATGGTGCCCGCTGCCTCAATGACACAGCCCTCATTGCCCTTGAGGCCGAAGCGTTGCTCGATCACCTCTTCGGGCAAGAAATGCATTTCCTTCACGGCGAGTGCCACGCTTTCTGCCCTCGGCAGTTTGCGCAAGCCCGACCGCGTGCCTAGCAGTCCGTTGACGCCTTCCGCGAGAATGACGACATCCGCCAAGAGCCTTTCCCCGGCTCTGTCGGTGCGAACGCCGACGACCTTGCCCGCAGCATCATAGGCGAGCTCCGTCGCTGTCGTTTCGCACAGGACCGTCGCCCCGGCCTCGCGCACCTTGCGCGAAAACCACTTGTCGAACTGGGCCCGGATGATTGTGTACCGGTTTGGCTTCGCTTCGTTGAAGTCGTCGGACCGATAATGCATCCCAGCATGGGATGTGTCGTCCATCATCCAGAAGCGCTGCTCCACCAGATGCCGTTCGAGAGGCGCGTCATCCCGAAAGTCGGGGATAATCTTCTCCAACATGTGCGCATACATGATGGCTCCCTGGACATTTTTGGAGCCCGGATACTCTCCGCGCTCCAACTGCAGCACCTTCAGGCCGCCACTTGCCATCGTGAAAGCAGCTGCGTTGCCGGCCATGCCGGCTCCAATAACGATAGCGTCGAATTTTTCCTCGAGCATGCCCGTCTCCCTTAGCTCGCAAGCTTGTCGCGACTGTGCGGCGATAGCCGCCGGGTGAAGGCTTCCGTCAATGCCGGCAGGAAGCGGATCGCATCAGTGACGATGCCGATATGGGCGAAATCGAAAATCGGCGCGTTCGGGTCGGTATTGACGGCCACGATCAGATCGGCGCTTTCAACGCCCACCCGGTGCTGGATGGCGCCTGAAATTCCAGCCGCGATGTAGAGCTTCGGTCGGATGGTCTTGCCGGTCTGGCCGATCTGCCGTTCAGCCGGCATCCAGCCTTTCTGGACGAGCGGGCGCGAACAGCCATATTCGGCGCCCAGTGCCCGGGCGAGCTTCGTCACGACCTGCAGGTTCTCCGCCCCGCCAAGGCCGAGGCCACCCGCAACCACCACGTCGGCAAAGGCAAGATTTGCCTTCACCGACTGGGCATCGGGCAGGAAGCCAAGCACCTTGGTGACGATCTCGTCCTCGAGCATCGACAACTTGTGCTGGATGACACGCCCGACGGGCTTTTCCTCGCGCTGCGGCAAAGCCATGACTCTCGGTCGCACTGTCGCCATCTGCGGCCGGCAGTTGAGCGTATAGATCGTGCACAACAATGAACCGCCAAAAGTCGGCCGAGTGGCGGCAAGCGAGCCATCAGGATCCACGTCAAGTTGGGTGCAGTCGGCCGTGAGCCCGGTCAGCAGAGTGGTCGCCACCGAGCCGGCAAGGTCCCTGCCACGCATGGTGGCACCCAGAAGCAGGATCTCGGGTTTGTAGGTATTGACCAAGTCGGTCATCGCCTTGGTGAAGGGCTCGTTGCGATAGTCAGCAAGCAGCGGCGCCTCCACGATGTAGGCAAGATCGGCACCATAGGCGAAGGCCTGGGCGACGGCATGCCAAGAGGCCTCTCCCGCGGGCCCGAGCACGACGCCCGCAAGTTGCACGCCAAGCTTATCGGCTAGCTTGCGACCTTCGCCCAGCAGTTCGAAGGAGACCGGGTGCACTTCGCCGCGCTCCAGCTCGATGAAAACCCAGACGTGCCGATAGTCCTTAAAACGCTCGGGCAAATCCTTCTTCATACCAGCACGACCACCCGTCGCAGCAGGGGTTCTTCGGTTTTCGCTCGACATCCTTAGCTCCTCAGGCACCCTCGAAGGCCAGTTCGTGTTCCAGCGCCGGCTGGCGGGTGAAGATTGCAGCAATCAGCTCGTCAGCGACATCGCGCAGCACCTTGTCTGCGCTGTCGATCTGCATTGCCTTCTCCACCCGGTTGGCAGGCGCGAACACACGCTTCACGACGGTCGGCGATCCGCGCAAGCCGCATTTCCCGAGGTCCTCGATGCCAGCCTCGGCCGCACTCCATTTCACGACCTGACTACGGGCCGCGCGCAGCGCGTCTTGCAGCGAGCCGCGGCGGATTTCGTTGATGCCTTCCAGCACCGTAATGAGGCACGGAAGTTTGCTCTTAAGCAGTTGCATACCGCCTTCCGCGCGGCGCTCGACCGTGATCTCGCGCGCATCGAGATCAAGGACCGCGATCTTGGCTACATAGGTGAGCTGCAGCAGGTCGAGACGCTTGGCGATGCCAGGCCCCACCTGGGCCGTGTCGCCATCGATCGTCTGCTTGCCTGTGAAGACGATGTCGGGGGGGCCGAATGTCTCACCGATCTTGCCGATCGCCTGAGAGAGAGCAAACGAGGTGGCCAACGTATCAGAGCCGGCAAAAAAACGGTCGGTCAGGAGCACCGCGCGGTCGGCGCCATAGGTGAGCGCCTTGCGCAGTGCGTCCTCTGCCATGGGGGGCCCCATGGTCAGCACGGTCACTTCGCCGCCATCGGTGTCGCGCAACCTCAGTGCCGCTTCGAGCGCAAACAGATCGTATGGGTTGATGATCGTCGGCACACCTTGGCGCATGATCGTGTTCGTCACCGGATGGACGCGTATTTGCGCTGAATCGGGGACCTGCTTGATACAGACAACTATATGCATGCAATCTCTCTGGCTCCATCGGGGTGCGGCTTGGCGCTTGATCTGCTTGCAAGCACCATTCGTGCCAACCGCTAGTGCTGGCCACATCCCTTTAAGACGCGCCACTATGCGTCTGAGCCGTGGCTGCCGGATTTGTCGCCTTCACGACATTGTCGTGTGGCAATGCTGTCGCGTTCACTCCTTTCCGAACGGCTTCAGGATGGAATCGAAGGGGACGAAGGTGCGGCTGGGGGTGGCAGGGCGATTTGGATCGTGGTCTTTGAGTACCTTGAAGACCCGATGGCTGAGTGGCGCGGCTGTGGCGAAGTCCTCATAGGCGCGTTGCAGTGTGGCGCGCGCGCGCGCGGCGATCACCTGGTCCGTGAGATCTGAGAAATCCTCGTCGGCGAGATATTGACCCATGCGCTTCATGATATGAAGCCGGGAGACATCGAGCACCTTTGGATCATAGCAGACCCGAAGGACGGCGAAGAACTCCTCCGCGGCAGACAAGCCTTTCAGCTGTGTGAGAATGCCGGCGACTTCGATGATTGGCCTTTCGGTGGAACAGCGGCTCATTGCGATCTCCCTGGTCGGTGATGATGATCTTGGGCTCGGCTTTCTTCTCCCCAAGGCTCAGATTTCAAATCCCATCGCCGTATACGTTGCAGGTCGGGACGGAATCACGCAGCTTCTCCACGAGTGCGGGAACGATCTCGAGTACCCGGTCGATGTCCTTCCCGCTGTTGTCGCGCGACAGGGAGAAGCGGATTGCCCCTTGCGCCGCGGAGCCGGCAATGTTCATTGCTGTGAGCACATGGCTGAGCTCCGTTGAGCCGCAAGTGCAGGCCGAGCCAGAGGAACAGGCGATCCCCTCGCGATCGAGAAGCACCAGCAGGCCATCGGCCTCGACATTCTCGAAGGCGATGTTGGTCGTATTCGAGAGCCGCTCCATGGGATCGCCGGTCACGAAAGCGTCTGGAATGCGCTGGAGAAGTCCGCACTCCAACCGATCGCGGAGAGACTTTATTCGTTTACCGTCCTCATCCATGAATTTCAGGGCAATTTCGGCTGCCTTGCCAAGCCCGACGATGCCAGGCGAATTCTCTGTGCCAGCGCGCCGGTTACGCTCCTGGCGACCCCCCTTGATCAGCGGACGAAAGTACACGCCGCGCCTGATATAAAGCGCACCAATGCCCTTGGGGCCATGCAGCTTGTGTCCGGAGAGCGACAGCATGTCGATTGCTGTCGATTTCAGGTCAATCGGAAGCCGACCGACTGCCTGTACGGCGTCCGTATGGAAAAGGGCACCGACATCCTTGGCCAGCTCAGCCAATTCGACCGCAGGAAAAATCGTGCCGGTCTCGTTGTTTGCCCACATGATCGAGACGATGGCCACGCCCGGGCTCAATGCCGCCCTGTAGGCGTCGATGTCGAGCCTGCCATGGCGATCCACTGGGACCATGTGCACCTTGACGTCGCGCGTCTTCTCAAGGTCCGCGCACAGCGCCAGCACGGCCGGATGCTCGACCGCGGAGATCACGATCTCTGGGCGGTGGGGCATTACTTCAAGCGCCGAGAGGATCGCCGCATTGTTGCTTTCCGTTCCGCCAGATGTGAAGGCGATCTCATCTTCAAATTGCGCGCCGATCAGCGTCTGCACCTGCTGACGCGCCTTTTTGACGGCCGTGCGCGCGGAAGCGCCAAATCCGTGCTTCGACGAAGGGTTGCCGAACTGATCCATGAAGAGTGGCCGCATCGCTTCGTAGACCTGAGGATCCACTCGCGTGCTCGCGTTGTTGTCGAGATAGATCGGCCTCATGAAGCTCTCCTTAGCTGACCGGAAACACGTCCACGCCACGACCCGTCGCCCCACGAGCGTCTGCCCCCATGCGATGGTGGCAGAGCTGAATTGGCGGAGGAGCGCGCCAGCCTGGCCTTCGGCATTCGCCGTGGACAGAACGCTGGCGTTCGTCGGATGGAAAGCTCTTGCCCGCCGCATAGGCCCACATGGTCTGCCTCTTCGCGCAGGCAATCAGGCGAAAGACTTCCCACAAGCGCATTTCTCCAATGCGTTCGGATTATCGAAGACAAAGCCAGAACCTTCCAAGCTCGTCACGAAATCGACCCTCATGCCTGCGACATGGGGCTGCGAGCTTACGTCGACGAATACCTTGACGCCGTCTGTCTCGATGACCGCATCGCCCTCCTGCGAGAGGGTTTCCAGGCCCATGAGATACTTCAGTCCCGCGCAGCCGCCACCCTCGACCTGGATGCGCAGGCCCTCCGCCGGCTCGCCGGCTTGCGTAAGCGCGGTCCTTACCGCGGCGACAGCATTTTCGGTGAGCGTGATCATGGGACGTCTCCTCAGTGCGCGATGTTCGGCGATGCCGACGCACGGATCGTGCCAGAGGCGGACTGTTTTTCTAAACAGGTGACCTTTTTGGCAGCGCAGGTCGCATGCCCATATTGTCCACAGCGCTCGACAAGCGGTGGGGCGGGAGGGCAGGGCGCCGTTCCGGACTTGCCTTGGCGACACACAGCTGTCGGCTTTGTCGAGCCAACGACACGAGGGGTGTTCGGTCTGCGTTTTTCTGGAGCCTTCCAAGTCGTTGAACACCAGCGATCAACTGTCTCTGAGCTCTTCCGCCGCACCTGGCATGGCTTTTGAAGCACTCTCGTTGCGAAGCGGCGGAAGTCGGCCGTTTCATGTCGCCCCGTGAGATCGCAACAAAGGAAGGACAGCAAAATGTCAGACCTGCCCCAGATCGCCATTCAATGGGCAACCTGGCATCTACATAGGCCGCCTCCCAAAACACGTTCGCCGCCATTGTCGGTCTTCGGCTAAAATTTGGTCGTCGAGACCAATCGCCGTTAGTTCGGTACACGCTTCTGCTCAGAGGTTGCGCAAGCGCGCCGAGGCCGTAGCGAACTGGCGACGATGACATTGCTGCCGCGAGACGGGCGAGCCGACCACGATGGAAGCCAGCTGGTCTTCGTGCCGACTGCGGGACCACCACCCCGCAGTCTCTCTCCATTCTTCTTTCAGTCCTCGCTTTGAAAAGTGTCGATTTCGATCGAATGCCTCGCCCGGCGACCCGTCGGGCTACATCGTTCCACGGTCGCAATAACCTCGCGAAGGACTCGCGTCTTCCAATCAGGCCGAGCTCAGCCATTGGCTTGCTCACTACGCCCAAATCAAACGGCCGGGAACATTACGAAAAAATGGAAACCGAACCTTGGGTAACAGTCCTCCAGCAAGTGCTTGTTCCAGTGAGCCGCCCAACTTGCTCGCCAAAGCTGAGGCAAACAGATCTGGAAATTACGCCGGTGAACAATCATGCCGATGGCGGCGCAACCAAGCCGAGGAATTCGACCGCGCATGTGGAGGCGGCGGGTTGGGGCCAAGGCCTTAGCACGCTCACGCGCATCACATGGATGAATTTGCGGCATCCGTGGCAAGTTGCATTCGCGATTGGATCGACTTTCCTGGCTGCAACCTTGCAATTGCTCATTCCTCCAATGCTCGGTCGGGCTGTTGACCTCATCCGGACCGGCGGCGGCATCTCTGCCGGTGCAGCCGACCAAGCGATTTGGAGTTCCGGTCTCCTACTGCTCGCCGTCAGTGTGCTGCGCGGCCTTTTCACATTGGCACAGAATTACTTTGCCGAATCCGTCGCTCATCACTTCGCCTATCACTTGCGGCTCGCCTGTTACGAAAAGATCCAGCGCCTCAGCTTCTCTTTTCATGACCAGGGGCATTCAGCCGATCTGATTACCGTCTGCATGCTTGATCTCGAAGGCGTGTGCTGGTTTTTCTCCGCGGCGCTGATCCGCGCCGTCCTGCTGGCCATGCTAATCGGTATGGGTGCCTATAGTCTGCTCTCCATCAATCTGGCGCTAGGTGTCGTGGCGCTAAGCTTTGTGCCGCTCGTGGGATGGCGCTCATCGCGCACCCAGCTCAAGCTCCGCGCGACTTGGCTCGAACTGCAAGGCCGGCTATCGATTCTGAGCCGCGTCATGGAGGAAAATCTCTGTGGCATTCGCGTTGTCCGCGCCTTTTCGGCGCAGGCCTATGAGATGCTGAAATTTGAGCGAGCCTCGAAGAGCGCGCTTGCACTTGCCCAGGAACGGGTTGACATCTCCGCGCGCAACACTTCGGCGGTGAGCTTCTCCTTCTTCTTCGCCATGGGCCTTGTCCTCTGGATCGGCGGCACCAAGGTCATTGCCGGTGAGATCAGCGTCGGAAACCTCGCGACTTTCCTGACATTCATGACCCTCCTGCAAATGCCGGTCCGCCAAATCGGATTGATGGTCAATGCCTTCGCTCGCGCTTCGACCTGCGGTTCCCGTCTCTTCGCCTTCCTCGATCTGGACGTCACAATTAAGGATGCGCCCCAGGCTAGCCCCCTTCAAATCAACGAGGGCATTGTACGTTTTGACAATGTCTCGTTCGCTTATCCAGACGCTCGAAATCATCAGATTCTGAGGAACATCAGTTTCGAGGCCCGCAGAGGCGAGACGCTGGCCATCGTCGGCCCCCCCGGTTCGGGCAAGTCGACAATGGCTCACCTGATCCCCCGATTTTACGACGTCAGCGCTGGCGCCATCACTCTTGACGGGCAAGATATCCGCAACGTCACCCTTTCTTCGCTTCGCCGGGCGGTCGTGGTCGTGCAGCAGGACGCGTTCCTCTTCACAACAACGGTCGAGAACAATATTGCTTATGGAGATCCATGGGCCAACCAACCGCGGATCGAGCGGGCAAGCGTATCCGCCGAACTGCACAACTATATCCTGAGCCTACCCGCCGGCTACAAGACGGTGGTTGGCGAACGTGGCGTTTCCCTGTCGGGCGGCCAGCGCCAGCGTCTCACGATAGCTCGCGCGACGATGTTGCGCCCACCGGTCATTGTTTTCGACGACTCCACCGCCGCGATCGACGCCGCTACCGAACGGCGCATTCGCTCAGCCATGCGGCGTTTCGCGAAAGATCGCGTGACGATCATCATTGCCCACCGGCTGAGTTCCGTCATGCACGCCGATCAGATCCTTTTCGTGGAAAATGGCGAGATCGTCGAACGAGGCACTCACGAAGAGCTTCTGGCCAGGGGAGGGCGCTATCAGGCGCTACATGACCTCCAGGCTCGGCCTGGCGAAGTCGACGGAGCGAACTGATGGTCCAGAATGTCGACGGCGACAGCGAAGGCAATGCCGTCCGCGACGACGGCGCGCGGCCGCCGCGCGCTGTCGTCGGCTCGCCCCGAACCGAGGACGAGTTATTCGGTCAGGCTTTTGACAAGAACATCGTCCGGCGGATCTGGGCATTCATCGAGCCTTACCGGATCCAGCTTATTATAGCGGTTACCGGGGTACTGATCTGTGCCGGCGTGCAGCTTCTCATCCCGCTGATCATCCGCTACGCGATCGAGCACGCCATCACGCCTGGAAGCAACGATGGCTCTGCGCTGCTTGTGGCTACCGGCGTCTTTTTTCCCGCAATTTTGGTCAATTGCGTTGCCAGTTGCGTGCAGGAGAGCGCGATCGGCAAAATGGTCGAGCTCGTGCTCTTCGACATTCGCCGCGCCATGTTCGGCCATCTGCAGAGGGTTTCGCTTTCCTTCATGGACAAGACCGAGGTCGGGCGCCTGATGTCGCGACTCCAGGGCGATATCGGCGCAATCCAGGAATTTCTCCAGACGTCGGTGCTTTCGGTGGGCGACATCGCTCTGCTTTTCGGCATCATCGTCGTCATGCTGTGGCTGGACTCTTCGTTGGCGCTCCTTACGCTTTCGGTATTGCCAGTCCTCTTCATCATTCGCATCTTCTGGCTGCCGAGCGCCCGCAAGGCCTTCATGGCCGCGACCGAAACCAATTCGGCCGCCAATGGGGCGCTGGCCGAGGCCATTCATGCCGTTCGGGCAGTCCAATCCATGGATCGCCAGCAGGTCAATCTCCTCCTCTATGACGACAAGGCCCACGCCAATCTCAAGACGCAACTGACCGCTGCCAAATATGCCCAGGTCATGGTGCCGATTGTCGATACCCTCACGGGTCTTGCCATGGCCGTCATTGTGGTTGGCGGTTCACAGGTCGTGAACGGCCGCAACGATGTGGGGGTGACGATAGCGTTCTTGTTCTATGTCCAGCGCTTCTTCGACCCGATCCGCTCCCTCACGCTGCAGTATTCTGTCATGCAGCGCGCGATGGCGTCGGGCAAACGGCTGACAGAGGTGCTCGACGTGCACATTGAAATTCAAGACAAGCCGGACGCCATGCCGCTTTGGCCGCACATGGACGGATCCGTCGAATTCAGGAATGTCACTTTCGGCTACGATCCCAAGCATCCGGTTCTGAAAAACGTTTCCTTAAACGTCAACCCGGGTGAGACGGTCGCTTTGGTTGGTCCAACCGGTTCGGGCAAATCGAGCGCCATGGCGCTCGTTCACCGCTTCTATGATGTCCAGCAAGGCCAGGTGCTGGTCGGCGGACATGACGTGCGCGATGTAACGCAGGAATCGCTTGGGCGGCAGGTCGCTATGGTTCTGCAGGAGCCGTTCCTCTTCACCGGGACCGTCTTCGACAACATCCGCTACCATAGAACGGACGCGACTGGCGACGAGGTGATCGAAGCCGCCAAAGCCGTCGGCGCCCACAACTTCATTGTGAGCCTGGCCGGCGGTTACAACGCCGTGATCGGTGAGCGCGGTGGCAATCTCTCGCTCGGTCAGCGCCAGCTCATCAGCTTCGCGCGCGCGCTCGTGGCCGACGCCAAGATCCTCGTCCTTGACGAGGCAACCGCCAATATCGACAGCTACACGGAAATGCTGATCCAGAGGGCTCTGACAAGGCTTCTAGCAGGCCGAACTGGCCTGGTGATTGCCCACCGTCTTGCCACCATCCGTCGAGCCGACCGCATCATCGTTCTACAGAGCGGAGAAGTGGTCGAAACCGGCAAACACGATCAGCTGATGGCCAGGGATGGCCTGTACGCCAAGCTCTACAAGCTCAATTATGCCTCGTTCGACGACATTCCCGAGGACCAACTTGATCTTACCCCGCAGGGCCGGCGCCAGACTTGATATCTGGAAGGCAGCTGTTCACACCTTTGCCAAAGACTGGGTCCAGCACGCGGCGGAACAACCGCGGGCCAAGGCGCGCGGTGTGGGCCCAGAAAACTACCAAGCCCAACTCTGACGAACCAGGAGCACCGTAGACTTGGATCAAGAATCTTTCGTCGGGGGAGGCCAACCGCGCTTCTCTCGGCGCCGTTGCACTGAGGAGGGTATGTTCATTGCCTCCCGGTATTTCATCACAGTGCGGCGAGCAAGGTCGATGCCGTTTTCCCTGAGCCGGACGGCAATATCCTCATCGGAAAGCACCGCATCTTCCGCGGCGATGATCGCCTTCATTTGATGGCGAACGGCTTCAGCGGAGTGGGCGCCCCCGCCTTCGCAAGAGCCGATCGCGACGGTGAAAAAATACTTCAGTTCGAACACGCCACGCGGCGTGAGCATATACTTGTTCGACGTGACCCGGCTGACAGTCGACTCATGCATATTGATCGCCTCAGCAACGTTTCTGAGATTGAGAGGCCGCAGATGAGCCACGCCATGTCTCAAAAAGGCATCCTGCTGGTGCACGATCTCCGCAGCCACCTTAAGGATTGTTTTGGCGCGCTGATCGAGGCTGCGGACGAGCCAATTCGCGTTTTCCAGGCATTCGTTTAGAAATGTCTGATCCTTTTCATTTTGGGCTGTAAGCCGCGAGACTTCCACGAAATAGCTTTGGTTGATCAGCACCCTCGGCAGCGTGTCCGGATCAAGTTCGACAGTCCATCCACCTTCGCGCGAGGGCAGGACCCAGACGTCGGGCACGATGGTTTCCGGCCCCCCTGATTGGAATCGGTTGCCAGGCTTGGGATCAAGCGCACGCAGTTCGTGCAGCATGTCGACAAAGTCCTCTTCATCGACCCGGCAACGCCGCTTCAATGCCTTGAAGTCGCGTTCGGCAACCATCTCGAGATTGGCAACCAAAGCTGCCATTGCCGGGTCGAACCGGTCCTGCTGACGCAACTGTATTTCAAGGCACTCGGCAAGCGTTCGCGCAAACATCCCCGGTGGGTCAAAAAGCTGCAAGGTTGCCAGAACCCGCTCCACAACAGCCTCGGGGACATTCAGGATGCCCGCCAGCCCCAAAAGATCCACCTGAACATATCCGGCGTCGTCCAGATGGCTGGCAAGCGCGCCGGCAATCATCCGCTCTTGGGGGTTAAACGCAGTGAGGGCGATTTGACCAGCGACGTGTTCGTGCAGTGTTTCAGGAATGGCGACAAACACCTCTGGCCTTGGCTCGCCGGGCGCGACAGCGGGGGGGTCGCGTGTTGATTTCTGCTGCCTGAGGCGCTCCGAAGGCTCGGCCCCGACAGGCCTATCGACCTGGCTTGCGCGTTCGACGTTCGGAAGGTCCTCCCCCGAAGGTGATGCGTCACCCTCACTGTCGTTTGACGTCAGTTCCAAAAGAGGGTTCTTCTCGACTTCCAGCTCCACGAACTGACGCAGTTCCGTGTGCGCCAGTTGCAGCAAGCGAATCGACTCAATGAGTTGAGGTGTTATAACCAGGGATTGCTTCTGGCTCTGAAACAGGCTTGCTGAGGGCTTCATGACTACGGCCAATGCACCTAGGCTGTGCGCGAGGGGCGATGTGAAACGTTAATTCCACTTGGCCATACAGCGGCGGTGGTTTTACGATCCCTCAGGGTTTCAAGAATGTTCTGCGGCGACGAGACCCCATAAGGATCGGTCTCGCAGTTGTCGGAAAAACCTTCCTCCTCGAACCACTGCTCCACCACACCATCGTCGACGACGGCCGCGTAACGCCAGGAGCGCATACCAAAACCGACATTGTCCTTGGCAACCAGCATGCCCATCTTGCGCGTGAACTCACCCGAGCCATCCGGAAGGAGCTGAAGCTTTTCCACGCCCAACGCCTTGCCCCAGGCATTCATGACGTAGGCGTCGTTGACCGCGACACAGTAGATCGCCTCGACGCCCTCTTTCTGGAACTCGCCATAGAGCTCTTCAAAATCTGGCACCTGGTAAGTCGAGCAAGTCGGCGTGAAGGCCCCGGGCAGCGAGAACAGGACGACGCGCTTGCCTCCGAAATAGTCGACGGATGTTTTGTCATCCCAACGGTATGGATTTGGCCCACCAACAGATTCGTCGCGAATGCGCGTGCGAAACGTAACCAGGGGTATCTTCTTGTTCACGGTCATCAAGGTTGCTCCTGTAAAAGGGAAACTGGCGCGGTGCTTCTCTGTTGGGCCGACGCAACGCCGGTCATTAACCCGGACGAGGTGTCGGTGCGCTCCCGCGTATTCGGGAACGTGCCGGTTTCTGGCCTCGGGCTTCCGAGACAACGATTTGACTGACCTGGGTTCTCTGGCACGCCTTCTGCGGCCATGCCGCTGGAGATATCGACGACGTACGGCCTGTCCTCGAGCAAGAAGTGCCGGTGCGATCACGTCATCAGGTTTGACGCGGCGAACGCAGGAAGCTTCATCGAAAGCACCGGTGTATCGACCAGCATGGCCGCCATACTCGAGATGGACGGTCCGGGCGGCTCTCGAACGGCCGCAAACGTCCGCTTTCAGCTGGACGCACCGGAATTGTGTTGCCTCGTGGTCAATAGCGGCGTCGGCGCGCCACGCGCTCGCCAAAAGGGGCGGCATATGCAGATGCGTAGAATTGAAGCCGCATCGACATTGCCATTCCCTTTGCAACAAGGCTCATCTCCTGCGTCCGCGAAGCGTTCGCGGATCCCCACGCATGTATCGTGCCAAGGGAGAAATCGTTTGCGAACAAGGGGCCGGTACCAGCACGCTATGTAGAATGTCGGACACCGGACATTGACGAGCGGTCGCTTGGCTCAGGCAATTCCGCTGCCGTTGCGGAGCATCCGGTGAGCCATTGCTGAGGTTGCGAAACAGACACCCGGTGTCGGGTTTGTCGAACTAGTGACGCTCGTGTCATCCGCACTTTTGCTGCGCTCCCCGCCGGAAAGCGCGCCAATGCGCTCTCCGGTTACTGTTGTGACGTTTGGAGGCGCAGTTGGCACGGCACTTGAATCTGCTCACCAGGAGCGGTGGGACGCTGCCGGCGCGTTTCAAGTCGCGGTTGACGTCGCGATCGCGGCAACGAAGCAAGGAAGCCAAATGTCAGGTCAGCCTCAGGAAGGCACTATTTGGAAAACCGGCATCAGCCGCTCAGCTCCAAATCCCAGTTGTCCAGATCGGCTTCCACACGCACAGTCGCGCGGCATCGGCCAATGGCCTTTTATCGATCCGGCGGTAAGCTTCGACGAGCATGTGCTTGCCTGTGTTCTCGCAAGGGCGCTCAAGGAGATCGATCGGGGCGAGGCGACCGCGACGCAGGCTACTGGCCTTAAGCGTGCCGATTTGCGCGATGTCCTGACGGACCGGTTTCCAGACGTCCCTGTCAGCGCATTCGCCTTGGAAGCGGCGACCGACGTCGAGCCGGCGATGGAGGAACAGCTGCTGCGCGATCTTTTGCTGGCGCAGGCCCGGCCGGGAGACCCGGCGAGCGCCCGGTTTGCCAAAATCATCGCCCGGCGCGCCATGCGCGATGACCATCTCTGGCAGGATCTTGGCCTTTTCAATCGGGCCGAACTCAGCCGCTTGCTCGCCACGCATTTCCCGACACTCGCAGCCGGCAACACCAGGAATATGAAATGGAAGAAGTACCTATACCGCATGCTGTGCGAGGCTGAAGGTTTTTCACTATGTACCGCGCCCAGTTGCGGCCAATGCTGTGATTTCGAAAGCTGCTTTGGCTCGGAAGAAGACGAAAGCTGCCTGGCACGGAGCAGGAACGACATCGATCTGAATTAAAACCGCCTTCGTCCGCGGTACGAGGCACGCCAGCGCTTGATCCGGCGGCATTGCTGGGAGGCGATGTTCATCACATCTCCTTTTGTGACACCGCGCTCGAGTGGGGCCCAGCCCATGTCGCCCAAAGGAGGCCCAAGGTGAGGAAAAACCAGGTTGCGAACCATTGGGTTCCAGATCATGTCCCGCCCGAGATGGTAAGGGACTTCAGCCTGTTCACGTCGCCAGGGATGCGGCCCACGGCCAACGGAGATCCCCACGCCGCTGTGGCCTGCGTCCATGGCGGGCCGCCGATCTTTTATGCCCCCCACAACACGCGCGATGGCCGGGGTACCTGGGTCATCACGCGCGCCAGAGATCAGCGCCGAGTGCTGCAAGACACCGAAACCTTTTCCAGCCACCGCAGCATCTTCGCCTCCGCGCTCGGCGAAAACTGGCCGATGATTCCACTCGAACTCGACCCGCCGGCGCATGGCATCTTTCGTTCACTTCTCAATCCATTCTTTTCGCCCCAGCGTGTAACCGCGCTGGAACCGGCCGTTCGGGAAAGGGCGATAGCACTAATCGACAGGATCGTCGCATCGGGCACAAGCTGCGATGTGATGAGGGATTTCGCCTTCCCTTTCGCGGTCAACATCTTTCTGCGCTTTCTGGGGCTAACCGACCACCGGCTTGAGACATTTGTCGGCTGGGGGAAGGATCTGCTCCATGGCAATGCTGTCCAAAGACTGACCGCGGCCCAGCGGATTGTCGCCTTCATCGACGAACTTGCAGCCTTGCGCCGCAAGCGACCCGCCGATGATTTCATGAGTTTCGTCGTGCAGGCACATGTCGAAGGCCGTCCACTGACCGACGGGGAGGTCCGTGGCATCGGCGTGCTCCTGTTCGTCGCAGGTCTCGATACGGTTGCAGCAGCGATCGGCTTTGACTTGGCCTACCTCGCACGCAACCCAAAGGACCAGGAATGGCTGCGGAGCAAACCGAACCGTATTGTGCTCGCGGCCGAAGAATTGCTCCGTGCCTATCCGACCGTGCAGATGATCCGTGTGGCAACAAGAGACCTCGATTTCGAAGGCGCGCCCATCCGGAAGGGGGACTATATTTCTTGCGCCACGATGATTGCCAATCGTGATCCGGCGGAATTCGAACGCCCCAACACGGTCGATCTCGCACGTGAGGAGAATCGCCACACAACCTTTGCCCATGGCCCCCACCGCTGCCTTGGCTCACATCTTGCCCGGCGCGAAATTGTCATCGGCCTGGAGGAGTGGCTGGCGCGCATGCCGGCGTTCCGGATCAAGGAAGGGACGGCGCCCATCACCCATGGCGGCCATGTGTTCGGGATCGAAAATCTGATCCTGGACTGGTCCTCGCCAACGCCGTCCCGAGCCGAGGAACAGATGAGGAGCTAGCGCCATGCGCATCATCGTCGACAAGGCCAAATGTCAGGGTCACGCGCGATGCTGGGCGCAAGCACCGGACATCTTCACGCTGGATGACGAGGGCTACATCCTGCCCGGTGACATCAAGGTCGCGGTCACAGACGAACCGAAGGCGGCACGAGGCGCACGGTCCTGCCCTGAACGTGCATTGGGAATCGATCGGACGGCCGCTGCTTGAACGAGTGCCCCCCCTTGTCATTGAGAGTCTCGCGGCGTGGCCGCATCGAGCGAACTCCCAGAACGTAAACAGCGGGGCTAGGTGCCTCTACCGCCCCGTCAAGCGCCGAACAACACGAACCGTTGCTGCGCAAATGAATGCGCGAAAACGCCTCTTCCAATATCAGAACTTGGAACAAAGCGATGGGCTATGCAAAACTTATCGAACTGCTCGACCGGGAGGCCATCCGCGACTGCCTCTATCGGTACTGCCGCGGGATAGACCGCGCCGACGAGGCGGCACTGCGCAGCGCGTACTGGCCTGATGCGCATGACAATCACGGTGCCTATTCCGGCTCGGCCGAGGGCTTCATCCAGTATGCGCTGGATGTCTTCAAGGCCCAGCCGCGCTACATCCATCAGGTCACGAACATCCTGATCGATTTCATCAGCCCGGCTAACGCCGCAGTCGAGAGCTATTTCACCGCGCTGCAACGCGGGCCCGACAGGGCCGGCGATATACGTCAGGAGCTCCTCTGCGGCCGCTATTGCGATCTATTTCAGAAGAGGAAAGGGGCGTGGCGGATTGCCGAACGGACGGTGGTCTACGATTGGTTGCAGGAGCAGATGCCGCCGACGGGCTTCGAGCCAGAGCTGTTCGGGCCCCGGCGGCCGATCGGAGCACCGCATCCAGACGATCCGGTCTACGCCCTCGGCATGCCCGCAGCGGAGGCGAAGGGCCATGACTATGCTGCAATCCCCTCGCCCTCTTTTGGCGACGGCCTGTCCGCCGCGAAGAAGTCCAGAGCGGACCAGGCCCAGTTCGGACGGAAATGGACCGTCCCCAAGACGAGCAACTGTGGCGAGACGGATCTTTCCGCCGGCTGGCGCCGGGTCGAGATCGGTGACCCTGGTGGGAGACAAGTTCTCAGGAACCGGCTGGCACGACGCATCGTGATCATTACAGGTGCTGCAGACGGCATCGGCGGTGTCCTGGCCAAGACTCTCGCCGCGCACGGAGACGTCGTCGTTGCAGTGGATCTTCCCGACAGTGGGGTGCTCGAACTGGCCCGCGGTCTCGGGCGCCCGCATCTCGGGCTCGAGTTCGATGTCTCGAACGAGGAGGACATTCTTGCGCTTTACCGCCGGGTCGAAGCACAGTTCGCGCAGATCAGTGTGCTCGTCAACAACGCCGCTATTGGGCCCATTGTCGATGCGACTGTCGAGACCAGTATCGAGTCCTTCCGACGCACCCTGGCAGTAAACCTGATCGGGCCCTTTGTCATGGCCCGCGAAGCAGCGAAGCGGATGCAGCCGGGCGCCGTCATCGTCAACCTCGCCTCGATATCGGGCCTGGTCAGCAATCCGAAGCGAAATGCCTACGCTGCGTCAAAGGCGGGCCTGATCTCTTTCACGAAGTCTTTGGCGTGCGAATGGGCGTCGCGCGGCATTCGCGTGACGGCGTTAGCGCCGGGCTATGTGCGCACTTCGATGACCGCGGCCCTTGAACGCGCCGGCAAAGCGGACCTGGCGGCGGTGCGCCGCCGCGTGCCGATGGGGCGCATAGGGCGTCCCGATGAGATCGCCCGGGCCGTACGGTTTCTGGCCAGCCCGCAAGCGAGTTACATCACCGGTTCGGTGCTGACGGTTGACGGTGGTTGGACCTCCTTCAACCAGCCGGGCGATGCACATCCGCCGGTGGATGCGACGCCAGGAGCCGAACTCTCCCGTCCGGCCGAGCACGCCGGCGCGCGAATCGTGCTTGTCACGGGCGGGGCAACCGGCATAGGCGCGGCCGTCGTTCGCCGCTTTGCCGCGAACGGCGACACCGTCGTGATTACCGACAAAGATGGCAGTGCCGCGACGGAACTCGCTCGATCGCTCGGCGGCAAGCATGTGGCGCTTACCGTGAACGTGGCCGTCGAGCGCGAGGTGGTGGCGCTGTTTGAGGAATTAAGGGCGCGCTTCCGCCACTTTGAGGTCCTCGTCAACAGTGCTGCTGTCGCCGATTCGGCGGCGATCGAGCAAATGCCGGCGCAGACCGAACACGTGCTTGATGCCACTCTGACCGGCGCCTTCACTTGCGCGCGTGAGGCGATCAAGATGATGCGCCCCGGAGGCATGATCCTTAATATCGGAGCGACCAGCACCTTTCTGCCCTTGGCCCCGCGCCATGTCCATGGCGCATCCAAGGCGGGGTTGGAAATCCTGACCCGGTGCCTGGCGGCCGAACTCGGGCCGGGCGGCATTCGGACGGCCGCCGTCGCTTCTGGCTACATCCGCTCGCTTGGCACCACTCAGTTGGCGAAGCTCGGCACCATCGACCCGAAAGCGATCAGCAGGCGCATCCCAATGGGCAGGATGGGACAGCCGGAAGAGGTCGCGGACGCAGCGTTCTTTCTGGCTTCGTCGGATGCTTCATACGTCAACGGCTCAATCCTGTACGTCGACGGGGGCTGCAATGCGTTCGGCGATGCAGGGTTCGCCAGCGAATCCGATCAGGAGCCAACCGACATCGTGGAATGATTCGTCGAGCCAGCCGGCGGGCTGCGGCTGCTGCACCGAAGCGTGGCCCGCGGGGAGGGGCGGCATGAGTTCCAACGTTCCCGCCGCGGCTGTGATCTCCGAACCGGAAGCGGCTGACCGCAATGTGGTGGACTGCGCCACGCCAAGACGAGATCGACACCGCGGCCAAGGCGATCCCGTGAAACAAGGAACCAGCATGGAATTCGCGACATTCATCCTGGCCGCTCAACGCGGCTATCATCAATCGTCCGACAGTGTGATCCGCAACTCCATCGAACAGGCGGTGCTTTCGGAGCAGGCGCAATTCAACACCGCCTGGTTCGCCGAGCACCACTTCAACAATTACAGCCTGGTTCCGTCGCCCTTGATGATGGTGGCGCACTGTGCCGGCGTGACGAACACCATTCGGCTCGGCACTGGCGTTTGCGTTCTACCGCTCTATCAGCCACAGCGCCTGCTCTCCGAGATTGGCTTCGCCGACGTCGTTTCGAACGGCCGCCTCGAACTTGGAGTCGGCTCGGGGTACCAGCAGTTCGAATTCGAGCGTTTCGGCGTCGACGTCGACGAGGCGCCGGCTGTATTTTCTGAATATCTGGACATTCTTCTCAAGGGCCTCAACCAGAAGATCTTCGAGCACAATGGCCGGTACGAGAAGATGCCGCCGACGGCGATCTCGGTACGCAGCCTTCAGAAGCCGACCCCGCCGATCTGGATCGCCGCCGGATCCGCGCGCAGCATGGGCCGGGCGTATCGTGAAGGACACAACCTCTTTGTCACAGCTCTGCACAACGGCCTGGACACCCTGCGCATGCTTCGCGAAAGCATCGAGAAGGCGGCAGCTTCCGAGGCAAAGAATGCCGCGCAAGCCAGGATATCGCTGCTGCGCTGCTGCTATGCCAGCGACAACGCCGCCGAGATCAACAGCTATCTCGACAATGCCCGCTTCCAGCGCCGGCTGTCTGAAGCCCTGCATCAACGCCGTCAGCAGAGCCAGGACGGTTACCTGCTGCAGGAAACACCGACTCAGCAGGATCTGTCCTTCGAGACCATACGCGAAAACTTGCCGATCGGCAGCGTGAATCGCGTGATCGATCGCCTGCTGGAGGAGCTAGATGTCCTGAAACCGGACCAGATCGCGATTCAGACCCAATTGGGAGATTTCGACCACAAAACGATGCTGCGCCAACTCGAACTCTGGGGAGACAAAATCATCCCGGCAATCAACAAGTCGCTTGGTCAAGGTCGTAACGGTCTGAATTGAATCAGATTGCATCGGCGCGGCGCTGTTCGGCATCGAAGATCCAGACGCTTGTCGTGTTGCCACCTCGCATAGGCCGCGGTTTGATCGGGAGGCCCCTTTTGGAACCAGTCTCAAGCTTTGCCTGATGACGCCGCTTCGTCAGGTTGTCGTCAGCAACGGTCTCTATCTGCCCCGTAGCGATCCGCCTGCGAGTCGAGCCGGCAGGGTGGCTTTCATCCCAAATGGATTACGGAGTCAGAAATGAAGAGGTCCTCCCTGCTGGCCGGCATCGCGATTGGCTTGCTCGCTTTGTCTGTGGCGGCGAAATCGTTTGCATCCGAAGTCACCAACCATTCGGCTAATGCACTGACGGCACTGACGGGACCAACAGCACCAATGGCACCGGCCGAACCAACGGTGCCAACGGCACCAAGCGACAAGGGCCAAGACGCCTCTTCCGATGCGACCGATAATCCTGGGGTCGGCAAGAGACTGCTCTGCTTCCTACGGCTGGGGAAGTGTACTGATCCTCGCTTTTGAGCGTGTAAGCGATCTCGCCACAGAATGAGATCTTGGTGTTGGCCGTGCTGATCAGTCGGGATTGGCGATGTCTCGGCGCCCTCCGTCCTGCGGCCGAGATCGTGAGCATCTGCTCCGGTCCGCCTGCCCATGATGGCCGCTCCGTCAGGATATCGTCAGCAGCGGTCCCTATGGTCGCCAAATCGGGCCGCCCGCCACCGGCGGCCTAAAGCCGACAGGGCGGTTTGATACAATTCCTATGATCGACGGAGAGAGAGATGAAGAGGTCCATTCTGCTGGCAGCCACCGCGGTTGCCTTGCTGGGTTTGCTTGTGACGGCGAGATCGTTTGTCTCCGTAGTCGATCAAGCGGCTCCGGTGGCGGTCACGCCACCAAGCCATTAGCAGCCATGATGGCAGCACCGATTGAACGATGACCTTGGTGCCGGCGAAAAACGCCTCCGCTTACTGGGCAAGGTGCACCGATCCTCGCTCTTGAGCGGTGTACGGCAATGAGACATTGCCGTCGGCCATACTGATCAGCTGGGAAGTGGCGATGCTGGCGCGATCCTGCGGCGGCAGAGCTCATCTAGCATCTGCTTCGGTCCGCCTGGACCGCTCCGTATGGTCAGCAGCGGTCCGTATCATCGCCAACGCGGTCTGCCGGCTACCTGCGGCTCAAACAGCCCGCATGGCTGGCTTTGACGCACGTCGCTGTTCCCAAAAAATCGACGGAGACAGAAATGAATAGGATCATTCTGCTGGCAGCGACGGCGATTGGCTTTCTGGGTTTGTTTGTCACAGCGAAATGGTTGTGTGTTTAGTCGATCATCAGCTCCGTTATGGGCCACGGCATCAAGCGGTGCCAGCCAGCATACCACCACCGATTCCACCGAAGACTGATCTGATACCCGACCACGAGTTCATCTGCTTGTTCTGACCGCGATCGGTTGGCGGGCGCTGAGTGCGAGATTTGCTGCGTCACAAGCCGCGCGGCTTCAGTGCCGGCCGCGACATCAGGATGACAGCTGGCTGGAAGGCTAGCGTCCATGCCGCCGATAATGCTGCTGTGAGGCCGGCGTCAGCGCTGGGCCGATACGGCCTCCCGCGCGGGCCACTGACGGATTGGGTGGATGCAGTCGTTTTTCAGCTGTACGGATCCCCTCATACCCGAGGCCATTTCAACGAGTTGCCGATTGGGATTGGCCGCTGTCGCTCTGAGTCATTATCGACATGGAGCAATCGACACTTTTGTAGGCTTTGTCGGATCCGCAACATGGGTGCTTGACCAATCAGCCGGTCCATCCATGAGCTAGATAGCTGAAAACCAACACGAAGTTTTTTCTTCAGGTCGATCCAGGCAGGTTGGCACGAGTTTTGATCCTTTTCCTGGGAGAGCGGCATGACCTGCCGACCGGTCATGCGTGTATTGACCCAGATTGATGAAAACGAAGGAAGGAAACTACATGGCGGCTTTGCGTCAGATCGCATTCTACGGAAAGGGGGGCATCGGGAAGTCTACCACCTCCCAAAACACGCTCGCTGCCCTGGTCGACCTCGGGCAGAGGATTCTCATCGTAGGCTGCGACCCTAAGGCTGACTCCACTCGTCTCATCCTGAACGCGAAGGCGCAAGATACCGTGCTCCACCTCGCGGCAGAGGAAGGGTCCGTCGAAGATCTCGAGCTCCAAGACGTGCTGAAGATCGGCTACAAGGACATCAAGTGCGTCGAATCCGGTGGTCCCGAGCCGGGCGTCGGTTGCGCGGGCCGCGGTGTCATCACCTCCATCAATTTCCTTGAGGAGAACGGCGCCTACGAAGACGTGGACTACGTCTCGTACGACGTGCTGGGCGACGTTGTCTGTGGCGGCTTCGCAATGCCTATCCGCGAGAACAAGGCACAGGAAATCTACATCGTCATGTCCGGCGAGATGATGGCACTCTACGCTGCCAACAATATCGCCAAGGGTATTTTGAAATATGCCCATTCGGGCGGCGTGCGTCTCGGCGGCCTGATCTGCAACGAGCGCCAGACCGACCGGGAACTGGATTTAGCCGAGGCTCTCGCAAAAAAGCTGAATTCCAAGCTCATCCACTTCGTGCCGCGCGACAACATCGTCCAGCACGCCGAACTGCGTAAGATGACAGTGATCCAATATGCGCCGGACTCCAAGCAGGCCGGGGAATACCGCGCCCTTGCCGAGAAAATCCATGCCAATGGCGGCCAAGGCACCGTCCCGACTCCCATCACCATGGAAGAGCTGGAAGACATGCTGCTCGATTTCGGCATCATGAAGACAGAGGAGCAGATGCTTGCCGAGCTAGCGGCAAAGGAAGCCGCGCCTGCGGCCGCTCAATAGCCCCGCCCAAGGCGCCGGCTCCCGGCGCCTTCACCGAACGGGCGCCTAACGAGCAGGCGCCAGCCAAAGAACCTCAAAAAGGGCAGCTTTATGAGCCTTGACTCCCAAAATGACGGCGCCTTGCACACCAAGCTCATTGAGGACGTGCTAGCGCGGTATCCAGAAAAGACGGCAAAGCGGCGCAAGAAGCACTTGGGCGTCGCCACCAACGGCCAAGAGGTTGCCGGAGTGGGCGAGGCCCTCTCCGAATGCGACGTCAAATCGAATATCAAGTCCATTCCCGGTGTGATGACGATCAGAGGGTGCGCCTATGCCGGCTCCAAAGGCGTGGTGTGGGGGCCGGTGAAGGACATGGTCCACATCTCGCACGGGCCCGTCGGGTGTGGCCAATATTCCTGGTCGCAGCGCCGCAACTACTATGTCGGTACGACCAGCATCGATAGCTTTGTCACGATGCAGTTCACCTCCGACTTCCAGGAGAAGGATATCGTCTTCGGCGGCGATAAGAAGCTGGAAAAAATCATCGATGAGATCGAAGAGCTCTTCCCGCTGAACAAGGGCATCAGCATCCAGTCGGAATGCCCGATCGGTTTGATCGGCGACGACATCGAGGCGGTCTCGCGCAAGAAGGCCAAGCAGCACGAAACGACCATCGTGCCAGTGCGCTGCGAGGGATTCCGCGGGGTCTCGCAGTCGCTTGGCCATCACATCGCCAATGACGCGATCCGCGACTGGGTGTTTGAGAAGAAGGAAGTCGAGTTCGAGGCAGGGCCTTACGACGTCAACGTCATCGGCGACTACAATATCGGCGGTGATGCTTGGGCCTCGCGCATCCTGCTCGAGGAGATGGGCCTGCGCGTGGTCGGCAACTGGTCGGGTGACGCGACACTCGCCGAGATCGAGCGTGCGCCGAAAGCCAAGCTCAACCTGATCCATTGCTATCGGTCGATGAACTACATCTGTCGCCATATGGAAGAAAAATACGGCATCCCCTGGATGGAGTACAATTTCTTCGGTCCTTCCCAAATCGAATCCTCGATGCGCAACATCGCCAAGCATTTCGGGCCGGAGATCGAGGGCCGGACCGAGTATGTAATCGCCAAATACCGCCCGCTCGTGGACGCGGTGATCGACAAGTACTGGCCACGCCTGGAGGGCAGGACAGTCATGCTCTATGTCGGCGGGTTGCGCCCTCGGCACGTGATCTCCGCCTACGAAGATCTCGGCATGGAGATCGTCGGCACAGGCTACGAATTCGGGCACAACGACGACTATCAGCGCACTGGTCACTACGTGAGGGAGGGCACGCTGATCTATGACGACGTGACCGGTTACGAACTGGAAAAGTTCATCGAGGGGATCCGCCCCGATCTCGTTGGCTCCGGCATCAAGGAAAAGTACCCGGTGCAGAAGATGGGAATACCATTCCGTCAAATGCACTCCTGGGACTATTCCGGCCCCTATCACGGGTATGACGGCTTCGCCATCTTCGCCCGCGACATGGACATGGCCATAAACAACCCGGTCTGGGACCTCTACGACGCCCCTTGGAAGAAAAAGTCCGAGCCGTCGGCGGCCATCGCAGCCGAATGAGAACCTCGCTTCGCATCGCCAGCGAGGCCTCGAACGCCTGCGCTACTTGATCCGCAGGCGATCCGAACGTTTTGACGTCCCTGTGCCGCCCGATGGCGCGCGCCAGATCCAAAGAGGTACACCCAATGCCGCAGTCAGCGGAAAAAGTTCTCGATCATGCGCCTCTGTTCCGTGAGGCGGAATACAGGCAGATGTTGGCCGAAAAAAAGCTGAATTTCGAATGCCCGCATCCCGACCAGATCGTTACAGACCAAAGCGAATTCACCAAAACGTGGGACTATCGCGACAAGAACCTCGCTCGCGAAGCGCTTGTTGTGAATCCGGCCAAGGCTTGCCAGCCGCTTGGCGCGGTGTTCGCCGCCGCAGGCTTCGAACGCACGATGTCGTTCGTCCACGGCAGCCAGGGATGCGTGGCCTACTACCGTTCGCACCTGTCACGCCACTTCAAGGAGCCGTCGTCGGCGGTCTCGTCCTCCATGACCGAGGACGCCGCGGTGTTCGGCGGCCTGAAGAATATGATCGACGGGCTTGCCAACACCTACAATCTCTACGAGCCGAAGATGATCGCGGTCTCCACCACCTGCATGGCAGAGGTGATCGGCGACGACCTACATTCGTTCATCGAAAATGCCAGACAGGAAGGCTCAGTCCCACAGGACTTCGAAGTGCCTTTCGCACACACGCCAGCATTCGTCGGCAGCCATGTCGACGGCTATGATGCCATGGTCAAGGGCGTGTTGGAGAACTTCTGGAAGGGCCAGCAGCGTTCCGCGGTGGCCAACACGGTAAACATCATTCCCGGTTTCGACGGCTTCTGCGTTGGCAACAATCGCGAGCTGAAGCGTCTGCTGGATGTGATGGGCGTGTCTTACACCTTTATCCAGGACGCTTCGGATCAGTATGACACCCCGTCGGATGGCGAATTTCGCATGTATGACGGCGGCACCAAGATCGAGGACGTCAAAGCGGCGCTCAACGCCCAGGCAACGGTCTCGCTACAACATTACAACACCCGCAAGACGCTGGAATATTGCCAGGAGGTGGGGCAGGCAACGGCCTCCTTCCACTACCCCATCGGGGTGGAAGCGACCGACGAGCTCCTGATGAGGCTGTCGGAGATATCCGGCAAGGACATCCCGGAGTCGATCCGCCTCGAGCGTGGCCGCCTGGTTGATGCGATGGCCGACAGCCAGGCCTGGCTGCACGGAAAAAAATACGCGATCTATGGTGACCCGGACTTTGTCCACGCCATGGCCCGCTTCGTTATGGAAACCGGCGGCGAGCCGACCCACTGCTTGGCTACCAACGGCAACAATGCCTGGGAAGCTGAGATGAAGAGACTGCTCGCAGCCTCGTCCTTTGGCAAGGGCGCGCAGGTCTGGGCGGGCAAGGACCTATGGGCAATGCGCTCTCTGCTTTTCACAGAACCGGTTGACCTGCTGATCGGCAATTCTTACGGCAAGTATCTGGAGCGCGACACGGGCACACCGCTCATCCGGCTGATGTTCCCGATCTTTGATCGGCACCATCACCACCGCTTCCCATTGCTAGGCTATCAGGGTGGCCTGCGCGTGCTGACGACGATCCTCGACAAGATCTTCGACAAGCTCGACCGAGCTACGATCGAGACGGGCGTGACGGATTATTCCTTCGACCTGACCCGCTGAAGCTGGCAGCCGCACGGCTGCCATTCCGACGGACCTTGGAGACCGGTGCAATGTCCTTGCCCAGTGCGAAATTGCAGGATCTCTTCTGCGAGCCCGCTTGCGAGAAGAACCAGGGCAAGGATGCCAATACGCGCAGACAGGGCTGTTCCAAACCGCTGACGCCCGGAGCCGCAGCCGGAGGCTGCGCTTTCGACGGCGCCAAGATCGCCCTGCAGCCGATCACGGACGTCGCGCATCTGGTCCACGCGCCGCTCGCCTGCGAGGGCAATTCCTGGGACAACCGAGGCGCGATGTCGTCGGGGTCGGCCCTGTGGCGCACAAGCTTCACGACCGATCTCACCGAACTCGACGTCGTGATGGGGCAGGGCGAGCGCAAGCTTTTCAAGGCCATTCGCGAGATTAGCCAAGCGTATGCCCCGGCGGCGATCTTTGTCTATTCAACCTGCGTGACCGCGCTGATCGGCGATGACATCGACGCCGTGTGCAAGCACGCGGCGGCAAAGTTCGGCTTGCCCGTTGTGCCCATCAATGCGCCGGGCTTCGTCGGCTCCAAAAATCTCGGCAACAAACTCGCCGGCGAGGCACTGCTCGATCACGTCATCGGCACAGCTGAACCCGACGATGCCGGCCTATGCGATATCAATATCATCGGCGAATTCAATCTCTCTGGGGAGTTCTGGCTGGTAAAGCCACTCCTGGACCGGCTCGGCATCCGCGTGCGCGCCTGCATTCCTGGCGATGCACGTTACCTCGATATTGCCTGTGCGCACCGCGCCCGGGCGGCGATGATGGTCTGCTCGACTGCTCTCATCAACCTCGCCCGCAAGATGGACGAGCTCTGGGACATCCCGTTCTTCGAGGGTTCCTTCTACGGCATCAGCGCCACCTCGCAAGCACTTCGCAAGATCACGGATCTGCTCGTCAACAAGGGCGCCGATCCAGAGTTGGTCGACCGCACCGAGGCGCTGATTGCGCAGGAGGAGTCTATTGCCTGGAGCAAGATCGCGGCCTACCGCCCAAGGCTCCAAGGCAAGCGCGTGCTGCTCAACACCGGCGGTGTGAAGTCCTGGTCGCTGGTTGATGCGCTGATAGAAGCCGGCCTCGAGATCGTCGGAACCTCGGTCAAGAAATCAACCCTCGAAGACAAGGAGCGCATCAAACAGACCTTGAAGGAAGAGAACCAGGTCTTCGAGTCGATGGCGCCGCGCGAGCTTTACGCCATGCTGTCACAAGGCAAGGCCGACATCATGCTGTCGGGCGGGCGCACGCAATTCGTCGCGCTGAAGGCAAAGACGCCCTGGCTCGACATCAACCAGGAGCGTCATCATCCCTATGCTGGCTATGACGGCATGGTTGAACTCATACGCCAGATCGACCTCGCCATTCGCAATCCGATCTGGTGCCAGGTGCGGGACCCGGCACCGTGGGATGGCCATCCTGGCCTCGATCAACTGACGAGCACAACCAGCCCCGGCCCGACCCCCGCCACCGCCAAAGCCAAAGCCGTGGGCCAGGCTTGATGAAGCCAATGGCCAGCATTCTTGCTCAGACCAAATCGGCCGCGGTCAATCCGCTGAAGTCGTCACAGCCGCTGGGTGCCGCGTTCGCCTTTCTCGGAGTCGATGGTGCGGTTCCGCTGTTCCACGGCAGCCAAGGTTGTACCAGCTTCGCCTTGGTGCTCTTGGTCCGGCATTTCAAGGAAGCGGTCCCCCTGCAAACGACGGCGATGGACGAATTGGCGACAATCCTCGGCGGCGCCGAGCATCTCGAAGAGGCGATCCTTAACCTCAAGACTCGCACCAAGCCAAAGCTGATCGGGGTCTGCACAACGGCGCTGGTAGAAACTCGTGGCGAGGATTTGGCAGGCGACATTGCCAAAATCAAGCGCGACCGCGCGGAGGAACTCGCCGGGACGGAGGTCATGCTGGCCCACACGCCGGATTTCGATGGCGCGATCGAAGAGGGCTGGGCCAAAGCCGTCACCGCGATGATCCAAGGCATTACACGGCGTGGCGAGCAGATGCGGCACTCCAAGACGATCGCGATCCTGCCCGGCTGGAATCTCACCGTGGCCGACGTCGAGCACTTGCGCGAGATGGTGCAAAGCTTCGGCCTGCACCCGGTGATCCTGCCGGACGTCTCCGGCTCGCTCGATGGCACAGTGCCCGACCGCTGGATCCCCACCACCCATGGCGGCACCAGCGTCGAGGACATTCGCGCGCTTGGTACTGTCGCGCATTGCATCGCCATTGGCGAGCACATGCGCTGCGCGGCGGAAGCGCTGCAGAGCCTGACGGGAGTGCCTTACGGGCTGTTTCACTCCCTGACCGGGTTGAAGGCTGCGGACCAGCTTGTCTCGCTTCTTTCGGCGATTTCAGGCGCGGCGGTGCCGGCCAAGATACGCCGTCGTCGGAGCCAATTGCAGGATGCCTTGCTCGACGGACATTTCCATTTCAGCGGCAAAAAAATTGCGATCGCCGCCGAACCAGACCAGCTCTACCAACTGGCGACCTTTTTCGTCAGCCTGGGCGCCGAAATTGCGGCCGCCATCACGACGACCGATACGTCCAAGATTCTCGAAAGAATTCCAACGGAATCGGTCCAGGTCGGAGATCTCGGAGACCTGGAAGCCCTCGCTGCCGGTACTGATCTTCTTGTCAGCCATTCCCACGGACGCCAGGCGGCGGAGCGCCTGGGGATTCCGCTCATGCGCGTCGGCTTCCCGATCTTCGACCGCCTCGGCAGCCAGCATAAGCTCACCATCCTCTATCAGGGAACGCGCGACCTCATCTTCGCGGTCGCTAACATCTTCCAGGCCAACCAGCATGCATCGACGCCTGAGACGCTTGACCCATTCCGCAACCGAGAAACGCCAGATGACCTCCCTTCGTCGCCTCTCGCTCGTCAATGATGAGGCCCACGCAATGCCGCCCGAAAGGCAAGCCGGCGCATTGCGCGTGGCGATCGCCACGCACGACTTGAGGGACCTCAACGCCCATTTCGGATCGGCCAAGCGCTTTGCCGTCTATGACGTGACGCCGGCCGAGTGGAATTTGGTGGAAGCAGTGGCTTTCGATGAGGTTTCAGACGAGAGCGGATCGCATCGCACCGAGGGCGATGACCGCATCGGCCTGAAAGTATCGGCATTGAAAGGCTGCCATCTCCTGTTTTGTCTGGCGATCGGCGGCCCTTCCGCAGCCAGGCTTGTTGCCGCAAAAATTCATCCAATCAAAGTCCCACACCCTGAATCCATCGTCGAGGTCCTTTCGCGAACCCAGGAGATGCTCAGGAAGGCTCCTCCGCCCTGGCTGCGCAAGGTGTTGGCCGACGCGGGCGTTCCGCGAAAGAAACCGTCGTTCGAGGACGAAGATTGAAAACGAGGAGAATGCGCCATGGCTGACGCGGCCGTCATCCCTGCCGTCAAAGAGGACGAGTCGGCGCTTGCCACGCCCTTCGTGAAGTGTCTGCTGCGGCTGATTCGCGCGCAGGACTCCTACGGCTCATGGGAAGGCAAACCAGACCCGGAGCTGCTGGCCGACTTCATTGTCACCAAACAAAAGCGCCGTGAAATCCCCATTATCGGCGATCCCGATCCAGACGTGCTGTGGAGGCTCGATCTCTATTATGCCGCTGTCGGACTTGCGATCGAGGAGCGCGCCGGCCTGATGGCTTCGCCCATGATGAAAATCAGCCATGAGGGCTTTGGGCGCGTGCTTCTCACGGCCGGGCGATTGGTGGTCCTGTCCAAGACGCTGCGCGACGTCCATCGGTTCGGTTTCGAGACGTTACGCAATCTTGCCGAGGCCGGGACGAAACTGGTCGATGACGCGATCGTGGCCATCGAAATCTATCCCGACGCGGCCCGGGCGTGATGCAACGCATTGGTGGAAACAGGTCATGTCGAATCTGGAGGGGTGCAGAAGAAGGTCGGCAGCCGCTGCGCGCGCAGAAACTGCGATGAGGGAAATTAACGGGTGCGGCAGGTCTGTCAGCTGCGCCGGCCCAAACGGTGCCACGAACTGGCCGGCTACGCTGTCGATGAGCAGGGCGGCAGACAGACAAACGCATACGCTGCCATCGTCCATATCCCTCCTGCTGAAAGGGAATGGTACGGCTTCGGACGCATGTACAAGCACAAGAATCCTCAGAAAGAAGCACTCAATGGCTTTTAAAACCGTGCTGTGTGTCACGGAAGTTGAACATTCCGATCAGGACGTCAGAACCGCTGCCGGACTGTGCGCCGAGGTTGGCGCTCGTTTGTCCGTACTAATCATCAAATTTGCCACGCGTCCGCCGATCAGCGCAGTTTCTGCCCTCTGGCCTGAGCACACACGAGACGTGGTCAGACTGGAACGACGTTTTCGTGAAATCGAGGCACTTTCAGAGAATATCGCCAAGCTGGAAAAACGGTCCAGGGAAATCCGTACACTGCTTGAAGCCGGGAGGGCTCCCTATGACGTGGACACCGACTATTGCGATAAGGGCAGCGTCGGTCACCTGCTGCGGCATCGGGCCCCTTATGCAGATCTGACAGTCATCGGGCCATCGCTTCTCGATGACGAAGATCTCGGGCCTCTTGCTATTGACGGTAGCCTGGTCCAGTCGGGAAAGCCGGTGCTTGTGGTGCCGCATGGCGCCAAGGCCTCTCTGCGGCCGCGCCGCATACTGGTCGGCTGGGATTCTCGCGTTGAAACCGCGCGTGTCGTTCGGGAAGCACTGCCTCTGCTGTGTGATGCAGAGGACGTTCGGGTCACATTGCTCGATCCGGAGGCAGCCGGGGCCGAAAACGGCCCTGGGCCGGGCACCGACATTGCAGGCTACTTCGCCCGGCACGGAATTCGGGTGGCTGTCGACCGGCTGCCGAGCGACGTCCAGTCGCTGACCACGGTTCTCACGCAGCACGCGATCGACACGTCCGCCGAGATGATCGTCATGGGGGCTTGTGGCCACCGCCGGCTGCGGGAGCGGATCTTCGGCGGCGTCACCAGATGGATCGTCGAGAAGCCGCCATTGCCGCTGTTTGTCGCGCGCTGAAGATCGAGGCAGTTGCCGCACGAAGAAATTCGAACCTGACCGAAACGGGTCGGCTGCAGGAAGCCGAAGCGTTGCCAGCAGAGTGCGCAATCGATTCTGAGGAAGGAAACTATGTCGGATATTGAGGAACTACAAAAGAAAGTCCGCAAGCTGCAGTCGCGCGCGGGAACCGCGAAAATGGATTTGCACGACCTGACCGAGGACCTACCGCTCAACTGGCGAACGATAATGACCGTCGCCGGGAAAACGTTCGACGTCTTTGCAGAGTTGGACACCGCAAGGAGAGAGCTCGCTGCGTTGGAGACTTCGCGATGACCAGCCCGTTCGTTACCCGCGACGGCTCCAAATGGATGCCAGACTATCTGACCGCCATAGACGGCACGACCTGCATTGGTTGCGGCCGCTGCTTCAAGGTCTGCTCGCGCGAGGTCATGCACCTTTATGGCGTCGATGACGCGGGTGAAATCCTCGGCGTTTGCGATGACGAGGACGACTTCGATGGCGAGCTCAACCGCATGATCATGGTCGTCGACCATGCCGGCCGCTGCATCGGCTGCGGAGCCTGCGCCCGCGTCTGTCCGAAGAACTG
Source organism: Mesorhizobium sp. Cs1299R1N1 (assembly GCF_037179655.1). Classification (NCBI taxonomy): domain Bacteria; kingdom Pseudomonadati; phylum Pseudomonadota; class Alphaproteobacteria; order Hyphomicrobiales; family Phyllobacteriaceae; genus Mesorhizobium; species Mesorhizobium sp. Cs1299R1N1. The sequence goes on along the minus strand of NZ_JAPYKR010000011.1, from coordinate 185,861 downwards.
CCAGACTCATCTTGCGGCCAACAACGCCGCAGCATGACCTGACGGACAAACCAGGAGAACGTCAGTGCCCCTCAGAATGTTTTGCCTCGCCTTGGCGGCGGTGCTGTCCATCAACGCTGCTATCTTGTTCCTCCTCTCGCATTCTATCCGATCGGTCATCGTCAAGACGCTCGCTGCTTCGCTGCTTGCCCAGGTCGGCTATTTCGCAAGCGTGCTCTTTCTGATCTGGCGGTCAGGCCGTCTTGGGAAAGCTGCAAAAGAAAAGGCCAAGCATTCCGGTCGGGGCCAGCAGCGCCGGCGCCAGTGGCCGACCTGTCCTGAGGATGAAGAGTGAACCTGAGACTTCGCAGTGCCAGGAACGAGCAGCTGACTTCGCGCCGAACACCACCATTGAAACGGCATCCTAGCTCAACTCACGTCGCCGGAGAGACCATCATGCTGAAAAAGTTCGAACGTCACCCGCTCACTTTTGGCCCGACGCCCATTGAGAAGCTCGATCGTCTGGGCCAACATCTGGGGGGAAAGGTGGACATCTACGCCAAACGCGAGGACTGCAACTCCGGTCTTGCATTCGGCGGAAACAAGCTCCGCAAGCTTGAATACATCATCCCTGACGCGATCGCTTCCAATGCAGATACGCTTGTCTCCATCGGCGGCGTTCAGTCCAACCACACACGCATGGTCGCTGCGGTCGCCGCTAAGATCGGCATGAAATGCGTCCTGGTGCAGGAGAGCTGGGTCCCTCATGAGGATGCCGTATACGACCGGGTGGGTAACATACTCTTGAGCCGCATTATGGGAGCAGAGGTGCGCCTGGTTGACCAGGGCTTTGACATCGGCATCCGTCGCAGTTGGGAACAAGCACTCGATGAGGTCAAGGCGAGGGGCGGCAGACCCTACGCGATACCGGCAGGGGCCTCCGTGCACAAATATGGCGGCCTCGGCTACATTCGGTTCGCCGATGAGGTGCGCGCGCAAGAAAAGCAGCTTGGATTTGCTTTCGATTATATCATCGTGTGCACGGTCACGGGCTCCACGCAGGCCGGCATGATCGTCGGCTTCGCCAAAGACGGCCGACAGCGCAACGTGATCGGCATCGATGCCTCCGCAACCCCGGCACAGACCAGAGCGCAAGTGCTAGACATTGCCAATAGCACTGCGAAGCTCGTCGACCTTGGCCCGGCATTCACCGAGGCTGACGTGGTGCTGCTCAAGGAATACGCTCACCCGTGTTATGGCATCCCCTCTGAGGAAACAAAGGAATCCATCCGTCTGTGTGCCAGACTCGAGGGGATGATTACAGATCCCGTCTATGAGGGTAAATCGATGCAAGGCCTCGTTGACCTCGTCCAGAAGGGCTTCTTTCCAAAAGGTTCGACCATCCTCTACGTCCATCTGGGCGGGGTGCCGGCGATCAACGGCTACGGTTATGCCTTTCGCAACGGTTGAGGGTGGAGAATGCGACCACAGCCGAACAAGAGTTGGCGATAAAAGTCCCTCCTGAAAAACACCGTCAACCCGGAACCGACGGGTAAGAGAGAACTTCGACCGTGTGCTGAAGAGGAGCACAATCGCGCCACAAGGTCGGTAGAACACGAACAATTAGCCATTCAGGGTACGGGGATAGCCCTGGAGAAAGCCCACTGCGGGTGACCGGCACGCTTGCTTGGTACCGTAAGGGAATTCCAACCCGAGCCTTCCCAAGAGATCCTCTCCTGTGCCATCGCGTCAACCCGCGACATTCGGTTCTACATGTCGCGCGTTCAGTCAAACCGCCTGTCTTCTCGGTCGATCAGGATGCGCTCTGCCGCACCGTCCAGATCCTCGTACTGGCCGCTGCGCAAAGCCCACAGGAAACCGCCCAATCCAACTGCGCCGAGGAAGAGCGCAACCGGGATGAGATAGACAAGGATCGTCATCGGGACCGGATCAAATCTCAGGACCTGCGCTTTACGGGGCAGAACATTCTCAGTCCCCACGCTTCCTGAAGGCGTGAAGCCGCATGGCATTGGCGACCACGGTCAGTGACGAGGTGGACATCGCGATCGCCGCGATGAGCGGCGTCACGTACCCTGACATGGCGATCGGCACGGCAAAGACGTTGTACACGATTGCAATGGCGACATTCTGGCGGATCAGCCAGCCTGCCTTTCGAGAGATATCCAATGCCAAAGGCACTGCCAGAAGGCTCTCGCGCAGGAAAACGAAATCGGCGGCATTGCGACCGATATCGGCCGCGCTTGCCGGAGCCATCGAGACGTGCGCAGCTGCCAGCGCTGGCGTATCGTTCAGTCCGTCGCCCACCATCAAGACTTTGTGGCCGGCCTTGGTCAGCGCCTCGATGCGCTTAACTTTGCCGGCTGGATGAAGCGAAGGTACGAAGTTGCCGATCCCCAAGGCCTTGGCCACTTCACCGCAAGCCTTGGCCGTATCCCCAGACAGCATCTCAACGGCCAGACCAGCATGCTTCAATGCCGTCACCGCGACCCCGGCATCGGCGCGCGTGTAGTCCTCAAAATCAAACGCGGCGACGACCACGCCGTCTCGCGAAAGCACGGTACCGCAGCTGCCACGCTTGCCGTTCCCACCAGTCGCAGCTTTCCATCCGGCCCACCCTTCTCGGCCCAGCCGCCAAATGTTTCCCTCCATGGAGGCCTCGACGCCGAAGCCAGGCTGCTCGCTGATCGAAGCTGGTCTAGGCTGGCTGGATGGGCCCAAAAAAGCGGCAATCGCCCTTGAGTACGGATGGCGCGAATGCGTGGCCATCTCGGCTGCGATTGCGAGCATGGCCGGATCGATGGATGGCGCGTTGACAAGCCGCGCCCGTGCACGTGTGAGCGTTCCGGTCTTGTCGAACACGGTTGTGTCGATGGCCGCCAGCCGCTCCATGGCCGAACCATCCTTGACCATCACGCCGGCTTCAAACAAACGCCGTGCCGCGACCACTTGCACGATCGGTACGGCAAGGCCGAGCGCGCAGGGGCACGTAATGATGAGCACAGCGATTGCGGTCGTTCCTGCCAGATGCCAGTCGCCTGATGCTGTGATCCAACCAAGGAAGGTTACGAGCGCGGCCAGATGCACCATTGGGGCGTAGAGGGCAGAGACGCGGTCGGCAATCTTGCGGTACTGCGAACGGCCACCCTCGGCTGCTTCCATAAGCCGAACCATTTGCGCCAGGAACGAATCTTTCGCAGCCGCCGTGGCCCGCATTGTGAGCGGACCAGTGAGATTGAGCGTGCCGGCTTGGATATCCGATCCCGGGCCAACCGCACACGGCCGGCTTTCGCCAGAAACGAGCGAGCAATCGACATCCGAGCTGCCGTGGAGGATGTCGCCATCGACAGGCACACGCTCTCCAGCGGCAATCACCAGCTCCATGCCCGGCTCGATCTGCCCGATCGACAGGTATTCGCGGGTCCTGCCGCTGCGCAGGACGATGGCGCCGCGGCCGGCCAGCCGCGAAAGGCCAGTCACGGCGGTTCGTGCCCGTTCGCGCATTGCATGGTCCAGCGCGCGGCCGATCAACAGGATAAACAGCAGCGACACCGACGCGTCGAAATAGGCATGCTCGCCATGGGTGATCGTTTCGTAGAGGCTCATGCCATAGGCGAGTGAAATGCCGACAGCGATCGGCACGTCCATGTTTACCCGCCCATGGCGAAGCGCCTTTCCCGCCGAACGGAAATAAATCCCTCCAGCGAAGGCGAGAGCCGGGAGGGCAATCAGCGCCGAAACCCAGTGGAAGAGGTCGCGGGTGGCTCCTTCCGCACCGGACCAAACCGAGACCGAGAGCAGCATGATGTTGCCGGCGGCAAAGCCAGAAATGGCAACCGCCCGGATCAGCTCCGATAAGGTCTTGTCCTGCTTGGCGCTCCCCGGGTCGAACAGATGCGCTTCATAGCCAAGCCGCCCGAGCGTGGCGAAAATCGGAGGCACCTGGTCGCCATGCCAGCGCACGGACACGCGTTTGGTGGATAGATTCACGCGAGCGCTTTCGATGCCTTCCAGCTTCCTCAGGGCCGTCTCTACGGTTTGCATGCAGGCCGCGCAGTGAACTGTCGGCACCGACAGATCGGTCTGGTGCGTGTCGCCGCCCAAACTGCGGCTGGCCAGTTTGATCTCGTCGCTAGATGGCAGCGCGGACGCTGTGTCGATCATGTCTAGTGTCGTTTCGGCGCCCGGCGCGCAGCAACTCATCGCAGCGAGCCCTTCGAAATCATCATGCGGCGGACATCACGAAATGGCCAAGCAAGACCTGCATCGGCGTCGATCTCGACGATCCAGACGCCATCCTTCGGCGTATGACGCCCGCCAAATTCCCAAGCGATATCGGGATTGCTACCTAAAGCTACAAGTGTCACGGCTTTGTCCTGCGCGTCGTAAGCCGGGTGCCGAAACAGGATGCGAACGCCGTGCAGCGGAACCAGCCTGCCCTTGGCATCGGCAAGGCTGTAGCGAACCTCGCCGGACGCAATGGTCAATCTGCCATGCCAGCCAAGGGCCGCTTGTGCCCGTCCTACGCGGGCCTTTTCATTGAACTGCTGGCTGGCCACATATGTGTTCTCCACCACAAAGCCGGTCCAACTGGTGCTGGCGAGCGTTGCCATGGTCGCGTTGACGCAGATCACAACGCCAAAGAAACCGAGAACTGTGAGCAGCATGTGCTTGCCAGTGAATTCGCGCCCACCTTCCGTATTGGCTATCATCTGGCGATCTCCGGCGCATTGAACCTAGCGGTGTACTTTGCCGATTCAGAGCTCGCCTCGTCCTCAATCCGAAACGTGAAGCTTTGCACCGGTTTGTAGATTTGGTCCGCCGGTTGGCGGACGAAAACCTTGAGTGTTGTGAGCCGGTCGGGCTCAACCGGAATGGCAAACGAGCGGCCGGATGGCAGGTCGACGCCGACGATGCTCATTTGCGCACTGGGCAGCCCTTCCAGGGAGAGCACGACTGTCCTCGGCTGGGGTATCATGTTGAGCAATTTGACGGTGTAGCCGTTTCGGATCGAGCCGTCCGAAAGCGTTACAAATTGCGGATTGCGGTCGTGAAGGACGTTCATCTCCAGCCTCTCGCGCGTCAGCAGCGAAGAGATGAGAACCAACCCGATCGCCGACCACGCACCGAGATAGATGAAGGTGCGCGATCGGAAGATCTTGCGCCGTTGGAACTGCGCGACACCGTCGACAAACGTGTTGGTCGGGTTCCTGATCAGAGCCGGGTGGATGGGACCGGTGCCGCCTGCGCTCGCCAGCGCCAAGTTGGCGTTGTAGTCCGCCAGCGTTGCATAGGAGATCAAACCGCGCGCCCGACCGAGCTTGTCCATCACCCTATCGCAGGCATCGATGCAGAGCGCGCAGGTGATGCACTCCAGCTGCTGGCCATCCCGTATGTCGATACCCATGGGGCAGACCGCCATGCAGGAATTGCAATCGACGCAGTCCCCGGTAGGCCGTCCGGAGGCCATGGCTTTCTTGGCATGGCGCGAACGGGGTTCGCCGCGCCAGTCGTTATATGTCACGGTCAGCGAATTTTCGTCGAGCAGGGCGGCCTGGATGCGTGGCCAGGGGCACATATAGGTGCAGACCTGCTCGCGCATGAGCCCGCCGAACAGGTATGTGGTTCCCGTGAAGATGGCGATGGTGACATAGGCGACGGTGGCTGCCGTGCCCGCGAGGACTTCGCCGAGGAGCTCCGGAGCATCGGCAAAGTAGAAGATCCAGGCACCGCCCGTGGCAACTGCGATGACCAGCCAAACGGCATGTTTGATCGCACGCACAAGCAATTTGCGCGCGCTCCAGGGACTGGCTTCAAGTTTTATGCGGGCATTGCGATCGCCTTCGATCGCACGCTCAACGACCAGGAACAGGTCGACCCAGACCGTCTGCGGGCAGGTGTAGCCGCACCAGGCCCGCCCGACCGTGGACGTGAGCATGAAGAGGCTGATGCCGGCCATCATCAGAAGCCCTGCAACGTAATAAAATTCCTGCGGCCAGATTTCGATGGAGAAGAGGTAGAAGCGCCGGTTCGCCAGATCGAGCAGGACGGCCTGGTGCGGTGCGAAGGGGCCTCTGTTCCATCGCAACCACGGCGTCAAATAATAGACGCCAAGCGTGATCGCCATCACCAGCCATTTGAACTGGCGGAAACGACCCGAAGCACGCTTCGGGAAAATCTTCTTGTGCGCTGCATAGAGCGGTTGCCGAACCTTGCCGGAGTTCGCAGCCTCCGCTGCGGGCCGTTCTATCTGCCTTTGATCCAGCACAGCACCTCCAGTCGAGCAGTCCGCAGTTTCCCGTCCACCAAGTTTTGCCGCAGGGTGGACCGCGCCGCCTTGATGCAAGTCAATCCGGCGAGCCGAAAAGTTGGGTCGAGGCCCGGCTGCAGCCGGGCCTCGTCGCTCGACGGTGGTGGGGGCGAATAGGCCGCTTCTCCTATTCCCCACCGCCAAGCGAATGGACGTAGACCGCAAGCTCCTTCACCTTTGTCTCCCCCAGCCGCGCGCCCCATGCTGGCATTACACCTAGCTTGGGTGCGCGGACCTGCGCGGCGATTGCGCTTTCGCCCGAGCCATAAAGCCAGATCGCGTCCGTCAGGTCGGGAGCTCCAAGCTCCCGGGTTCCCTTTGCGTTTTCGCCGTGACAGGCCGCGCAATTGTCTGCAAACACGTTGGCGCCGGACTGGATCAGGGTCTTGTCGCGCACCGGCCCTGAAAGGCTTGCCACATACGCGCTGACCTGGCTGATCTGCTCGGGTTGAAGCACATCTGCGAAGGCCGGCATTTCCGACTGGCGAGTGTCCGGATCGGAAGCAAAGCGGATGCCGTGGGTGATGGTCTGCTGGATCTCCTCGGTCTTGCCACCCCACAGCCAGTCGTCGTCGTTGAGATTTGGAAAGCCTTTGGAGCCTTGAGCGCCCGAGCCATGGCACTGCACGCAATTGACCTTGAACGTGGCGCCCCCGGCTGCGATGGCGAACTCACGCAGCGCATCGTCCGCGGCAATTTCCGAAACGGTTTTGGACTGTATTGCCGCGACATACTTACCTTTGGCAGCTTGCGCCGTCGCCAGCTCGCTCGCGACGCCCTTGCGGCTGGAATAGCCGAGCACGCCCTTGGTTGATGAAGACAGCATGGGCCATGCGGGGAAAGCAATTGTGTAGGCGGCCGCCCAGGCGATGGTGACGTAGAAGGTCATCACCCACCACCGCGGCAATGGGTTGTTGAGCTCCCTGATTCCATCCCATTCGTGACCGGTCGTTGAGATGCCGGAAGCTTCGTCGATATGCTCGCTGCTCATGATCAGTCATCCTTGAAAGGGATCTGCGCGCCTTGGTCGGCCCGTGTTTTGCCACCAGGGCGCAAGGCAAAGGCAATGCAGCCGACGAAGAAGAGCGCCATGGCAAGCAGGGCCCAGCTGTCGGCGAACTCGCGCATCAAACTGTAGCTCATGCGTCTCCCCCTCAGCGGTAGCCGGCGGCATCGTCGTAGGTCTTGAAGTCGACCAGAGTGCCGAGCATCTGCAGATACGCGACCAGCGCATCCATCTCGGTGACCTGCGCCGGATTGCCGTCAAAGTCGCCGACCTTGGCTTTGGGATAGCGCATCTCGATCGCGGTCGTGTCGGCGGAAGGATCAGCTTGTGCTTTCAGATCTGCGTTGGCGTTGGCTATCATGTCGGGCGTGTAGGGAACGCCGACATCGGCGTTGGCGACGAGATGGGTTGAAAAGTCTTTCACGTCGATCAGGGTGTCTTTCAGGAACCCGTAGCTCGGCATGATTGATTCAGGCACGACCGAGCGCGGGTTTGTCAGGTGCTGTGTGTGCCACTCGTTGGAATATCGATCGCCGACACGCGCCAGGTCTGGACCGGTTCGTTTCGAACCCCACTGGAAGGGATGGTCGTACATCGACTCGGCCGCCAGGCTATAGTGCCCATACCGTTCGACCTCGTCGCGGAACGGCCTGATCATCTGGCTGTGGCAGAGGTAGCAGCCCTCGCGCACATAGATATTGCGGCCGGCGAGCTCCAGCGGCGAATAGGGCCGCATGCCTTCTACTTTCTCGATCGTGTTGTCGAGATAAAACAGCGGTGCGATCTCGACGATGCCGCCGACGGTCACGACCAGCAGCGACCCTACAAGGAGAAGCGTGGCGTTTCTCTCGATGAGGGCGTGTTTGGCCATCAAGCCCATGTCTGGCTCCTTATTCGGCAGGCTGGAAATCGGATGTGGAGCCCTGCAACGGCTCTTGTTCGCGCCGGCGGCCACGAACAGTCATGGTGACGTTCCAGGCCATGATCAGCATGCCGGCGAGATACATCGCGCCGCCCGCTGCGCGCATGACATAGTACGGATGCATGGCGGCCACGGTCTCGGCGAAGGAGTAAACCAGGAAGCCCCGTTCGTCATACTCGCGCCACATCAAGCCTTGCATGATGCCGGAGACCCACATTGCCGCCGCGTAGACGCCGATGCCCAAGGTCGCCAGCCAGAAGTGCCAGGTGACAAGGCGCAGCGAATAAAGCCGCTCGCGATTCCACAGCTTCGGCACCATGTAGTAGATCGCGCCGAACGAGATCATGCCAACCCACCCCAGGGCGCCTGAGTGAACGTGGCCGATGGTCCAGTCCGTGTAGTGCGACAGCGAATTGACCGTCCTGATGGACATGACTGGACCTTCGAAAGTCGACATGCCGTAGAAGGCGATCGCGGCAACCATCATGCGGATGATCGGGTCAGTGCGGATCTTGTCCCAAGCGCCTGACAGCGTCATCAGGCCGTTGATCATGCCGCCCCAGGACGGCATCCACAGCATGATCGAGAACGCCATGCCAAGCGTCTGCGCCCAGTCGGGCAGGGCGGTGTAATGCAGGTGATGCGGGCCAGCCCAGATGTAGAGGAAGATCAACGCCCAGAAGTGGATGATCGACAGCCGGTAGGAGTAGACGGGCCGGTTCGCCTGCTTCGGCACGAAGTAATACATCATGCCGAGAAACCCGGCGGTCAGGAAGAAGCCGACCGCGTTATGCCCGTACCACCATTGCGTCAGCGCGTCCTGAACGCCGGAGAACGCCGAATAGCTCTTCGATCCGAGAAAGGAGGCGGGCATCGAGAGATTGTTGACCACATGCAGCATCGCGATGGTGACGATGAAGGACAGGTAGAACCAGTTGGCGACATAGATATGCGGTTCCTTGCGCTTCAGGATGGTGCCGAGGAAAAGGATCAGGTACGCGACCCAAACAATCGTCAGCCAAATGTCCACATACCATTCGGGTTCGGCATATTCGCGGCTTTCGGTGACGCCCAGCAGATAGCCGGTCGCGGCCATGACGATGAAGAGCTGATAGCCCCAGAACACGAACCAGCCCAGGTCGCCGCCAAACAGCCGCGCGCGGCAGGTGCGTTGGACAACGTACAGTGACGTGCACAGAAGCGCGTTTCCGCCAAAGGCGAAGACGACGCCCGACGTATGAAGGGGCCGCAATCGTCCGAAATTGAACCATGGCTGGACATTGAGATCCGGGTAGGCCAGCTGCAGCGCGATGGCCACACCAACCAGCATGCCGACAACACCCCAAAACACTGTGGCGATGGCTCCACAGCGGATCGGGCCATCCATATAGGCCGACGGATCGACGGGAGCTGCCGGCTTGAATTCGAAGTTGCGCAACAGGAACGCCGTGAAACCGGCAAGGACAAAGAACAACACCCACATATGTTGCCGAAAAGGTCCGTCCACACCTAAGCCGGCGCCGACCAGCGCCGCGAATGCGAACAAACTCAAAGCGACGACCTCTGTGGCAAATCTCATGACATATCCCTGACGCCGATTGGTGGAACGCGGATCCGCTCCCCACTAGTTCCGCAAACGGCGTGTTGGCGCCTTGATCTATGTCAAAGGCGGCGATCGTCAGTCGGACAATCCTGCGTCTCGAATTCACGCGGAGACGCCCCGATGGCCGGCTCGAAATCCTCAATCGTCGCAAGATGCAAAGCCTGGCCGTTTGTCGACGGCTGCGTTCATGGCAGCCGGCCATGCCGGGATGTCTGTCTCTTGCAGGAACGCAAGTTGCTGATGTGCAACGAACTGGAGGCGATAGCCGACCGGCTGCCTTCGGTGGATCGTTCGAAATGCCTGCTGATAGCAAACGAGCTCGTGCCGCTGCTGCGCATGAGCCATGCTCGCGAGGAAGAGCATCTCTTTCCTGCGTTCGCAAGCGGCGCATCGGAGGGAGATCCGAGCGCCTCGTTACGTCGCTTGCGCGCCGAGCACATTGAGGACGAATGCGCGGCGCAGGATTTGACTGATACGCTGCTGACCATCGGCCACGGAGGTGGAGTCGCCAACCCTGAAGCCCTCGGGTTTATGTTGAGGGCCTTTTTTTGTTCGGCACGGCGACACGTCGCATTCGAGCGCGAGCACGTCCTGCCGCTCATCGCGCAGCAGAATCGGACGAAAAGCCAGGAGACCTAAGCCTCAGAACGCGCCCAAGTGCCCGAACAGCGTTGCAGCCGGCTGACGCTATCGACCACGACATGGCGATTGTTCTCGATGCGGATCACGCCGTCGGCACGAAGCTTTGTCAACTGACGGCTGATGGTCTCGATCGTCACGCCGAGAAAGTCGGCGATATCGGCGCGGGTGAGCGGCAGATCGAAAGTTGCCGATCCGTTGCTGGTGGTGTCAGTCGCCGGGTCGATATTCCTCGCGATCAGGAACAGAAAACTCGCGACCTTTTCCGACGCCGTTTTGCGGCCCAGAGTCAACATCCATTCGCGAGCCTCGTCCAATTCCATCAGTGTCTGCTTGAGCAAGCGGTGTTCGAAGGCCGGCGACTGCCTTATCATTCGCTCAATGGCAGCTTTCGGGAACGAGCACAGTGAGACTTCGGTCGCGGTCTCCGCGTTGATCTCGCTTTCCGACCTGAACGGCCGGCCCACAAAATCGGGCGCAAATTGAAGCCCGACGATCTGCTGGCGGCCGTCCCCAAGAACCTTGGTCAGCTTTACAACGCCCGAAAGCAGGTTCGAATAGGTGTCGATCGGTTCGGCGTCTCCGACCAGCTCGGTTCCGGCCGGAACGCTGTGTCTCGACGATGCCTTGGCCAACTCGACCAATTGGTCCGGCTCGAGCGCCCCGCATAATCCGCTATCCCGCGCATCGCAGGCTTGGCAAAGCACAGGAATTGCAAAACTTGGAACGTCCTGTCGAATGGTCATCGGCGCGGCCCGAAAGGGTAATCGTGGCGGCAAGATAGCATCGCAGCTGCGTCAGGTGTTGCGTCAGTTTGTCCTGCCGCCGCTAAGCTTGATTCAAATCAAGGCGGGCGCGGTTTGCAGAACGCAAGTTGCCCCCATGCATGGAGCAGCAACCAACGGCACGCATCCCGAATTGTCCGCCATACTGCGCGAGAACGTGCCGCGCTACACAAGCTACCCGACCGCGCCACACTTTCATCCTGGTGTCGACGCCGATGTGCTTCGAGGCTGGATACATCACCTCAAATCCGACGACGAGTTGTCGCTGTATCTGCACGTACCTTATTGCCAGGCGCTGTGCTGGTTTTGCGCCTGCCACACCAAGCACACGCGGCACTATGCGCCTGTGGCAAGCTTCCTGCGCGCCCTGCACATCGAGATTGAAACGGCCGGGCGTCTCATAAGCCGCAAGGGCCGCGTGCGTTCTGTCCAGTTTGGCGGCGGCTCCCCAACCATGCTGAAACCGAACGACATACTTGCGCTCGGAAAAGCCTTAAGGGACCGGTTTGATTTTTGCCCCGATGCCGGCATCAGCATCGAGATCGAACCCCGCGACATCGATGAAGCCCGTCTGGATGCGCTCGTCGCGATCGGCATGACGAGAGCCAGTCTTGGGGTGCAGGACTTCCATCCCAAGGTGCAGACGGCCATCAATCGCGAGCAGAGTTTCCGGTTGACCAAGAGCGTGGTCGACGGCGTCCGGGCCCGCGATGTGAAATCGGTCAATCTCGATCTGCTCTACGGCCTGCCGCACCAGACGCTTGAAAGCGTCGCCGCGACGGTCACGCACGCCTTGGCGCTGGAGCCCGACAGGATTGCGCTGTTCGGCTACGCCCATGTGCCGTGGTTCAAGAAGCATCAAACAATGATCGACGAAGCCTGGCTGCCCGATTCTGCCGAACGGCTGGCACAGTCGCAGCTTGCCGCCAGGATCATCGTACGCGCCGGCTATGAGGCGATCGGGCTTGATCATTTTGCCAAGCCGGACGATTTGCTCGCCATCGCAGCGTGCACGGGCAAACTGCGCCGCAATTTCCAAGGCTATAGCGAGGACAACTGCGAAACCCTGATTGGTCTTGGCCCATCCTCTATCAGCCGCTTCCGGCAAGGCTACGCCCAGAATATCGTTGCGACGGGCGAGTATGAGAAGGCTGTGATTGCCGGCCAATTGGCCACGGCACGCGGCATCGAATTCCGCATTGATGATCTGGCAAGGGGCTGGGTCATCGAGCACCTGATGTGCAACTTCGCCTTTTCGGCGCTCGAGCTGGTCGAGCGTTTCGGCGAGGTCGGCCAAAGGCTCCTCTATGACGCAAGCCGCGTCGCGATCGGCAGCTCAGGCAGGCTGCTCGAATTGGAGGGCAATAATTTTATCGTGCCACAGCAGAGCCGCCCTCTTGTCAGGACTGTGGCGGCGAAATTCGACAAATATCTTGAGAAGGGAGCTGGCAGATATTCCGTGGCCATCTAAGTGCATGTCCTGGGCAAGTCTGGCTGGCGCTTTGTCGGCCATGGATGCGAAATCGGGCGAGGCTGCACCTGGATAGAAGGCACAAGGGTCTTGTCTTTGTGCAAAATCAAATTCGGAATTCGTCGCTCGTGGCGGCCGGCGGTTAGCCGGCCCAGCGTCTGGAGGACCGAAGTTAGCGCCTCAGCACGGCAGAAATCCCGCGTCGGATAAAGGGCAGATTTTGGCCGAGCCGAAGGCCGACATGCCTGGCGGCCTGTGCGAGCGGGCGCTCGTCGGTGTAAAGCCTAACCAGCATGTTGGTGGCGTGGTAAAGCGGCGCCGCACTCAGCCTTAGCCGGGTTTCATACCGGCGCAACAAGGTCGGATCGGCAATATCCGTTCCTTTGCGCCAAGCCGTCAAAATTCCATTCGCGAGGCGATGCTGGCCGCCAAGGCCGATGTTGAAGCCGTGCGCCGTGACCGGGTGCATGCCGACGGCCGCATCCCCGATGAGCGCGGCGCGTGGCGTCCAGAATCTGTCTGCCCAAGTCGTAACGAGTGAATAGGCGTGGCGGCTGCTGGCCAGCGACATTTTACCCAATCGCCCCCGACAGCGCTGGCTCATCTCTGCGAGAAAATCAGCATCGTTCATCAGGACAAGCCGGGAAACCTCGTTTGCGGAAAGTGTGACAAGCAGTGACGACACGCCTTTCGCAAGCGGCAGCATTGCGATCGTCTGCTTATCATCAAACCATTCCGTCGCGATCCCGTGATGGTGCATCTCGTGCCGAACGCGGCAAATCAGCATCGAGCAGCCGAGCCGATTGACCTCGGCGGCGATGCCCAGCAGATCACGCAGAGCAGACAGACGTGAATCCGCCGCCACGAGGAGCTGGGCTTTGAACTGTCGGCCATCTGAGAGGGTCACCATCGCGCCGCCGCGATTGATTTGCGCGGCGACGACGGTGCAGCCAGCGAACACACGCAGATGCTCCCGTTTATGGACAATGCCGAACAGAGCCCTGCGAATCCAATGGTTGGGGACCAGAATCCCCAGTGGGTTCGCGCTTCCGGCAGGCGCATCGAAGCTCAACGAGAACGGATTGGATCCGTTAAGAACCCGCGCGCCCAGCAGGGGGGATTTCTCGGAACAGGGGATGGCATCCCATGCGCCGAGCTCTCGCAGAATTTTGACCGAGGTGTGAGTGAGTGCAATCTCACGTCCGTCGAAGGCGGGCTGAGCCAGATCAGCTATCGATTGGCGTTCGACCAACGCGACCCTGAGGTCACTTGCGGCGAGCGAGGCGGCAAACGCCAGTCCAACCGGACCGGCCCCGACAACTGCAATGTCAAAGCTGGTCATCTGGGGCACCGGCGCGGCGGAGCAGGCCAGAGCGAACAAAACCGGCAGAGTTTCCCGACAGCGTTTCGGATGACACGGTTCGACATTTGGCCTCTCGAGAGAAAGGAATTTTTGGCGAAGTTGATTCAGGTCAATGCCGACCTGTCGCGTTCACGCGATTCTTTTGAAAATCAATATCAAATAGGTGAAACATGGCCGACGTCGTCTCGGAGCTTGTCCGGGCGTGCAATACAGCGCGGGCCAAGGGCATGGATTTTCCCACCATCTGGCAGACAATGCTCAAGCAACACCCCTATGTCGTAGGCCGGCCGCTGCAAGATCAGAACGAAGTCGGCCCTGCGCTCAGGGTGCCGTTGGTCACGGGCCGTCATCTCATATTTGATGCTTCAGGTTTTCGGCTCGGCTGAAAAGCAGTGTAGTGGCGACTTGCCGCCGGTTCCGACCAGGGACAGCCATCGCTTGCATGCTTGATGACGAGATTGCGAAGGAGCATAGGCCCATGATTGCAATGTAAAATCCAATAGCCACCGAAAGACTTTGCGCAGACATATCATTCTCCTTTGAACCGGGTGAGGACAGCATGCCATTGACGGACAAGCCTTGATCTGGATCAACCACACCGAAGGGATTGATCGAAAACCTGTCTGAACCATCGGTTCGCCAGCCGGCGACTCGACAGATCGTCCGAGCGCCGCCTGCAAGCGCTGCGCCGGTTGATGTGTAGCCTCGTCCTCGTGACGGGTACCAAGCTCCGACGCAAGCAGCCTGCCGCATCGCCTTTCTTGCGCGATTTGAAGGAAATGCTTTTCCGCACGGCCGCGAGAAATGGGCAAAGCATAGTGGAACTCGCGGTTCGGGTTCCCCAGCGGCTTGGTCGCAGACGACGAGGGGTGTGGAACTGGTCGGCACGACGGCACCTGCGGTCCTGGTCGGATCGGCATCTCAGCCCGAAAGGCCCGTCTTTCGGTTTGGACCCGCGCGGCATTCGGTCAGATGTCCGACGATGTCGGACATCTGACATCGCTGGATCAACGCTATCGCCTTGTTTCAGCACGACCTCTCGTTTGGAACGATGCATGCATGGCTGTCCGCGAATGTCCCCGAGCCAGTCTGGACGCCCCATGCCTTTGCCGATCCTTGCGCTTGCCATTGCGTCCTTCTGCATCGGCACCACCGAATTCGTCATCATGGGCCTGCTGCCGGAGGTCGCCGCCGATCTCGGCGTGACGATCCCCGCCGCCGGCCTGCTGGTCACCGGCTATGCGCTGGGCGTCGTCTTCGGCGCGCCTGTCGTGGCCATGGCCACCGCGCATTTGCCGCGCAAACCCGTGCTGGTCGGGCTTGCGGCCCTGTTCGTCGTCGGCAATCTCTTCTGCGCCATCGCGCCCAATTACTGGCTGCTGATGGCCGCGCGCGTCTTCACCGCTTTCGGCCATGGCGCCTTCTTCGGCATCGGCTCGGTCGTCGCCGCCAGCCTGGTGCCGCGCAACAAGCGCGCCAGCGCCATCGCGCTGATGTTCGCCGGGCTGACGCTGGCCAATATCCTCGGCGTTCCCGCTGGAACAGCGCTTGGCGAAGCCTTTGGCTGGCGGGCCACCTTCCTGGCCGTGGTCGGCATCGGCTTGATCTCGGTCGCGGCCATCGCCTGGCTGGTGCCGTCCGACGTCACGGAACCGAGCGGCGGCGGCCTACGCGCCGAAGTCCGCGTGCTTGGCAAGCTGCAGGTCTGGCTGGCGATGCTGATCGCGGCGCTAACCTCTGCCAGCCTGTTCGCCGTCTTCACCTACATCAAACCCTACCTCACCGACGTGTCGGGCCTGTCGACCGAGGCGGTAACCTGGGTGCTTTTGCTTTTCGGCGCCGGCATGACCATCGGCAACATTATCGGCGGCAGGCTGGCCGACTGGAAACTGATGCCGACAGTCATCGGAACGCTGCTGTTGCTGGCGCTGCTGTTCGTCGCCTTCACCGAATTCGGCGCCATCGCCACGGTCGCGGTGGGCATCGTCTTCCTGTGGGGCCTGCTCGTCTTCGTGGTGGTGCCGCCGCTGCAGATCCGCGTCGTGGAAGCCGCTTCCGAGGGGCCGAACCTCGCCGCCACATTAAACCAAGGCGCCTTCAACGTCGGCAATGCCAGCGGCGCCTGGATCGGTGGCGTGGCCCTCTCCTGGGGCGTTTCCTACGCCAACCTGCCGCTGGTCGGCGCAGTGCTCGCTTTGCTGGCGGCGTCCGTCGCGGTGCTGCTGCGGTCACTTGATGGGCCACTGTCCTCCAGACGCGACTCGCGTCGGCAGCATGTCGGCATCACCCGTATCCTGCGGGATCAGCCCCTCTTTCTGCCCCTGAGCCAGCAGGCTCGGGTCAGAATGATAGGAGGGATTGGTCTCGCTGCAGCCGAGAAGGATCTGAGGGCTATGCTGAACAGGATCTGGGCGTTCGTGGAGTCGCAATAAAGCAACCGACCGACCGCCGGGCCGATCCGGCTCCCTGCCCGCCAAATAAGATTCCTGCCCCAAGCTTTCGTTCGAATCTAGCAACAAAATGAATGACTGGCGTGAGATCATGAGACGAAGTGTTTTCCTAGGGCTTTTTGTGTGTGCCGTCGGGGCAGCTGTCTGGGTCGCTTCAGCGCCAAGCAGGCAGCCGTCCAGTTCGACCCCGGTCATTACTGTAAGACGGGGCTCGCTGGCGGACGAGGTAAATGCAATCGGTGTTCTGGAGCCCTCAAGGCTTGTACAAATCGGTGCGCGAGTCTCGGGTCAATTGACTGCGTTTCATGTCAGCTTGGGGGAGGAGGTTCACGCAGGCGATCTTATTGCGGAGATGGATTCTTTCGAGCAGCAGAACCGGTTGCGTCTGGCAAGGGCCTCGCTTTCCAAGAAGCAGGCAGCCCAACATTCGAGCCAGTTCAAGCTCGACCGGGCAGAGCGAGTCCTGACGCGTCAGCGGCACCTCTCTGCGCGCCAGGTCATTTCGAGCGCTGCTCTTCAGGATGCCGAAATTGCCGTCCGAATTGCCCGCGCCAAGCTCGACGAGTCGACAGCGCAAGTCGAAGAAGCGACTGCCGCGGTCGAAAAGGCCCAAATCGACCTCGGCTACACACAGATCGCCGCCCCGATAGACGGACGGGTGATCGCCCTGGAGGCCAAGCCCGGACAGACGGAGCCCTCGCGCGTAATTGCTGTCGTCGCGCAGACCGACACGATGAGAGCGCGAGTGCAAGTTTCCGAGGCAGATGTCCAACGCATCAGGGTCGGGCAGCCGGTGCATTTCACCACCGTCGGAGACAGAAAGACCAACCGGGCTAGCCGGGTTATGGCAGTGGAGCCCGCCCCATCTTTTCTTCTGACGAACCAGGGACCCTCCGGCGGCCAGCTAGGCGGCGGCTCGGGGCAAACGCAGACGGTCTATTACAACGTGTTTTTTGAGGCATCCAACAAGGACGGGGAGCTTCTGCCAATGATGACCGCTGAGGTGACTATTACGGTGAGCACGGTTGATGACGTGTTGCTTGCCCCATGGGGTGCGCTCGTCGGCCCTGATCCGGAGGGTCTCTATCGCGCGAGGGTAGACACAGGGAACGGCGCGACCGCAGCACGCCGCGTGCGCGTGGGGCTGGTGAACCGAATGGGCGCCGAGATCGTCGATGGTCTCGCGGAGGGCGAAAAGATCATTCTACGAAAGGACAGCGGCATTACCGACACGGACAGACCGCTCCCTGGCAACGCCGAAACACAATCGTAGCGCTGGCGGGGAGTCCGTAATAGGACCTATCTCGCGGGGGTCCTGTGCCATCTCTCTAATGGACTGCTCGAGGCCAATTGCCGCTGGCTGAGCGTGTCCGGGCATGAGCTGGGCATCCAACATTGTATCTCAGTTCTGAATCGAGGTTCGGTTGTGGCAATCGTCACCGGCATGGCGGCGGGACTGTGCATGGCACGTCTCCATTGTCCCGCCGGACCTCCTCGCAAAGCCTGCGGCAGCTTGCCTCCTGCCGTCGACCTCGTCAGTTGACCGACCGAGCAGCCGAAGCGAGAGGGCCCAGGATGGGACCATCTCTCCAAGATGCCGGAACTCGCAATACACCACTCCAATCCGAAAAGTTCCTCCGCATTTGTCGAGCACGCGCGGGCGGACGTCCAATTCGATCCGATGCCGCTGCCTATAATCAAAGCCGATCGTTTCGACGCGCGCGTGTAGCGTATAGAAAACCTCCTTGACGGCGCGGGCCGGGCAGCATGGCGCGAAAGTGCAACAATGTCGGGCATCGGATGTAGCCAGTCCGGTGAACCCAATTGTGATTAAAGCGGTTATCCTTTGGCACGCTTAATGCACCTGGTGATCCGTAACACGGGACCCACCGACAATGACGCTCATTCAGACTCTCTGAGACTCCTCATTTCTCGAAAGCTGCCTCGTCCAGTCGACTCTGCGAGCGCGTGGCAATCGACTTAACCGACATGGTCGTCTCGGTGCCCGATAAGTGGAGTGGTGGAACGCCGGTGCAGTCGGGCCTGCGGGAGAACGCGTTCAGTCGCACGCGCGGCGGCTAGCCACCTCCTCGTACTCATCGCGGCGGTTTGCCCGGGTGAGCCGGAGCCCGAGCCTCGGAACAGAACAGCTGGAGACGCCATGACGGACCGCGAACGGATCGAGGAAGAACCACCGGCGACGCCGGCAATTCTATTTTCACCCTGGAATTCCTGTGCGTGGCGTCGGGGCGCTATTTGGGGCGCGAGCTTTTCGGAGCCAAGCACGCCTTCTTTCAATCCGGCCTTGGTGGACCGTCGAACGGGCTCGCTTGCGGCCCGAACCGGGGTTCTGGAACAACCCTCAGAGCGCCAGTTTGGGCCAAGAAAGCGCGGCACGTCGTAACTTTGGTTGTGGAATTTTCAGCGGCGCATGGCATTTTAACTTGCGGTCGGAGGATTTGTCGAATTGGAAACTTTCGAGAGACTAGAAGCGTTGATCGATGCGCCCAGCGCCGAAGCCGTCGATGAGGCCCGTGCGATGCTGCGTCAGTTCGAGTCCGCCCTGACTGCCGACGCTATCCATCAGTTCCTGCTTGACCTGATGACCTTCGTCTTTGTCCTGCAGTCTGCTCGTCACAGTTCTCACGCCTCGGTGCGGAGATCGGCTAAGGTTAGGCTTGCGATCCTCAGGACACTTTGCGGAGTCTCGGACGGCCCGAGCACAAAGGCTTGCAGCGAAGAACCGCGATGAGCCAGGTCACCAACGGACGAAATTGGGGCCTGCGCCAGTGTATGCTAGCGGACAAACAGCAACACAGGCCTTGTCGGCGCGAACTCTCCCCCGCGACAGCTGCTGGCGCTCCGACAGCTTTTGCGCTTGCCCGCAGCGTGGACGCTAGAGTTGCCACTTTCGAATCGGCGCGCTGGGCGCACACGTTGTGCTCCACCTAGCTATCGCGGGCGGCTTCCACCCCTTTCGGCCACTGGAATCAAGAGATGAGTCGGTATTTCATCCTGGCGCGCTCAATCGGTATGGGTGCCGCAGCGAGTTACGCACGCTCCATTTCACCAAGGAAGATAATATCATCCGGAGGTTGAAAGTCCGGGCTGGAAATTTGCCTCCGCATCGCTGAATTCTTGGCTTCCATTCCTTCTCCTGTAAATCGAAATCCGCTCTTGTAGAAAAACACTGAAGCTTCTTCAGATTGAGAACGAAGAGTCAGACTGCGAAGGTTATCTAACGCTCTGAACCGATCGGCGATATTGATCATGACCGTCCCGAGCCCTTTGTACCTCGACCGCTGCTTATTGTGTATCCAGCCAATTCGCATGCTGCCATCCTGCTGAGCAATGGTCAAAGTCCCCATCTCGGTTTGGTCAACGTCAGAGAAGAAAGAAATATTGCGGGAACCGCCGATGTAATCGATTGTCCTGTTCAACCTGACTGACTCTCCCCGGACCCTGTCAAAGATGGAATCGACTGAGCGGCTCGCCTCCCTAAGGTCCAGCACCTCATTGGGCATGTGAGTCGATCGGGTCGCACCGCGATCGCGGTCTTCAGGTCTATGTCTACTTGTATAGCGATCCATTGTTCAGGGCTCCTTTGATTTCTAATCGTAGCGCCTAGGAGCGATCCGCCGAACTGATTTCGCGTTACATTTGCCATCTAGCAGGCTTCTCTGATCGCGGTGTTTCGGAGCCAGCTTTCGGGAGTGATCGCGATCTGTGAGGTTGTCGGTCCTGTGGTGGCCACTAGGCTGTGTCCGGGAGTGACCTTACGCTTGACCCGGAGCGGCAACCGCGGCGCTTCAAAGTGATCAACGGTGCTGGCGGCCCGCCCTGGTCGATGGGCGACAAGGCGCGGATCGTCGTGAAGACGCTGGAACCGGACGCTTTGCCTTGCGCTTCGCAGGCTTTATGCCTGCCCAGTTGCCGCAACGGACTTTGCCCTATGGTTGGTCGCTTCGCGCAAACCCCGGTGGTCTACTGGGCTCCTCCGATCATTTGGGACACCGATGGGTCTTATCCAAACAACCAATTTTACCAATCTACGAAAATGCTGCATTGCACGTCCTCGAAGCGCGCCGCTATGCCGACGGAACAATCGCCGTTTGAATGCCCTAAAAGGAAATCTGCAACACCTGACTACATGCAATTCGTGACTTCGATGCCGAGTTTACGGCGGCGCTGAGACTCACAATATTGGTCTCGCCTGACGAAGACGACTGCGTTGATGACAGTCACTCCGACCTGAGGTTGGAGCATTGAACGATTCGCCGGAGCAAACAAATGCACGTTTTCGACGTTAACCAGATGACTCAGATATTCGTGAAGTCGCTTGAGCTGGTTGTGATTTTCGCTACCTTTTGCGCCGCGCTGGAGCTGATGTTTCCGGCTTATCGATACAGTTTTGCCTCATATCTTCGCGGCGTGCGGAATTGGATTATTCGGCTCGGATGCGGTGCCGTTATCTGGCACCTCTACGCCGTGAGCCTGGACTGGTTAGGGATAAAGCCGCTCGTAACGATCAATTTCGGTACGATGCTTCACTTTGACAATGCCATCGTCGACAGCGGATTGGCCGTCTTTTCAGGCGTCTTGGTCGCGATTGCTGGTGACTTCTTCTACTACTGGATGCACCGCGCTCAGCATGCTGTTCCATTCCTCTGGCGCATGCACGCTACTCACCACTCGATCCGCGAATTGACGGCATGGAATTGCCATCATCACGTTTCCGAGCCACTCGTTTACGCCGGGTTTGTAGCCCTACCACTCACGCTGTTCCATTTCGAATCTGGCGTAGTGCCCGTTGTTGCCGTGACACTGATTACCTTTCAGGCCCATCTTTCGCATTCGAGCACCCGGATCAATCTTGGGCCGCTTCGATATATTATTGGCGACAATAAGTTCCACCGCATTCACCATTCGCTGGAACCGCATCACCGGCGCCGAAATTATGGGTTCTTTACAACCATCTGGGACACGGTTTTTCTAACGGCATACTGGCCAAAAAAGAATGAGTGGCCGGAAGTTGGCCTCCGAGACCAGCCCGAGCCGCTCACCGCGCGCGAGTACATTTTGTTCCCATTTGATCGACGTCGCTGGCGTAGAGCTAAAGTCGGAAGTGATGTAGAGGCTGGGCATGAACAAGCGGAGAGCCCCGGCCTGCTTCCTGCGCAGGACTGAAAGCCGCCGTTGGTCCTGCCCAGCAGGTTGCGCGCGCTCTTCGGGGTCGTGAGATCATACTCCTCCTGCTTTTTTTGATGGGAGAAAAGCTGCCTGGCGGCGTCAGCCTCTCGCATCTGGTCGCACACTCTGGACGATCCGGGGTTGCTGTGCGGTCGAGCCGGAATGGGCGCAGGAGTGCAATTCGCGCAGGCAATCCGATCAGGTTCGGCGCGCCGCGACCGCCTTGGCATCATCCAAACAGATCTCAGGCGCATTGATCCCTTTGAGGCGAATGCGGTGGCCCGATCGTGTGGCCGCCCTTGCCGATTTTACCAGTGCAGGACCGACCACGGTCGCACGCCCATGGTTGCCCTTTAGCGCTACTGTGCATAGAAAGCATTCTGCTTGGGGCCGAAAAAAATTGGGATACGAAGGGCGTGAGCTCTAAATTCGAAAAGCTAAATAGGTTGCGCGAGTCTCTGCGCGAGTCCAACCATGATTTCCGAGCGAGCACCCAGCTTTTCAGCAGCTTGGATGTCACCAAGATTGATCGGGACATGAATCTCGCCGGTCGCGGCAAGGAGCGTGGCGAGGCAAACCAGCCCCCTAAGAGCGCCAAGAATCTCGACGATGTTGAACATGCCGTCATCGAACGCGTCGAGGACGAGAAAAAGGCATCCTATCATACTCTTGAGGACAACCTGCATCTTCTCAGCGGGCGTCTTGCCGGACTCGACTTCGAAGAACAATTTGGTCTCATCCGTCAGGCGAACGCAGCCAGCGTGTCGGATTTCAAAGCTTCGGTTGCTGTCGGCCTGGATGAACTCCACGGGTTGAGGCGCGCTCTTAGCGACGCTGAGAAAGAGCACGCCTGGTTCAAGGCGAAGCACGAATTGGTTCGCGCGGCGCGCGTTCAGCATGGCGCGGCTCACCTTTTGCGCATTTCGCTGCTGCTGTTCCTGTTTCTCATCGAGACAGCAATGAATGGCAGTTTCCTTGCCAAGGGAAACGAACAGGGGTTTTTTGGCGGCATCCTTGAGGCTGCAGCATTCTCCTTCATCAACATCGGCGCCGCTTTGCTCCTGGCGCTTTTCTGCGCCCGCCTTGTCACCCACCGATCGATTTTTGGGAAGCTAGTCGGGATGTTCTCGATCCTTGTCTATATCGGTCTGGCCGTGACCTTAAACCTGGCGCTGGCGCACTATCGCGAGGTGAGTGGCTCGCTCGCGGACGGTGCCGGTGCAGAGGTCATCCGAAACATGGTCGGCAATCCGGCCGGGCTCACAGATGTGAAGTCATGGCTACTGTTTGCTATCGGCCTCATGTTTTCGATTTTCGCATTTATCGACGGCTGGTTCGTACTCGACCCTTATCCCGGTTACGCGGGCGTCGAAAATCGCTTGGTTCGTAAGCGGGAGGACTATATCGAGCGCAAGCGGGAGTTGATCGAAGAGCTGCAAGACGTTCGCGACGACCACAACGAAAAGGTTGAGGACATCGTCAAGGAACTCGGCAGTCGTCGCAGGGAGCATCGTGCTATTGTCGATCATCGCTCAAGGCTTGTGGCGCTCTTTGCGCAGCATCAGGACCAGCTCGAGCGAGCCTGCAATCAGCTTCTCTCCAAATACAGGGAGGCGAATATCCAGGCCAGAACGGAGCCTGCGCCCAAGCATTTCGGAGCACCTTACAAGCTTGAACGCATCAAGCCTCACATCTCGGCCGACGGGGAATGGAGCGAGGGCGACGTTGGAGCATCGATCCGCCAAGCGCAGGAGGAGCTCAACGCTCAAGTCCGCCTGATTGGGCAGGAGTGCGAGCGCGGAATTGAGCAGTATCGCGACCTCGACAAGCTTCATCCGGACAGTGTGAATGGCTAGGCGGGTTCGCAGGCGCAAGAAGGGCCAAGCCGGCTCAATCGTTGCGGCTCTCGCTCTTGGGGTGCTCTCGGTTGCAATGTTGGGCGGCTTTGCCTGGATGTGGTCAAGGTCTGGCAAGGGCCAGATCGACGCAAACACAAATTGCCCGATGGACGGTCCCGTTAGCCTGACGGCGGTTCTCATTGACGCCACGGATCCGGTTTCGGCAACGACCATGGCGGATCTGAAGAACGAGTTCCGCAAAACCATCGGGCGGGTCGAGCCGGGCGGCTATGTGAGGATCTATACGCTGAATTCGGCCCCCGGCGACCTGACGGTGATGTTCGATGGATGCAATCCAGGCGATGGGTCCACGGTAGACAATTGGACGAACAATCCGGCGCGCCGTCAGAAGAAGTGGGAAAACGCCTTCGGCGACCCCTTGAAAAAGCTTCCTGACCAAATTCCGAACGCTGACTCCGCCAGCCAGTCTCCGATCATGGCCGGCATCCAGAAAATCAAACTGTCGCTGTTTGATAGCAGCTTGGCGAAACCGGGGGGCGCAAAGCGGTTGGTGGTCGCCTCCGACATGATCGAGCATACGGCGCTTTATTCGCAGTACCGGTCTGGTCTGGATTACCAGAAATACCTCAGTAGCGCCGCCGATCGGACCTACGGGACGTCGCTCGACGGGGTGGCAGTCACGATCCTCTATATCGACCGGAAAAAGAAGCCGTTTCAGTCGCTGGATCACGCTGAATTCTGGACGCAATGGGTCCAAAACCATCACGGCGAGTTCGAAAAGCTGGTTGGCTTGGAGGGGTTAAATTGATGGCGAGGAACCGCGACAATTCCCTACTGGGGCATCGAGGCTTCCCACTCCTCGTGTTTGCGATATTGACGCTCGGCGGCTGCGTCTTTATCGCCATCGCCAAGCTCTCGGGCGTAAACCCGATCGTGGCGGCGGGTGCACCTGTCTGCCTGATGCTTTTTTATCTCGGTGTATCGATCTTCACCGGGAAGCTGCGCCTTAGCGATGAGCAAACCGGCGACAATCTCTACTATATGGGCTTCCTTTTCACGCTGACGAGCCTTGGAGTGTCGTTGTTCCAGTTCGGGTCGGAAGGCTCGACCGATGCCATCGTCAGGAACTTCGGTATCGCGATTACGTCCACGATCACCGGCATCGCGCTCAGGATCTTCTACAACCAGATGCGGCGCGACCCTGCGGATATCGAGCGGACGGCCAGGCACGAACTCGCCGACATGACTCGGCGAGTAAGAGCTGAGATGGAGAGCGTCACAAGAGAGTTTGCCGACTTTCGCCGTGTTAGCCATCAGATGCTCGAGGAAGGCTTTGCTGAGATTGCCGTCCAAGCCGAGCGAAACGGCGAGCATATCAGATCCGCCTTGGACAAGATCGCCATGGAATCGATCAAACCGGTCCAAGAGGCGTCTGGAAAGCTCAGTGACGCGTTGAAAGACAATTTCGGGCAGGTCGAAAGTCAGTTCTCTTCGATTGCTAAGCGTGTCGAAGCTGCCGCTGATTTGCTCGACAAAGCCAACAGCTCGATGTCCTCGTCAGTTAGCAAGCTCGGCGAACAGGCTGACACCGTGGCCACCAAGCTGGAAAAAGTTGTCGTTCCTGAGGAGGTGCTGAAGAACGATCTGGCGCCGATGGTAAAGCTTCTTGGCAGCGCTGTCGCTCAATACGCGGTCAAGACCGAGTCCGCCTCGCAGGAGCAACAAGCTCGTATGATCGGTCTCGCTGACGCAGTGGCGAAGGTGGCGAGTGGTGTAGAGCGCGCCGCAGCCGCGGCAGAGAGGACAGCAGGGAGTGTTCAAGCCCAGCAGCGCCTAACCGAGGCGCTTGCGGCAGTGGTGCAAAAGCAAAGTAGGGACACGAGCGAACTCATTGCCACGATTGCAGAAAAGAGTCTCCAGGCGGCTCGCGGCAGCCATGCTGCCAACGACGCAATAGCGATCGATCCAGCACGCGCAGTTACACCTGCCGGCGCTGATGGTGAACAGGCGATAATCAAGATCTCCGAAGATCAGCAAGGCGATTCCTTCCAATCCTTGGGCGCTGTCCCAGAGAAGGCTGAGCCGCCGCGAAAAAGCGGTTGGTGGGGCAGGTGAGCGAGACGGGCGCAACAGCGGTCGGTTATGAGCGCAAGGGCTACGGCCGCGGGCTGATCCTGGGCCTGACGATGGCCGAGACGATGCTGCTTCTGGTGTTCTGCCTTTTGCTTGCAGCCGGCGCAATCATCGCCAAGAAGCAGAAACAGACCGCAGAGGCGCAGAAGATTGCCCAATCCCTCAAGCAGGAATCGCGTAAGCTCGGCGAGGAAAACAAGCGGCTCCTTGCCCAGCTGAATGAGATGGTCAAGCCCGCGACAGGGCGCAACGTGCCCGACCAGCAGTGGCGCGAATTGGTGTTGGCGAACGAGACCATCGAAACAATCAAAAACGCAGGAGTTTCGGTCCAAGAACTGGTGAAGAACGCCCCGGTCACCAAGATCCTGTCCGACAATGATGTCGACGCCGAGCAAGCCCGGGCGATGATCGAGCGCACGAACGTGTTGAAGGAGTTTGGTTACGTTGGTACGGCCAAGACCTTGAAGGACCTGTCAGATGCCCTGAAGAAGGCAGACGCGCCTGTGATGGCCGCCAAGCCGCACGATTGGCCACCGATCATCAGCCTCAGCGAACTCGACGGTTATAATTTCGATATCGGAAGTGCGGAGCTTTCCGATCGTTTCAGGACGCGGCTGCGCGATCTGTCCAAGACGATTGCGGGCATTGCAACGTCGTACGGCGTCGACGTCATCGAGGTGATTGGACACACGGATGAGCAGGCCATGTCCGGTCAGTCGTCGAACATGGACAAGGGTCTTCAACCCGTCCTGGCTGGCAAGGTGGAAATTGGTACGCTTCATCCCGCCGATAACGCCGGCCTTGGACTGGCGCGAGCAATCTCGGTCACGAGCATACTTCGCGAGATGCCTGAGCTGAAAGGGTTCACCATTCTGCCGATGTCGGGTGGCCAGTTGATACTTCCTGGTGACCATCTGACCAACGGAGCGCAGGCTGGCGATGTGAAGGCAAGGCGACGAATTGAAATCAGGGTGAGGCAGCGCTCCCGCGAAACCGACCTCGCGGCGGGTGTCGGATCGAAGTCATGAGCGCAAAAAGATGCTGGTGAGTTAGCTCACAGCATTGAGTTGGGGGACTCAAGGGATGGGGTTTTACGTTCGAAAATCGATCAGCGCGGGGCCGTTCCGCTTCAATTTTTCGTCGGGTGGGGTTGGGGTCTCGGTTGGCGTCAAAGGCCTTCGGATAGGCACGGGTCCGCGAGGCCACTACATCCACGCAGGCAGAGGTGGCCTCTACTATCGCGGCACACTCGGAAAGGCCGGCACAAAAAAGTGTGTGCAACAGTCACCCCCCTACAAGCAGCAAGCTCAACTGCAACCGTCGGCTCCGCAATATGTGACTGATGGCGTCCTGATGAGAGAGATCGAGTCAGGCGACGTCATGGCCATGCGCGATGAGACATTTGCCAATGTCATTGATGAAATCAACGCCAGACAGTCGCAACCACGCCTCGCCGTGGTGCTGGGAGTGCTGTTCGGGATAGCCGGTTTCCTTGTTTGGAAAGCACTCGGAGGCGCGGCGCCTGTGCTTGGGGGCGCCGCATTTCTACCGGGCATGCTGCTCGGCAAATGGTTTGACAGCTATCGCCGGGTGAGCGTGCTCTATTACGACCTCGAGCAAGATGCCGAAGCTGCCTATGGCAGGCTGGTTGCCGCGTTCGAAACGCTTACTCGTTGCGCAGGAACATGGCACGTTGCGGCCGGGGGCAAGATTGAGGATCTGACGACTTGGAAGCGCAATGCCGGCGCCAGCATGCTGGTCGACAAAAAGCCCACGGCGCTCACCAGCATATTACCCGCCGTTGTTCGCAGCAATGTTATACCGCCCTCGATCCAGGTAGGCCGGCAGGTGCTCTATTTCATGCCAGATCTGGTCCTTGTGAAAGACGCAAACCGGTATGGCGCCGTTGCATATGCCGATCTTCGTACACAGTTTGCGCCGACCAATTTCATCGAGGCGGGAAAGGTCCCGTCTGACGCTGAGGTGGTTGGACACACCTGGGCGCACCCCAACAAAAGCGGTGGGCCGGATAGACGGTTCAAGAACAATCGTCAGATCCCCGTCTGCCGTTACGAAGCCTTGCGCCTCTCCAGTGCGACTGGACTGAACGAACTGGTGGAATTCTCCAGGACGAACGTCAGTCAGCCGTTTTGCCAGGCGCTATTGGCCCTCGCGCAATTGCATCGAAACTCCAGTCGCCCGACGGTATCGCTAGACTCACGTTCGAATAGGTGAGCTTGCAGACCAGATTCGCTGTGGCCGGCGCCGATGCACTCTGCGTTCCCGGCTTAAACGTCCACACCACATCCATCTTATTGCCAGCCTCGGCCAACATCGCACCACATCGGCCAGATAGAAGTGCCGAGCGACCGACAGGGGGTGAAACGCCGGCCGCAAGCTTCTGATCTGTCCCGCCTCGTCGCAGAAATGGTGAGCTGCGCTGCAGAGGATTGAACGAGGGACTTAGAACGAGCAGAGGAGCCCGGGGGAAATTCCGTGACCGACTGCCAATTGGCCGAACATTTGCGACGATAACCACGCGATCGTGTTAACTTCTTTGCGACCGGTGAACACAGCCTCGGCTGGGACGGCTTTTGAAACCAGTAAACGCCAGTCTTACGAATCCCTGCCCGCTGCTTTGCTTTCCGTCCATCAGCCGGACGCCGATCTCAGGCTCTCGGAATTGAACGGCGCAATGTGGCATCGAGGCGCTCCGAGTCCGTTCCGTACTCTGACATCGTCTTTGTTCAAGACCCGACACATCGCCCGCTTGTATTCCCTCCGCGCGCCACAACCATCTGGTCCTCTCCTTTTGCTCCCACCACCTCCGCGGTGGCACGTGGATTGCACGGGACATGTGAAGGCTCGCCGATCAAACAAAAATGCAGGCGAAGGAACATGACAAACGGGAAGGAACAGCCGATGCGGAGTTGCTTGGCTGGAAATCAACCGGTTCGGACAGGGTCGTTCGGAGTTCGACGACGCGAGCGGGCCGAAAGCGTAGTTGGAGCATTGGAAGAGGGCGGACCATCAGACGCTGCAGTGCGAAGGCGATAAGAGACTGCTCCCGAGCTTGAACGGTTCATGCCACCCGATCCCAAGCTCATGACGTAACTACGAGTCCAACGATCAACGCATAGGGAATCGCCATGTACATCGCCATGAACCGCTTCAAAGTCCAGAACGGCGCGGAATCCGATTTCGAGGAGGTCTGGAGAAACCGAGATTCCAGCCTTTCGGATATG
Source organism: Mesorhizobium sp. Cs1299R1N1 (assembly GCF_037179655.1). Lineage (NCBI taxonomy): Bacteria > Pseudomonadati > Pseudomonadota > Alphaproteobacteria > Hyphomicrobiales > Phyllobacteriaceae > Mesorhizobium > Mesorhizobium sp. Cs1299R1N1. The sequence continues at coordinate 156,888 of NZ_JAPYKR010000011.1, read as the reverse complement.
AAGGGATTCCGAGAGTTCCATTTGCTGCGTGGCGCGATCGACGAGACCGAAGGTTACACCCTATTTGTCTCGCACACAGTGTGGGCAAGCCACGATGATTTCGTCGCTTGGACCAGATCAGACAACTTCCGCGCCGCCCACCGGAATGTCGGCACGACGAAAGTTCTCTACCTCGGTCATCCGCAGTTCGAGGGTTTTTCCATCGTCGAGGGTGCGGCTGAAAGGCGGAAGAGGTAGTCGCGCCGGCAATCGAGCACGGCAGTGAAACCGCCGACCGCCCAGACGGTCGCCACCCAGGTACGCTGCTGGACGCTGGACGAGAGGCAGCCCGGAGAAAGGTGCGGCCGTCGAAGTTACAACAAAGCGGACGCACCATCGTGATATGCGCTGAATGGAGAGATCCACAGCGGCTTTGAGTCAAAGCCTAATGGTATGGCACGCAACCGGCGTTTCGAAGCGCCGCAACGAGCAGATCGATGTGCCCTTGGACCTCATTGTGCGCCTTTTCGCGCAGCGGCAGACTGTCCCAGTTTTCCAATGGATCGATAAAGCTGGCGAGCTCGCTATTGGCCGTGAAGGACATGACCGCCAGCCCGTCCTTGCTCAATGCAAGGAGTCCGGTTGTTCCGGTCGTATAGCGGATGGCGGCAATGCGCTGAAATTGAGGATCACCGTCGATCCGAACCTCAAAGAGAAACCGCCCTGAAGTCTGTCGGGCTATCCTGGCTGCCTTGTCGCCAAAGCTCAGGGCCAGCATCCTAACGCTTGCGGCCGCCATTTCGAACAAAAGAGCATCTAGGTCAATGTCTGAAGCCATGTGCAAACTGTGCGCGAAGCCGCAGCCAGTGCAATCAGCTATGCAAGTTGTTCACAGCGTACCTCATGGCTGTGAACGCGAGAACTCCAATGGCCACGCAACCGTGACAGGCAATCGTAAATCGTCAAAGCGCGACGACCTGGAACAGCAGTGCCGGCACCTGCATGCTGGTCGGCAGAAAGCCGACGTCACTTGCGTTTGAAGTGGTGGATGCCTTGCCCAAAAGCAGCCGTTCATCAATTCGCCAATGAATGGGTGCCACCGGCACTTGCGACTGAGTTCGACCGAACTCACCGGGGAATGCACAGCTTGCGTCGTAACGCCAGTCATCCCACTGAGCCGACGCGCTTGCTCGCAGGACTGTCACCGCCTTTCGAAGCGAGGGCGTGGCGGTCAGCACGGCGCGTTCGTTGTTCCTTTCGGGGTGCCCCCCGGAAGCAACGTTCAACAAAACGCAGGACATCGCGCGCCTGCCCAAGGGGCTTTGCCACTCTAAAGGAGCAGCGACACGTAATTCGATTCGAAAATCCGCTGCTCGCTCTCTATGGACAGACGCAAATGGCAATAGAGCGCCCAGTATCTGCGCCAGACCGGGTCGGTTGGCGGCATGTATTCGATCGTCAAACCGATCTCGGTCGCGGCTTCCCAGCCGATCATCTGAGCGTGTGACTGATATTTGGCGACGTCCAGCAATTCGGCAGTGATTTTCGAGAAATTCTTGCCCCGCCGTTTGAGCAGATTCTCTGCGAAGGACCGCGCCCGATCCCTTACCGACTGGAACTTCCGCACGATCGTGGGGTCGAATTTTTCGAAAGTGATCCGTTCAGTAAGATCGTCGGGTGCTTCGCGAAGCGCCTTTTTTGACGCGTCATAGGCGTTCAAATAGGTCAAAACCGAATAGACTACGTCGGAGCCGTTGCCGTCCTTGGATGAGACCTGAGGATCGATCGGTCCGAGTTCCGATGAGTCGCTCATGACAATCGTGTTGGCGCCGAGCGCCATTAATGTCCCGGCGCTCTTGGCATAATCAGGCACGATGACCCTTAGTTGCCCATCCTCGCCGGCCGCGCTCCTGACCAGCGTGATTAGCTTTTCGGCTGCATCAATGTCGCCGCCGGGCGTATGCAGCAGGAGGTCGATGGGGTCGCCCGGGTTGATGTTGTGAAGCATATCGACAAAGCCAAGCGTATCGATGCGGTCGACAGCCGCCTTGTTGCCAGCGACATAGCAGATCAATTTGGGCTGATCCTTTTCGATGTCGCGGATGAGCGTTTGCCTCTGATAGCGCGCCGCATTCATCGCCGTGTACATGGGTGTCTTTTCGATCGCGCGCGGCGGCTGCGGCGTAATTGGTTGCGGCTCTTCGGCTGCCGCTCCGCTATCGTTCATCGGTCGCTATCCTTAGCCCAGGCAATCCTGCCGTTACGAATGAAGTAATGACACCGTCGTTGACTTCCTTTGAAATCCACACTTGGAGAAATGGTTAGTCGAACGACTTGGTTCAACGTCCAGTAGGGCCGCCGACTTGGATCGGCGTTGAGCATGATCCGATGTCCAGTCCGACAAGGGCAATCGAAGACGATCCACTTCGTTCGATTGACGTCGCCAATGAGCGCGACACCGTTGCGCGGCAACCTGTCCGGCACCTCGTCGGCCGACTCGGCCGCACCGACCACGCGCCAGCGCCAGATCGGAAGCCATTGCCACCAGGAAATCTTCATGCCGTGCCCCACAACTGGCCTAGGAACGGCTCCTCATCGCCCGCCCCCCACTTGCCCTGGGCCACATGGCAATAGTGGCCCTGGCGCGGTAGGGCCTCATTGGTCGAGATCTCGCGATCGTGAAGCCTCAGCAGCGTCTCGGTCGGCCGCTCAGGCGGACCGTAGCCGATCAGGCGATCGAGCAGTTCGTTGACTGCGGCGGCGGCAACCGCGGTCGTGAAGGCAACGACCGCCGGTTCGACCTGGCCCAAGGCCGGTGCGTAGCCCTCGTCTGCCAATCGCTGCCGCTCCTCGGGCGTGCGCATCTCGGCGGCCGCACGTGCCATATCGACCCGACCGCGGCAGACGAGGCAAGCCGCGCCGGGCGTTAGCGTCGTTATCCGGCCGTCAATGCCGGTCAACACCCCTCTACGATCGCTGCTGAGCAAAACGCCCACGTCAATCACCGGGGTCAACAGGAAGGTCGACAGTCGCGACAAGACGAGGCGGCCTGCGTTGTCGTCGGTACAGCCGAAGACGAGATCGCTTGCCCGAAGGGCTTGGGCAACATGCTTGACCGTCACCATGCCCTGGATGGTTGAACAGCGAAGTTCGGGAGCGATCCGCGTCAGATGCGCGGCCAGCACATCCACCTTCGGCTGGCCGACTTCCCGCGGCGTCGAGCCATATACGCGAGTGACGTTGCTCGCCGACAGGGTATCGTTGTCGATCAGTAGGAGATGTCTCACGCCGAGCCGAACAAGCTGTTCAGCGACGGCCGATCCGGTGCCGCCGGCGCCGACAATGGCAACCCGAATGTCGCCGAGCACACTTTGAATATCGGGGCCAAAAGCGCGGACATTGCGATCGAAGATCGCGTCTGGCGTCGCCACTTGGCTTGCGAAACTCGGCAGGAGGCGCCAGCGATCGCCGACTGTCCACACGCGATCAATCGGCGCCGTCTCGCCGTCTTCAGGCGTGACTTCGCCGCTGAAGACAAAGCTCTCGCCGCGCGGTGACGCAATCAGCGTCGCGTATACGCCAGAGCCGCTACGCAACTGAAAGAGATCACCGATCTCACGGTCGACCTGTCGGTCGTGGGGGCTCGGCAGCGGAACGCCCTCTTGGCCAGGATGGGTGTGAAACCAGATCGGGACCGCACCGTCTTTTTCGGCAGCGCCGAGCGCGCCGACATAGCCTTCTGAGCGGATCAGCATGTGGTGCGAACTCTGTTCGCAATAGGCTGCCTGCGGCACCCAGTGCAGCGATCGCCCAAGAAGACGAACCTCGGCGCCGGTGTCGACACGCCGCGCAAGAAGGACGGCAGCGCATTCAAGCGGGTTGCGCGAGGCTGTCGCGACCTCGTCGGCGAGCGAGCCCGGAAGGACCAAGGTGGTGATCATGCGGCGCGCGCTCTCCCCGCTACGTCAAGTTCCTTCCTGACGAGCGTCAGGTAGCTTTCGAGCGAGTCGATGCCGGACCGCCACTGTCCGGCCTGAAAGTGGCGCGACCAGCGCTGCCATGTACGGCCGAGATAGGCCTCCTGCGACTGGGTCGCCTCGATCACCTGCCCATCCATGCGGCGCACCGCAGGCTCAAACCACCACATGTCCGGCGCTACATCCGGGTACCCGGGCGACAGTCGCAGCAGGAGATCAGCTGCGACTGCCGTGAATCCGGACGGCAGCGGAAATGATGGGATAATGATAGCGATCATGCCGCCATCGAGCGAAACGCTATGGCCCGGCGCCCGCGCCTGCAGATAGTCCTGGTCGACCGCTGGCAGCATCGTCGCCTTCCCTCACCCACGGCCAGGATTGATCTGCGCCGGCGCCGTGAAAAAGCGCAGCCCATTGCGCATTTCGACATTCGCGTCAGCCTCGATCTTCACGTCGGATCCGCCCGGTACGACCTCAAAGAGATCGCGATCCGGCCCAATGTCGGGCTCCGGCAACTGCCGCAACTGCGCTCCCGTCAGAACCGACTCGGAGACCTTGTAGTTCATGCGATCTATCTTGATCTCAAACATCTTGGGACGGTCGGGACGCCCGTGCTCGTGATTCTGCGTTTCGCTCATCGTCACCTCCATAATTGATACCGTGATACCACGATACCAAGATGGTTGACAATAGGCTTGTTTTGGTGCAAAACAGCGCAATGAAACAAGCTAAAGCGATGACCGTTCGCCTATCCGAAGAGCAGGCTCAGGCGCTGGAGATGGTCGCCAGCGTTGAAAATCGGCCCGTGTCCGATATTATTCGGGCAGCGATAACTACTCATATTGAGACCCGCAGGCGTGACCCAAGCTTCCAGGCCGGGCTCAAGGACCGCATTTCACAGGCGCGTAAGCTGCTTGACCGCTAGTTGGTCAGCGTCACCTTCGATGACAGGGGAAGCATGAAGAAATCCACTAAACGTCTGACGCCTGGCTCGCCCAGCCATATCCTGGGACAGCGCACCTTTGCGGCGATCACAGCCGTCGAAGGCATCAACTTGAGCGCGGCCAGCCGTAAGCGTCTCGCGGATCTGAAGAAGCGCAAGCTTTCGCCTGACGATCAGCGGGCGGAGATCATCCGCACTTATCAGGACGCCAAGTCACGCGGGTAATGTCGGTCGGTTATGACGCCTTCGACGATCCCTACGCCTATAAGGGCACCAAGACCCTAAAGAACAAGCTTGGCTTGCGCGATCCCGCATTGCTCGAGGCCTTCGAGCTTGAAATGACAACGCTACGCGCTCGCGAGCCGCTACCGCACGGTCGCTATGACCCGAGCCACTATCGCCGCGTCCATTACCACCTGTTCCAGGATGTCTACAGCTGGGCTGGCAAGTACCGCACGGTGCGAACTGCAAAGGCTGGCAATCCATTTTGCTTTCCGGAGTATATCGACGGCGAAATGAAGCGGCTTTTCAATGCGCTTCCGTCGGTGATCGGAGCGGAGACAGCCGAGGGTTTCGTGACCGACGCGGCCCATTTTCTGGGCGAACTGAACGCGATCCACCCCTTCCGCGAAGGCAATGGCCGTTCGCAACTGTCATTCATGGCGATGCTCGGCGAGCGCGCGGGATATCCCATGGATTTTAGTCGCGTCAGGAGAGAGACATTTTTGCCGGCGATGGTCTCAAGCTACGCGGGCGATCTCACCCGATTGGTTCTAGAGCTTCGTCATCTGCTCCGCTGAGAGGTTGGGCGTGTGCCGTTCGAGTCCTTTTTCAAGCCCGGCGTCTCGCGCGTGCGTCTAAACAAGCCAGCAGGCGGACATACAGAGTTCCTCGGACTTTGACGGCACCGAGCCGGCAGGAGTTGTGGTCCTAAGGCAATAAGTGCAACAACTTGATGCACAAATTCGGCATCCTGCCACGCTTCGGCGTAGACACGTAAATTAAACGTGTACACGCGGCCCCGCTCGATTGCCAATCAGGCAGCACGACAGCAATTCGGCTTCGGAATCATTCGCTGCGAGAAATTGGAGTGACAAGCAGCTGGCCGGTGCCCGAGCAAGCCGCGGTCGCTTGCGCGAAGACGGCTGCGGTTGAAACCGGGTCGTCAGCAACACGCCAGCTTATTTCGTGGTTTGGCCCGTTTGCGGACCGACAGCTTCCGGGCCCAAGGCGGCCGTCATCGCACGTGATTGCTTGGGCAAGGTTCGCTTTGACGGTCAGTAAAAGACGGCAGTCAAAATGCGCCACTAAACGTCCGCTCCCGCTCGAACTGGAAATACTTCTGGGCGAGTTCTCAAAAGAACTCATCCGAGCTATGCTCAGAACCGGAGGGCGGGGCAAACGGGATGAGGTTGCCATTTCATTGGACGATGGCAGTCGCCTTGGCGACAGCGCTGAGTGTTGCAGGCACCGCAGCTGGCCAGGATTCCCGATATTCTGCACGACAGATTCAACAGGCCCTTGCTGAACATGGATACGATCTCGGGACCGCGGACGGAATTTGGGGACGTCGGTCGATCAGTGCGCTCAAGGCTTTCCAGAAGGCGAGCAATCTTCCTCAGACTGGTACTTTGGACCAAGCGACGTCAGCGGCGCTTTTTCCGCAACCGCAGGCGACGCGTGACCCGTCGGCGCCCATAGCCACGGATGCGCACCCGTCGCCTTGGGAGCAGCCTGGTGTTCCGACGAAAACAACTCCACAGACAAATAATGGGGAAGCCGGGCAAGCTGGTAGCGATGTCCACCCGGCGCCGCCTTTGCCGGCGTACACCGAGGGGGCTTCAGCCAAATCCGATCGTTTGGCGCCGGAGCCCGACAAGGTCAGAGAGGGGCCAACCATCCCAACGCCGCGTTTGATCTATTTGGGCCTGCTAGGGATCGCAGCCGCGTTCTTTTTCTTGCGGAGACGCCGAAGAAATTCAGCCGCGGAGTCGGTTCCAACCGCATCCGAAAGCAAGCGCAGCGAACCTAAGCGCATTCCCATCCGGTCGGCCAGAACCGATAGGCATCGCCTCCATGTCCCGACCGTTCGCATGGTTCCAGCCCACAATGCTGGTGGAAGACAGCCAGTCGAGCAAAAGCCGGTCCTGCCTGCGGATAATGCGGCTTCTCTCGCGGCACACAACGCCGCCGTCCACGATTTCATCCGTCAGAGAGGAGCGATCCGATGGCCCAAATCAAGGGCCAATCCTTCAGCCGGGCAGCCGTCCGTTCCCGCAAAAACGGGTTGGCAAAGCATAGAGGCCACCAAGGTCACCCCGGTAAAGCCAACGGGATCGCTCGCACCGCATCGTGCTCAGATAGCGGAACCCATTCGACAACGCGGTCCTGTTCTCATTCCCCCTACGGCCGCAATGGATCAGACGCAGCCGTTGGGTTCCGAAAGCAAGCACAGCCAACTTGATAGCGGTCTCGACCAATCGGCTAGAAGCAACAGGCACCTCTTGGTTCGGAACGATCCGATCGTTCCAGCCAATATTGTAGTTGGAAGACAACCGATCGAACATAAACATGCATTGCCATCAGATATTGCGACTTCTGTCGCGGCACATAATAGAGCTGTCGACGACTTCATCAGACAACGCGGAGCCATTAGACCGCCCAAACCAATGCCCCATCCCTCAGCCGCTCCCGCGGAAGCGGGTTGGCAACGCATTGAGGACCCCAAGATCGCCCCCGCAGCGCCAACAACCGAAGCATCGCCCGCATCGGATAATGCTCAGGTTTCGGATCCCATTCGGCAGCGCGGCCCTATTTTTGTTCCCAACACGGCCCGGACGGACCACCCGCGGTGGTTCGACCGGCTACCCGCAGTGCGAGCGAGCCCCGCCGCGCCCCAGTCGGCATATTGGATTCGTGCGAATACAGCAGCAACGGTGGGAAGCCATGACATTTCCGGCGGCATGATCTATGTAGGCGAGCGCCTGCCGAGGCAGGGCAGTTCAACCGACCCGGAGAACTGCCTGATCGACCCGAGATTGACCGTGGGCGCTCACGGCGATCCGCTAGGTCAGACGATGGGCTACTGGCCGTCCTACTCGAGCATTTCGCCCGCGGCGCGAAAATCCTATCTGGACTGGCTTGCCGGATCGCGATCCGATCCCGACGCCTATATCGGATACGTGTTCCTCTACTTCTACGGTCTCGAACGACGCCTCATGTTGGAGGAACGCCCAGCCGACGCCGATGGTGTCGTTGTCGAGGTTCGCCGACTATTGCAGGTGTATGGAGGGAATGGTTCGTTCAAACGTTATGCTGGTGAGTTGCTTTCAGCTTACCAGCTGAAATCGGCTCAGTTGCCGGAAAAATTGGATCTGGAGGTCGAGGAAAATAGCTACGAAATCCCGATAATGCTGAAGGTCGCCCTGGGGATGCGGGTGCGCAGCGGGGAGGCGATCGAGCCGGACCTTTTGTTGGCTTACGTTCTTGCCGACCCCGAAACGAGGGTGCGAACGCCGGCGCGACGGGCACAGACTCTCTTGCGAGAGCTGTTCGCGGAAGCGGTGGAGAAGCAATATCCAAATGGCGTGCGCGTTTCGGCCGCCGGAGTGCGAAAACTGAAGGTCAACTACCGTGCCTGCAGCGGGACGTTCGATCTTGCAATCCGCCCCTTTGGGGGTGACCTCCCGGACATCACAAACCGCAGCGAACCGATAGGCGGTGCACGTCGCATCTTCGACGACTGCACGGATCGGCTCGACAACTACAGCCGCATGCTCGGCCGTTCGGAGGGACTGAGGCCTAGCCTTGCGGCTGTGGCTCAGCTGCCCTTGGGTTTGCGCTTGAAGTATGCTGAAGAGCTTCCTGGTCAGCCTTTGAGCCGGCTGCGAGAACTGTCGAGTGATGATGCGCTGATATCGATCCAACAGCTCGCTGAGTGGGCTGGGATGGAGCCCAATAAAATTTCCGCGCGGGCAAAGCAGAAGGAACTGGCCGCAATTCTGGCAGCCTTTGGCTATGGTCATACCGCCGACCCTTCCTTTTCCCTAAGGTCGGCAAAACCAGACGAACAGGCGATGTTCTTTGGCCTGGAACGTGAAGCTGAAGCTGATCCCGAACCGAGCCAGCATTACCGCCCCATGCAACTGTCAATCATGCTCGGCATGGTGATCGCTTTCGCTGACGGTTTCCTCCACCCCACGGAAGAACGCAGGCTCTTCTCCAAGGTCGATGAGGCGCCCGGCCTCTCGATGGACGAACGTGTACGCCTCAAAGCCGAGATCAAGGTCTGCGCCGCCGATGCCAGCCGCGTAGTGGAATGGACCAAAGGCATACGCGACGTGCCAAAAGACCGCCGCGAAGATCTTGCCGATGAATTGGTGGCAGTCGCCGCGGCGGACGGAACCCTTCACGCGCGAGAAGTGTCGCAACTCGAGAAGCTGTTCCGGCAGATGGGTCTGGACCAAAACTCGCTATATTCGCGCCTGCATGGCAGTGTCGCGCCGCAGAAAAGGCCGCGCGACGGAAATGACGATCTTCCCCTGGTTATCCCCGCCGGGATTCAGCCGCCCGGCATTCCGGTGTCGCCGCCGTCTGCTGGCGCGCCTGCGACGCGCGTCGACATCTCGCGTCTCGAAGCGATCCGACGCGAAACCCGCAGCACGTCCAGCGTCCTTGCCGATATCTTCGTGGATGAAGCAGAGCCGCCGATCGAGCTTCAGCCCGAGATCGAGGAAATCGACACGTCCAATGGGGATGCGCGCTTCGACGGACTGGAGCGACGCTATGGGTGGCTTCTGTCGCAACTGATCGAGCAGGAAACCTGGACGGCTTCGGATTTTGAGCGTTTGATGCGCAATGCCGACCTGATGCCGGGCGCGGCGAAGCAAGCACTAAACGATTGGTCGCTCGACCGCTTCGACGAACTGGTCCTGGATGGCGAGGACCCTGTCATCGTCAACGCCAGCCTGTTTTCCGAAGCTACTCCCCAATCTCCATCGCTTACCGTATCCGTCGAAGGAATGTCAGCATGACGACAAAACCCCCGGCTATCAAGCCGAGAGACCGAGACACCATTATCAGCGCCTTGCGCGCCGGTGTCGTGCCGCGCATCGGTCTCCAGCATATTCAGGTGGGGCGCCAGCGCGAGATCGAAGCGCTAATCCAGGACATCGAGCGGATCAGCAACGGCGGGTCGAGTATCCGTCTCGTCATCGGCGCCTATGGTGCCGGCAAGACCTTCTTCCTGTTTCTCATCAGGCAAATCGCACTTCAGCGCAAGCTCGCTGTCTGCCAGGCCGACCTTTCTCCGGATCGCCGCATCCACGCCACCGGCGGGCAGGCGCGCACGCTCTATGCCGAGCTCGTCACCAGCCTTGCGACTCGCACGGCACCAGACGGAGGCGCGCTCAGAAACATTCTGGAAAGCTACATACAAAAAGCATCCGAACGCGCTTCCTCAAGCGGGACGACTATTGAAACCGGTATCAAGGAAGGCCTTGGCGATCTTCGCGAGATGGTCGGTGGCTATGATTTCGCAAACGTCATCGTTGCCTATGCGCGGGGCTACGAGGAAGGAAACAGCAATTTGCAGGACGCCGCGCTGCGTTGGTTGCGCGGCGAATACACGACTAAGACAGAGGCGCGAGGCGATCTGGGCGTCCGCACCATCATCGACGACGCGTCCTTTTACGACGGCCTGAGATTGCTCGCCCGTTTCACAAGGCTCGCTGGTTTTGGCGGTCTGATGGTCTGCCTTGACGAACTCGTCAATCTCTACAAGCTGCAGAGCGCCCAGGCCCGCAAACAGAATTACGAGCAGATCCTGCGCATCTTCAACGATGTCCTGCAGGGCACAACGCAGGGCATCGGTTTCATTCTGGGCGGCACACCGGAATTTCTGCTCGACACGCGGCGCGGGCTCTACTCCTACGAGGCCTTGCAGTCCCGCCTTGCGGGAAACAGTTTTGCCGGCAATGGCCTGGCCGACTATTCCGGCCCGGTGGTCAATCTGCCGAACCTGACCCCGGAGGAACTCTACCATCTCTTGGAGCGGCTACGCGACGTCTTCGCGGCGGGCGATCAGGAAAAATGGCTGGTGCCGGACGAGGCACTCCATGCCTTCATGGACCATTGCGCCAATCGGATCGGCGAGGCCTATTTTCGGACTCCGCGCAACACGGTGAAAGCCTTCGTCGATCTGCTCGCGATTCTCCAGCAAAACCCCGGCACAGATTGGAAGGACATGCTCGGCGCAGTGGACGTCGCGGAAGATCGAGGCGGTGCAGGCGACCAGCCCATCAACGACGTCGAAGAGGGAGCGGACGACGAGCTTGCAACCCTCCGCATTTGACACGCTTTCCGAGCCGGTCAGGCGCTGGATATGGCATCGGAACTGGTCGTCGCTACGGAATGTCCAGGAAAAAGCTATCCCGGTCATCCTCGCGGGCGGCGATGTCGTGATCTCCGCGCGCACTGCCGCCGGCAAGACTGAAGCCGCCTTCCTGCCGTTGTTGACCCGGTATGCCGAGCACGCAGGCAGCGCCGATGGGTTCGCCATCCTCTATGTCAGCCCGTTGAAAGCGCTGATCAACGATCAGCACCGGCGGCTGGAGAGCCTGTGCGAAGGGAGCGGCGTTCTCCTGCACAAATGGCATGGCGACGTGTCGGCGGACGCCAAAACACGCGCAAGAAAACGACCTTCGGGTATCGTGCTGATCACTCCGGAATCGCTTGAGGCGTTGCTCGTCCGCAGGGGCGGGGAGGTTGCACAGATGTTTTCGCGCCTCGATGCGGTGGTCATCGATGAGTTACATGCCTTCATTGGCACTGAGCGAGGCATGCAGCTGCAGTCGATCCTGAACAGGATCGAAGTGGCGACCGCGCGAGACCGCATCGATCGAATTGGGCTGTCGGCAACACTTGGCGACATGAGCCTGGCTGCCGAGGCGCTGCGGCCCGGCAAGGGCGCTAGCGTCACGATCGTGGAAGGCAAGGACGAAGGAAACGGGGTCCGTTTGCAGATCCGCGGTTACCTGCTGGACGGCACCGCTCCAGGCGATCTCACGGCTACCGCAGACGATAGCGATCCGCCGGGAAAGCCGGCCGAGCCTTTTGAACAATCGACGGTCCCAGCGGCGCTTGCGTCCGACTTGTTTCGTCTGCTGCGCGGCCAGAGCAATCTGCTGTTTGCCGGATCTCGCGCCAATGTAGAGGTCTATGCCGACATGCTGCGTTCGATGTGCGACGAATCGAGCTTTCCAAATGAGTTCTTCCCGCATCATGGCAATCTCGCAAGGGCCATGCGCGAGGAGGTCGAAGCGCGGCTTCGAGACGATCCGCGCCCGACCACGGCGGTCGCGACCACCACCCTGGAACTCGGAATCGACATTGGCGAGGTGGAGACAATCGCCCAGATCGGGCCGGGTTTTTCGGTCGCATCACTTCGCCAGCGCCTTGGCCGATCCGGCCGCAGGGCCGGAAAGCCCGCAACGCTGCGCATGTTCGTCATCGAGCCTCCCATTGGTAAGGGACGACACCCAATCGACCGGCTTCGCCTGGATCTGGTTCAGTCGATTGCTATGGTCGAGTGCCTGCGGGCGGGATGGTGTGAGCCGCCATTGCCGGCTGGACTGCATCTTTCAACGCTCGTCCATCAAGTGATGGCACTGATCGTGCAGACCGGGGGCGTAAGCCCGACGGCCGCCTGGAAACTGTTATGCGAGCGCGGCCCCTTCCGAGCCGTGGACAGGACGTTGTTTGCCGAGTTGCTTCGGTGCATGGCCACGCCCGAAAACCGCTTGATAGAGCAGTCGCCGGATGGCTTGCTCATGATCGGAGAGACCGGGGAAAAGATTACCGAATCGTACGAATTCTATGCTGTTTTCGTCACGGAACGGGAATATCGGATCATTCACGATGCACGCACGCTCGGCACCTATCCGCTGAGTTCACCGCTTGCACGCGGTGAAACGATCATCTTTGCCGGGCGCCGCTGGCAAGTCATCGAAATAGACGATCGCGCCCGTGTCATCATGGTCAAGCCGACACGGGCTGGAAAGCCACCGCATTTCAGCGGCAAGGGGGCGGCCATCCACGATCACGTGTTGGCGACGATGCGCGCAGTTCTCGCATCCGATGAGGCCTTCCCATATCTCGATCCTGCCGCGAACCGGCTGCTGGATGAGGCGCGCAGTTCGTTCCTGGACCTGCAACTGGATCGCCGTTCCATCATTGCGCATGGGGAGGGGGTCCTGATTTTCCCCTGGGTCGGAACCAGGAAGCTGCAGACCCTAACCCTGGCATTGCTGGCTCGCGAGTTCAAAGCATCGCATTTCGGGCATGCCATTGAGCTTCAGGAATGCGAGGCCGAGAAAGCCATCGAAACTCTGCAGGACATAGCTGGTTCGTCCGCGCCAGACGGGGAAGAACTTGCTGCACGACTAGCACAGCCCGCATTGGCAAAGTTCGACACGTTCTTGAGCGATCACTTGATGACATTGGTCACGATGGTGGAGAGAATCAGCGCCAACGACTTGCCACTGATCGCCGTCAACGCACTGGGAATCCATACGACGCACGAAGTCGCATAACCGCCGGGATCGGTTGCTCGCTCTCGGCGCGGGCAGCCGTTCGCATATGTCGAAGGCTGCTATAGAGGACCATCGGCAGTTGACCGGGTCTGCGTGCCGAAAGCGGACACCATGGAGCAAGCGTCAAGGTCTGCAGTCGGCACTATGCGGTCATTACAGAAATGATCTGGACACGGCTGAGATGGGGATTTTTCCGGCCCGGCAGCTCTGAAAGCTGCCACAGCGAACCCGATGCCAGGTAGCTAAGGCGAAGGGATGTTGGCCTTCGCAATCCGGAGCCTGTTACCAGACGTGTTCCTTCCAGTGCCGACCAGGCCGGAAGTCTATGGCACGGTATTGGACCAAAAGATGAGGGCAGACGCTCGTCGGGTGGAGGAGGAGCGTCTAATCGCCGTTTTTGACACCCATCCTTCGAAGCTTCACTACTTATGGAGCCTTGTCCAAATTGGCGAGGCCTGCTCGACCGCAGTTTTTCATCTTTCGGCGACAGGCGGTGCTTTGTGCTCTACGTGGTGAGAACACGCCTTGATTGCTTTTTTTACCCGGCTAGATTGTACCCGCGCTTTCATCTAGGCGCAGATTCGTGATCCTGCCGGACGACAGGCGTGGTTTCTTCGGATCGGAAAACCGTCACCTGGAGTGCTTCGGATGAGCGAGTCCCCGACGTCGCGTGCTATCAAACGAGAGGCTCATCGAGGCTCGCAATGGCTTAAGTGGGACCTGCATTTACACGCGCCCGGTACGAAGCTCTCTTGCGGATATGGCAAACCGGACGACGCGACGTGGAAACGCTTCGTGGCTATACTCGAACAATCCGAGGTCCAGGCCTTTGGTATAACGGACTATTTTTCGTTCGACGGCTACCTGAACACGGTCAAATGGTATCGCCAATCGTATCCGGACTCGGCCAAGCTGGTGATCCCGAACCTGGAGCTGCGTTTGACCGAGACGGTCAGCATCGATGGCAAAAACGTCAACACGCATGTGCTGATAGACCCGGCTGTCGCGACGTGCGAAGCCTTGAGCAAGTTCCTCAACGACCTGGAAACGCACATATCCGTTGGTGGCAGACGGTTACGCTGCAGCGAACTGACGTCTGCGAATTACGCTGCGGCCACCGTCAGCATACATGATGTCGAGGACTCGCTAAAAGGATGTTTCGCGCCGGAGCAATACATTATCGTCACCGCCGCCGGAAACGATGGCCTGCGCGGTACCGCCAAAAATTCCCAGCGTAGCAAATCCATTTCCGATGAACTCGACAGGATCAGTAGCGCTTTCTTTGGGAAGTCGAATAGCACGGCATTCTTCCTGAGCGACTCGCGGTACGAGGACGCGTCGAAGTCGGAACCTAAGCCCCTCTATGACTCCAGTGACGCTCATTCCTTCGAGGACCTCGGACGTTTGACAGGGGACGAACCGAGCTATCAATCGACGTGGATCAAGGCCAATCTGACTTTCCGAGGTCTCCGTCAGACGATCTTCGAACCGGAACATCGCGTCTTTGTCGGAGACCGTCCAACCGTTCTCGTCCGGCTCGAGCGCGAGGCGACGCAGTTCATCGACAGGCTGGAGATTAATCCCCTCGCCCCCTATGCCGGTCATAACGGGACCTGGTTTCGGAATGTCGATATCCCGTTCAACCCTGAGCTGACTGCTATAATCGGGAACAAGGGAAGCGGCAAAAGCGCTGTCGCGGATATTGTCGCACTGCTCGGAAATACTCGCCAAGCGAAATATTTCTCGTTTCTAACCGACAGTCAAACGAACAGGAAATTCAAACGGCCCGGGTTCGCCGAGAATTTTTCGGGTCGTCTCGTATGGAAGAGCGGGAGCGTTGTCGAACGGACTTTGAACGATGATGTCGATGAACTTTCGCCGGAGGCGGTCAAATACCTGCCACAGAACTACTTCGAGGCCCTGACGAACGAAATCGAAGTCCAGGCGCTGCGTCGGGAAATCGAAGACGTCGTATTTTCGCACGTCGACATCAGCGACAAGATGGACGCCAAGAGCTTCCACGATCTCGAAGAACGGAAGACGTTGAACAGTCGACAGGAAGCTAGTCAGATCAAAACGAAGCTGCGGGAACTCAACATCAGGATTCTCGAGCTCGAGGATCAGAGCGAACCTGAATTCAAGACCAAACTGAAGGCGGAACTAGGGGTCCTTCAGAAGCAGGTATCCACACTCGAAGCGTCAAAGCCTCTTGAGGAAGCTGTCCCGGCTGCGCAGAGTGCGGAACAGGAAGCGGCGACAGAAGAAATCGCGTCACAAACCCGGTTGCTGGATGACCTTGCTGCGCGTGAAAAGAGCGCCGTCACGCGGCTCGGTCGCCACAAGACTACCTTGCAAGAGGCCAGCGAATTCAAGGACGCGGTAAATGCCCTGAAAAGCCGTGTGCAAGGCGACAAGGAGGTTTTCAAAACCAAGTATAGCGGTCTCGATTTAGATGTTGATCAAGTCATTAGGCTTACCGTTAATCTCGAAGAGGTCACGAAGAAGATTGAGGCTATGAACGAAGAAATCGTGGCGACTGAGCGCGAGAGTGCCATGATTTTCGATCCGAAGACCGATCTTTCCACAGTCGCCAGTGTACCCGAACTGCGTGCTGCGCAGAAATATATTGCCGATCGCATAGCCGAGACGCGCGCCGCTCTCTCGGCGCCCCAACAGCGCTATCAAAGGTATGTGCAGGCCGTCCGCGAGATATCCGAGCAGATCAGCAATATAGTCGGTCAAAAGGACTCGCCGAAACTAGGGACGATCGCGGAACTGGAGGCCCGCATTGCTCGGATCGACAACGATCTGCCGGGGGAGTTGTCCAAGGTGTATGAAGACCGTAAGGCGCTGTGCTTGGCCCTCTTCGAAAGCAAGCACAAGATAAGAACGTTCTACGAGGGTTTGAAAACCAAGGTCGAGTCGCGGCTCACCGTGGTGAGTACCGGGGATTTCAAGGTGTCGATCGACGCGTCTTTTGTACCGTCTCCCAAGTTCGGTGAAGAATTCTTCAACCATCTGAACCAAAACGTGAGCGGTCCCTTCCGCGGAGTCGCGGAAGGCGCGCGCGCCCTTCAACAGAAGCTATCGATAGTCGACTGGAACTCCTTCGAAAGCATCTTTGCCTTTGTGGACGATGTGGTCAGATCGATGAAATCGGGTGGCATCAGACGGCAGACCAAAGACGTCAAGAAATTCTACGACTTTCTTTATTCGCTCGAATACTTCGAGCCCCGGTACGAGTTGAGACTGGGAGGCAAAGATCTGAACCAGCTTTCCCCCGGAGAGAAGGGGCTTCTGCTGCTGGTCTTCTACCTACACCTGGACACCGACAGCTCACCCCTCATCATCGACCAACCCGAGGACAATCTCGACAACGACAGCATATTTGCGGTACTCGCAAGGTGTATTCGCGACGCGAAGAAAACCCGGCAGGTCATATTGGTGACGCATAACCCAAACCTGGCGATCGGAGCCGACGCCGAACAAATCGTCTATGTCCGGTTGGATAAGGTGAACGGTTACAGGTTCAGCTATGATTGTGGCGCGATCGAGAACCCGAATACCAACGGCCATATCGTAAGGGTGCTCGAAGGTTCGCGGCCCGCCTTCGTGCAACGTCGACTCAAGTACCAAATCACCTGATCGCGGAGCGGCCTCGGTCAGAAAGTCCGCCAAGGCAACGGCCCTTTGCTCCCCCTCACTCAGAATTTGAGAGGGCGGAACGCCCAGTACATGCCGGCTGTGGTTTTTGTGACGCCCTGAACCTAAGCCTCACGTTTCTCCCTTGCCGGGCTCGGCCGAGTTTCAACAATCACACCCTCCAACGCGATAAAAAGCCAATGCAACGTGTCGTGAAATTCTTCTATCGAGCCTCGGTCGATCACCGGTATGTTCGTGGGCGGAGACCGCTCGATGGCATTTCGATTCGTACACACGGCTGATATTCATCTCGACTCGCCACTGCGTTCGCTGGCGATGCGAAACCCCGACCTTGCCGAACTTGTCGGAGACGCCAGCCGTCAGGCATTTGTCTCGATCGTGGATCTCTGCCTTGCGGAACGTGTCGATGCGCTGGTCATTGCCGGCGATCTCTATGATGGCGATCAGACGTCGATGAAAACGGCGCGGTTTCTGGCGACACAGATGACACGACTTCACCAGGCCGGCATTAGGGTTCTCAAGATCCGTGGCAATCATGATGCCATGTCGCGGATATCGAAACAGCTCGTGTTCCCGGACACGGTCACGATTTTCGGCGGCCGTCCCCAGTCAGTGCTGCAGACAGCAGGCCGGCTCGACGTCGTGTTCCATGGCTTGAGCTTTGCCAGCCCCAAGGCACCGGACAGTCTACTTCCCAAATATTCAGCTCCGCGTGAAGGCGCGGTCAATGTCGGCATCATGCATACGAGCCTGGCCGGATCGCCCGGCCACGACGTCTACGCTCCCTGCAGCGTCGCTGACCTGCACAGCCATGGCTTCGACTACTGGGCCCTTGGGCACATCCATGTTCGCCAAGTCCATCCCGGGGCGAGCACCGTGGTGATGCCAGGAATTCCACAGGGCAGGGACATCAACGAGGCGGGCGAGAAATCGGTCACCCTGGTGACGATACGAGACGACCGCACCGTCGAGATCGAGGAACGGCTAACCAGTATTGCGCAATTCGAGCGGGTGAGCGTCGACGTGACCGAAACGGTGGAATGGTCCGAAGTCGTTGGGCGAGTCCGCTCCGCGCTCGAAGATGTGCGTGCTTCCGTCAAGTCCCGTCATGCTGTGGTCCGTCTCCGCGTGACCGGGGCGTCACCTCTATCCTGGGCGCTGATCCGTGACCGCGACCTGCTGCTCGCAGAAGCTGAGCAGGTCGCGGAACAAACGGGGGACACCTGGGTGGAGAAGCTCGAGCTTAACGTTTCTCCATCCGCAGTCGAAACATCCGAGGGCGTCGCTGATCCGATTTTCGAACTCGGTCAATCCATGCACGCCGATGCCAGCTCGGACGCCTTCCGTGCTGAGGCGAGAGCGTTTGTCCAGAAGATGGTCGCCGATCTTCCGGCCGACGGGCGCGATTTCGCCGGCAAGGACGAGGCTGGGCTGGAGTTGTTCCTCGACAGGGTGCTCGCCAGCGGCGCTGACCTGGTCACGGCCCGCCTCAAGGCCGGCGGGTCACAATGAGGCTCCGGCGACTTGATCTCATCCGCTATGGCAAGTTCACCGATAGGACGATCGACTTCGGGCCAAAACCGGAATCCGGTCCCGACCTGCATATCGTGTTCGGCCTGAACGAGGCCGGCAAGTCGACCGCGCTTTCCGGCTATCTCGACCTGCTGTTTGGAATCGAGGAACGCAGCCGCTACAATTTCCTGCACGAGTACAGCGCGATGCGCATCGGCGGGGTGCTCGAACTCGGCGGCGCGGAGCACACGTTCACACGCACGAAGCAGCGCACCAACTCGTTGTTGAACGCGACTGGCCAACCGGTCAGCGAAATGGCGATATCGGCACATCTCGCCGGGCTGTCTCGCGACGCATACGAGACCATGTTTTCGTTGGACGACGAAACGCTGGAAGCAGGTGGAAAATCAATCCTGGAATCGCGCGGTGATCTTGGCAAGCTGCTGTTCACGGCCAGCGCTGGCCTCGGGCACGCAAGCGATACATTGAGCGTGCTGGAGGCCGAAGCGGACAGGCTCTATCGCAAGCAGGCACACGGAACCGAGCTTGCGCTGCTCAAGAAGCGGCTTGCGGAACTGAAGTCCGGGAAGGAGGCGATCGACACCTTGGCGTCGACGTTCGAGACTCTCGAGACAGAGCGTCTGGACGCCACGGAAAAATACGACCGCAGTATCGCCGAACGGTCGGTGCTGTCGGCTCGGCTCGATATGATCGCGAAATATCTTCGCGCGATCCCGATTCTTGCCGATATCCGGCGTAAGCAAGCCCAGCTGGGCGAGTTGCCTGAGATCGCTTCACCGGCACGGACCTGGACGGGCAGCGTCGCGGACATGATCGAGACCGACGCCAGTCTGAGAACGCGGCTATCTGCGAGTGGGGACGAGCTCGAGCGGGTGACCACAAAAATCGTCTCGGTCGATGTGGACGCGGTGATCCTTGCGGTGTCCGAACGGGTTCGCGGCCTAGCCGACCGGAAGGTGCGCCACGTCTCGGCCGGCCTTGACCTGCCAAGTCGCAGGACGGAGCTGCAAATCCTCGACAATGCCGTGGCGACCTGCCTTTCCGCCCTTGGAAGGTCCTCCGAGCCACGCCCTGCCAATCTGCTCTTGCCTGCTGCAACCGTTGGCGCTGTGCGCGCCATGGTCGAGCAGCGATCCGGGATCGTTACAAGCGTGCACGTTGCGCGTGAGGAGGCCGCGGCAGCTGCTGATGCGCTTCAGGCGGCACGCGAGCGGGTCGGCGAAGAACGGGCCGTGCCTGAGCCTGCCAGGGCGAGGCTGCTTTCGGCTTTGTCGACGGCAAGGGTCAGCGGGCACATTGGGGAAACCAAGGCGGCACGCGAGGCAGCGGATGCGGGTGCAACTCGATGGGAGGCCGCGATCGCGCGCTTGCATCCCTGGTCGGGAGATGCGCAGGCATTGGCCAGGGTCGCCATTCCGAATGCTGGGCGGCTTGGCGCATGGAAGACGCTGGCCACAGAGCTCGGGAAGAGCAGGGGCGTCCTTTCCGAACGTCTTGCCGAGCACCAGGGCAATCACGATTTGCTGTCGGCGCGGCTGGATGCCCTTCGCGCCTCAGTCGATGTCACCGACGATGAAGCCGCCGCCGTCATTCGTCGCGCCCGGGATGAAGCCTGGGCAAGGCATCGCGATGACCTCACTGGGGACACGGCGGACGAGTTCGCGGCAGCACTGGCTCGAGATGACAGTGTCGGAGCAGGCCGTCTGGCCAACGCGCGGGAGCTCGTTGAGATTCGCACGGCAAGCCGCAGCCTCGCTGAAACCGCTGCCACCATCGCGCATGCGCGAGACCAACTTGCGCGCAACAGCTCGGACCGGGAGGCCGTAATCTCGGAAATTCGCGTAGCGGCAAAAGAGCTATGCGGAGAGTGCCTGGAAATTTCCTCCGAACGGCTGATTGAGCTAATCGAGAATCGCATTGCTGCCCGGGTCGAAGCGCTCGCGGCCTGGGATGAGATCGAGCTTGCCCGCAAGAAAGCCGAGCGGGCGGTTGATGAGAGAGACCAAATACGCCTGGCGCTGAGCGGGGCTCTGGCGAGTGTCGGCGT
Source organism: Mesorhizobium sp. Cs1299R1N1 (assembly GCF_037179655.1). NCBI lineage: Bacteria > Pseudomonadati > Pseudomonadota > Alphaproteobacteria > Hyphomicrobiales > Phyllobacteriaceae > Mesorhizobium > Mesorhizobium sp. Cs1299R1N1. The sequence goes on along the minus strand of NZ_JAPYKR010000011.1, from coordinate 136,155 downwards.
CGGTTCAGATCCCGCCGACAGCCTTGAGACGGTTATGGCGGTGGCAGAGTTGTTCCTTGACAGGCAATTCAAGGTGGACGCCGAGCGTACCGAGACGCTCAAGACCGTTGGCACACGGCAAGAGGATCTGGCCGCCAGGCAGCGAGCCGTCGACGTGGCAGAGCGACGTGAGGACGAATGGCTGGCCGGCGTTGCCGAAGCGCTCAAGGGCACCTGGCTCGAGAGCGGCATATCGGCGGCCGGCGTCGGCAGCGTCCTCGATCAATTGACTGAACTGTCCAAGAGTCTTCAAGACCGCGACGCCATGCAGCTCCGCATCGAAAAGATGGAGGCAGACAGAGACAGTTTCTTGGTTGAGGTTACTGCCGTTGCAGCCGAGGCGGGCGAGGTGGCGGACAACGAAGAACCGGAACAGCTAGCGATCGGGCTTGCCGAGCGCCTGGAGCGCGCCGAACGCACGCGCGAGGCGAAGGCAAATCTCGTCAATGACCTGCAGCGCCTGCAGGAAGCGCGTGAGATCCTCAATGCCGAGATTTCGGCACATGAGCGCCGCAAAAACGAGGTCCTGAGCGTCTTTGGCGTGGCCACGCTATCCGAAGTCGTGCAACGCGACGAACTGCTGCGTGACAGGGATCGCCTGCGCACAACCGTGGCCGAACTTGAGGAGCAGGTGTCGTCCGAGCTCGCGGTGGAAGGGTTCGAGCAGGCGCGTTCGATATTGGATGCTGTCGATCTCGACAGTCTTGCAATCGAGAAGGCTGAGGCCGAACAAAGGCTTCGCGCTTCTGACGAGGCGATACAGCAGCAGCTCATTCGACAGACACGCGCGACCGACAAGCTGGACGCTATTGGCGGCGACAGCGCTGTTGCCCGAATAGATGCCGAACGGCGCACCCTCCTTCTGGAAATCGAGGAAAAGGCCGTCCGTTATATCGAGCTGAAATTGGGAATAATGTCGGCTGGAAATGCTCTGCGTCTCTACCGCGAGCGTCACCGCTCCGGGATGATGGAGCGCGCATCAGACGCCTTCGCCCTCATGACGCGCGGACAGTACTCTGGCCTGACAACTCAACCTGTGAAGGGTGGGGAAGTGCTCATCGCGTTACAGCGCGGTGGGCAATCCAAGGTCGCCGACGCGCTGTCAAAGGGCGCGCGCTTTCAGCTCTATCTGGCCCTGAGGCTTGCGGGGTACTACGAGTTTGCGCTGTTTCGGCCCTCCGTGCCCTTCATCGCAGACGACATCATGGAAACCTTCGACCATGTCCGTTCCGAGGAGGTCTTCAGGTTGTTTGGCGAAATGGCAAGTGCCGGTCAGGTGATCTATCTTACGCATCATCAGCACCTGTGTGAGATCGCCAAGGCTGTTGTGCCGAGCGTAACGATTCACGAACTTGGATAGGTAATGGGTGATTGTTTCGCTACCGCTCTACGTCGATGACGGCGCTACCAACCATTTGATGAGGACGTCGAGCTCGGCAATTACCTGGATTGTTAGCAGCAATGTAGCCAGATTTTTCGTCCGAAATATGTAGACATTTTTCGGACATTGCATGCTTGGCGTTTGTCCGAAATACGTGTACATATTTCGGACATGCGCGAGACTCGATTGAACCTGAAGACGCTTATCCAAAATCGCATGGCGACAAGTCCACCAGGCACGGTCTGGACGCCTGCGGATTTTCTTGATCTCGGTAATCGCGATGCGGTGGACAAAGTGCTGCAACGGATGGTCAAGGCCGCTGAGCTGCGCCGGATTGATCGCGGACTCTACGATCGGCCGACATTCAACACCTTGACCCAGCAGAAAAGCCCACCAGACCCCCGTGGCGTCATCGACGCCGTGGCGCGGCGCGATCAGATCCGGGTCCTCGTCGACGGCATGACCGCAGCAAATGACCTCGGCCTGACCGACGCGGTCCCGGCCCGCATCGTCGTTCACGCCGACGCGCGGTTGCGGCCGATTCGCCTTGGCAGCCTCGACATCACCTTCCGGCCCACCTCGGCCAGCAAACTCTATTGGGCCGGACGCCCGGCAATGCGCGTCGTCCAGGCGCTGCATTGGATGCGCGATATGCTGAGCCAGGATAACGGGAACCAGAAACTGTTGCGGCGCCTGCGCCTCCTGCTGAACGATCCCGACAAAGGTGATCGCCTCCGCGCCGACCTGGCCGAAGGCCTGCCAACCCTTCCCGCCTGGATGCAGGTTCTGTTGAAGCCTCTGCTGAAGGACGCCGCTGAGGTATCCCAAGGCCCGATCCAGCCGAGTGGGACTACGCCACCGAGAATGCCGAGCTAATGAATTCTGCTTATGACCAGGTTCTGAGCGCCGACGCCGAGACAAGAGCAGGCCTGTTTACGAAAACAGCTCAGCGTCTTAGCTCCACGCCGCAGAATATCGAAAAGGATTTTTGAGTCTGCTGGACCTTGGACGCGCTGTTCAACGGCATGCCAGACGGTAGTCCACGGCTGCTGTTCAAAGGCGGCACTTCCCTTTCCAAGGGGTTTGGCCTGATCAGCCGGTTCTCGGAAGACATCGACGTCACTGTGTTCCGCGATGATCTGGGGGAGGGGACGTCGATCGCCGAACTCCAAAACCTCAGTCGTACCAAGCGCGAGGCCAAGTTGGATGCCATCAAGGACGCCTGTTCGGCCTACATCCAAGGACCGATGGCGGAGGCATTGACTGCGTTAGTAGCTGCTTCCGCAGAGCGCACGGGACTGCCGCTCGAAGACTTTCAGGTACGAACTGACGACGATGACAGGCAGACCCTCCTGCTTTGGTATCCGACCGCGACGCCCATTGAGGCGTATGTCCGTCCGGCAGTAAAGATTGAGTCAGGCGCGAAGTCGGCACTCGATCCGAACACACCGCAGATCATTCGACCCTATGTCGATGAGGACGTGCCATGTATTGGACGGGAACGTATGCCTTTGAGGGCGACAAGGTATGCGTACACTTCATGGCCGGCCCAACCCGGAAAGGGAGTCGGTGTCAGATTGCAATGATCGGCACAGTGTATTGGCTGATTGCTACGAACGGCGACCGGTGGAAGGTCAAGTCGATCACACCCGTGGCTGAGCCTGCGCCGAAACCGTCATAGCAATGTCCGGTTGCCAAGGCCAAACGTGTTTCATCCTGCGCGTTAAGCCCACCGGCCTCGAGCGCAGCCCAGGCTGTGGGCGGCCTGGACCATTTCGCGCTGAATGATCTTTCAGAGCCAGCGTGTCCTTTTTGGGCGCGCTGGCTCTGGTGACTTCAGTTCGGATAATTTCCGTCGGGATTGTCGTCGTTGATGGCGAAGCCACTGCCGGTATCGACCATGAGCCTCTGGTCGAGATTATCAAGCCTGCGCAGTAATTGCTGAGATTGGGCAGCCGGTATCTTGCCGTGGTCCGCGGCGGCCGTTCTTTCGGCGGCCTGGGTGATACGAACTACCTGTATGTGCAGCCTTTGGGCCTCGGCCGGCGTGATCGTGTTCTGCTGCCTTGCGTCAGCAATGCCTTGGTCCACACCCTGCGCCTGATCGGCAATCGAGGTCGGCGTCGCGTTGGCATAGGCGCCGGCGAACGGAACAGTGATGAGAAGGGTGATGAGGGTTACTGTCTTGAGAGTCCTGAAAGAGCGCATGATTGCGCCTCCTTTTTTCCTGGGGTGAGGGGCGATTGCTTCGCCTCGCCTTCCATCTGCGGGCCGTCCGGTTCCGTCGCGTCGCGATGCGCGGTTCATCGCCGGCGGTTCTCGGCCCACAACACAGGTAGGAGTGCCCGCGGCAAATTATAATCATCCAAAGGATTGTCCCTCATGCCTTGTTGTATGCATCAGGGCGCCCTAGTGGGCACTGTCGCGGCGCTGTTGGACGGACACAAATGAGCCACGGCGCCATCTTCCCAAGCTGCAGGAGCGGAACACGAAGCGAAAAACTCGGCTACGACCCCGGCTGTGTATAGCGAGGGGGCGAACGCCGCTTTGGTAGTCCTTTGCCGGCAGGGCCGGTTGCGGCCGTGCGTAGAACATCGGCTCGCGTGTATCGAGACCGGCGTCGGCGGCCTGCATCTTCATCTCTACCCCAGTGCCGTCGGCTTCCGCCTTGCCCATCGCATCTTGAAGCTGTTGGGCCGCCTGCTGGCTCCAGGGCAGTACGTAGGCGCGCGGCTCAGGTGAGCCAGCCGTGGTGAGCCATACGTAGATGGCCCGCTGACGTGACCTTCACCGGGATAGGATATGTGACGTTCACACCACGATACATGTGAACATTGACGGTATATTCGCCAGCGGGAGCCCCCCCGCGAATAGGCAACTTCATGGTGGGAGTCGGTCATGTCCGGCGTCATGCCCAGGTCGTCGCGCAGCAGATCGAACACCTTGCGGCTCTTGTTGGAGTAGCCGACCGGCACACCCCCGGGCGCCTGGACCCACAGATCGACGTCGGCGTCGAGCTTGCCGGGCCATTGCATCTCGACGGCGACGTCTCCGGGCGCCGTGACGCCATCGGTTTCGTTCGCCGTGGCTGGCGGGTTCATCACCGTCATCATGAGCATGGTCATGAGGACGAAGCCGCCGAGCATCAAGAGCGCGGTGTCGAGCCAGACGGTGAGAGTTTCCTCATCCATCGAAGTTACCGAGCAGGCGAAGATTGATCTTAAGCCACTGGTTCGTGGCTATACCGAGCAGCGTCGCATAGAGCGCGACATACATGCCGTCGATGACCGACGCGATCATCGGGCGGATCGCATTGGGGTCGACCGAGCCGCCGGCGCGCGCCGCAGAGAAAGCGACGATGAGCCCAACTACGGTTCCAAGCAGCCCGATCCGCACCACGTGAGTCGCCAGCCAATCGATATCGCGCCAGCGCTGAAGGAAGACGCACAGAATGCCCAGGGCGCCGATGGCTGCGATCAACCAGCACAGAAACGCGTTGTTGCCGGCGAACGCTTTACCGGCAATGCCGGCGACCCACAGCCCGACGATTCCCGCAGCGCCGGCCGTGATGTGCTCAAGCTTCTGCACGAGGGCCGAAACGACGCCGCACACGACCTCCGCAGCCCCGCTCAATTCCGGACAGCTATAGACAATTGCGGACTGCACATCGGCTTTCGCTGGTCGCAACACGTCGTCACGGGCAAAAATACGGGGCGGCCGCGAAACACAATCCGGACGCTTACCATTTTTGTCTATGCTGAAAGTAGCTGGGGCGGAGCAGATTGGCGTTCTAAAGCCGTGAACTACGCTGAGCGTGCCCGACGATCTCTCCGTCTCCCTCGAATATATCGACGATGTCGGCATCCCTAGCCTGACGGAACGGCGCTGTTCCGGTACCGCCTCGTAGGATGCTGTTCTGCGCGCTGATGTGATGAAAGACGCCGGCGATCGTGCGGCGAACGCGGGAGTTGAACCCTTCGACCGAATTGACCTGGACGGCACCGCGTTTTCGCAGCTCGAGTGCTTCACAGTCTCATGATCAGCGAAACTCTCGCCAATTGCCATGAAGGCTTTCCCTTCGTCGCTTCATCAAGCGTGCAGGGGGTGGATCTGCGTCTCGATGATGCGCTCCGTGGCACGCAACGAAAGCCCCCTCACCACTGCTAGCCGGCGCTTCACCGACCGAAGTTCCAGCCGCGCTGCCGTTCGGCCGCTGGATCACTGCCATCAGCGAACCTTAATGCACGGTGATGAGCTTTTGATGAAGCAACGATCTGGTCGCCTTCGGTGCTTTTCGATGAGCTCTCCGTCGGTGACGATCGACGGGAGTTTTGCCGGTTGCAGTCAGCGGGTTCCGCTTCGGTGCGTGTCCGCCTCCCTCGGGTACGTCACGAGCCATGGTAGCCGATCGAGCACCGTGCTTTGGAGACCATATTGGCCGATGCTTGGAGCACGACGAATTGTCGGCTCTCGAATCACAGGGGCCTTTGCTTGTTCCCTCTGATGACGGGCACTGACTATGCCCCGGAGGTGTTCGATCCGTCCATTTTGTACGGAATTCGACAAAACTAATATGACCCGCTCACCGCGACACGTGAAGGAATTCAACAAGAACCGACTGCTGCGCCTCTGGCATGTCTCTTGCTGCTAGAGCTGTGACATTACACGCCAATAGAGGCGTTTGATGTCTGCAGGTAGCTGTCTCAGTTCAGGTGAGACGACAGTTCCATCCGCCACACACGAGAATGTCCATGACACGCGCCCCTGCAGCAGCAGCATTCCTTCTCACGGCTTTGGCCTCAGCCCAAGCCTCTTCAAAGGTTAGTTCGCGTTCGAGCATCTGGAACAGTCAACCGGCACACACAATAAACCGTTCACCGTCCGGTCCTCGCTTTGTGCTGTGCTCAAAATATTACATCCCCTGGTGCGAGCCGGCTCCAGATGGTCCCGCGGCCGAGCGCTGCCACCGCGCTTCGAGACGCGGCCGTTTCGACTGACCTCGCTGGATTCATAGCGCCTGGGCGCGAGACCCGAGATATGCGCCGGCGCTGGAGGATCGACGGAAGCGGGAAGCATCGTCACAGGTCGAGGCAATCGACGCAAGAGCACGGTGACGACGCCGAGAGCCGTCCTGAACAGGCGGGCCATGGCATTCTGTTTCGCGGCAGCGAGAACGCGCGCGGCGAGAACCTTGATCCGCTCAATGATGAATCTGCGGGCCTCCATCATCGTCTCTATGATCGCGTTGATCTCGGGCGCCTGCCGGTCACCTTCCGCCCTTCCATCGCTTAGAGAGTGAAGTGCCACCATGCCCGAACAATCCTTGCCGACGCTGCGCATCGATCACATCGAACCGTCGCCCGAGATGTTGGCGCTACGCGCCAAGGGTCCGATCCACCGCGTGCGTTTCCCGTCCGGGCACGAAGGCTGGTGGGTGACAGGCTACGACGAGGCCGAGGCGGTGCTGTCCGACGAGGCGTTCCGGCCGGCGGGAATGCCGCCGCCGGCATTCACACCGGATTCGGTCATTCTCGGTTCGCCGGGGTGGCTGGTCTCGCACGAGGGGGGCGAGCATGCCCGGCTACGCACGATCGTGGCGCCGGCCTTCAGCAACCGCAGGGTGAAGCTGCTCGCGCAGCAGGTCGAAGCGATCGCCGAGCAGTTGTTCGAGACCTTGGCGGCCCAGCCCCAGCCCGTCGACCTGCGGCGACACCTCTCCTTTCCGCTTCCCGCAATGGTCATCAGCGCGCTGATGGGTGTGCTCTACGAGGATCACACCTTTTTCGCCGGGCTGTCCGACGAGGTGATGACGCACCAGCATGCAAGCGGCCCGCGTAGCGCCTCGCGCGTGGCCTGGGAAGAACTGCGCGCCTACATTCGCGGCAAGATGCGGGACAAGCGTCAGGATCCGGGCGACAACCTGCTGACGGATTTGCTCGCCGCCGTCGACCAGGGCAAGGCGACCGAGGAAGAGGCGATCGGCCTGGCGGCGGGCATGCTGGTGGCTGGGCACGAGAGCACCGTCGCGCAGATCGAATTCGGCCTCCTGGCCATGTTCCGCCATCCGCAACAGCGCGAACGCCTGGTAGACAATCCATCCCTGGTGGACAAGGCGGTTGAGGAAATTCTGCGCATGTACCCGCCGGGCGCGGGCTGGGACGGCATCATGCGCTATCCGAGGACCGACGTGACCATCGCGGGCGTGCATATTCCCGCGGAGAGCAAGGTGCTGGTCGGCCTGCCGGCGACGTCTTTCGATCCGCGCCATTTCGACAACCCGGAACTCTTCGACATCGGACGCGACGAAAACCCGCACCTGGCGTTCTCCTACGGGCCGCACTACTGCATCGGCGTGGCGCTGGCCAGGCTGGAACTCAAGGTGGTGTTCGGTTCGATCTTCCAGCGCTTTCCCGCGCTGCGCCTGGCAGTGGCGCCTGAAGAACTGAAGTTGCGCAAGGAGATCATCACTGGCGGGTTCGAGGAACTCCCGGTGCTCTGGTGATGTGCGGACGCCGCCGGGAATCGCGATCTTCTCCGCAATTTGCCGGCGCGCCTGGCGCGCGCCGGCCAGATCAGCCAGCCAACAGGTAGCCGAGATGGACGTGCAAGAAACCACGGCAGCATGCCGGGACGCCTTCGCCGAACTGGCGTCGCCAGCGTGCATCCACGACCCGTATCCGTTCATGCGGTGGTTGCGCGAGCACGATCCGGTGCATCGCGCGGCGTCGGGCCTCTTTCTGTTGAGCCGCCATGCCGACATCTATTGGGCGTTCAAGGCCACGGGCGATGCGTTTCGCGGACCGGCACCGGGCGAACTAGCGCGCTATTTCCCGCGTGCGGCGACCAGCCTGTCACTCAATCTGCTGGCGTCCACGCTAGCGATGAAGGAACCACCGACGCATACACGTCTGCGCCGGCTGATCTCGCGCGATTTCACCATCCAAAAGATCGACAACCTGCGGCCGAGCATAGCGCGCATCGCCGCAGCATGCCTGGACGGCATGGCGCCCGCGCTGGAACGCGGGGAGGCGGTGGACCTGCATCGGGAATTCGCGCTGGCCTTGCCCGTGCTGGTCTTTTCCGAACTGTTCGGCATGCCCCAGGACGACATGTTGGGGCTCGCCGCCGGCATCGCCGCGATTCTGGAAGGTCTGAGCCCGCACGCCAACGATCCCCAACTCGCCGCGGCGGACGCGGCCAGTGCCAAGGTGCAGGCCTACTTCGGTGACCTCATACCGCGCAAGCGCATCAATCCACGCCGCGACATCGTGTCGATGCTGGTCGGCGCACACGACGACGATGCCGACACGCTGTCGGATGCGGAGTTGATCAGCATGCTCTGGGGCATGCTGCTGGGCGGCTTCGCCACCACTGCTGCGACCATCGACCATGCGGTCCTGGCGATGCTGGCGTATCCCGAACAGCGGCACTGGCTGCAGGGAGACGCCGTGGGGGTGGAGGCATTCGTCGAAGAAGTCCTGCGCTGCGACGCGCCCGCCATGTTCAGCTCTATCCCGCGTATCGCCCGGCGCGACATCGAACTGGGCGGCGTGGTGATCCCGAAGAACGCGGACGTGCGCGTGCTAATCGCGGCCGGCAATCGCGACCCCGACGCCTTCGCCGATCCCGATCGCTTCGATCCCGCGCGGTTCTACGGCACCATCCCTGGCATGTCGACCGACGGGAAGATCATGCTGAGCTTCGGCCACGGCATCCACTTTTGCCTCGGTGCGCAACTGGCCCGGGTGGAGTTGGCCGAAAGCCTGCCGCGGGTTCAGGCGCGCTTCCCTACCTTGGCATTGGCCGAGCAACCAACCCGGGAGCCCTCCGCGTTCCTTAGGACGTTCCGCGCGATGCCCGTGCGGCTGCATGCGCAGGAGGGCTGAGATGCGCGTCGTGGTTGACCAGGATCTGTGCGGAACTACCGGGCAGTGCGTGCTGACGCTGCCGGGCACCTTTCGCCAGCGCCAACCGGACGGCGTGGCCGAAGTGCGCGTGGCGACGGTCCCGCAGGCGATGCACGCCGCCGTGCGGCTCGCGGCCAGCCAGTGCCCGGTCGCTGCCATTCGGGTCATCGAACGCGACGCTGGCGATGACGAGCGCGCCAGCGCCGACCCTGAGCCTTCTCCGTGGAAGGCTGAGCGGCATGCCGCGCAAGACCAACGCAATCCAGTAGGACACGATGGGACGGTTTGAAGGCAAGGTGGCCGTGGTGACCGGCGCCGGCGCCGGCATCGGCAATGCGTGCGCTCTCGCCATCGCGCGCGAGGGCGGCAGAGTGGTGGTGGCCGACATTGATGGCTCGGCGGCCATCGCCTGCACCGCGCAGATCGCGGCCGAAGCGGGCCACGCGCTGGCCCTGGGCATGGACATCGCCGATGCGACGGCGGTGGCAGCGCTGTTCGAAACAGCGCAGCGGCACTTCGGTGGGGTCGATCTGCTGGTGAACAACGCGAGCGCCATGCATCTGACCCCGTGCGACGGCGCGATCCTCGACCTGGACCTGGCGGTCTGGGATCAGACCATGGCGACCAATCTGCGCGGCACGCTGCTCTGCTGCCGGCAGGCCATCCCACGGATGATCGCCCGCGGCGGTGGCGCGATCGTCAACATGTCGTCCTGCCAGGGACTCAGCGGTGATACCGGGCAGACGTCCTACGCCGCGTCGAAGGCGGCGATGAACATGCTGTCGGCCTCGCTCGCCACCCAGTACGGTCATGCGCAGATCCGCTGCAACGCGGTTGCGCCGGGTCTCATTATGACCGAGCGTCTCCTCGCCAAGCTGGACGAGTGCATGCAACGGCATCTGCGCCGGCACCAGCTCCTGCCGCGCGTCGGCCGCCCCGAGGACGTGGCCGCGCTGGTGGCGTTCCTGCTCTCCGACGATTCTGAGTTCATCACCGGCCAGGTCGTGTGCATCGACGGCGGCATGCTGGCGCATCTGCCGACATACGCCGACGGTGGCAACAGCCGCGCCGCGCGGGCTGCCGGCGACATCGAAGGAGGGGCGCGCTGCTGATGGACATGCTGCTCAACCCGCTGGACCGTCGGCACCGGCTGCGAGACGACATCCCGGTCATGCCCGGCGCTTTCCCCCTGGTCGGACATCTTCCCGCCATTGTCTGCGATCTGCCGCGCCTGCTGCGGCGCGCGGAACGGACGCTGGGCAGCCACTTTTGGCTGGATTTCGGCCCTGCTGGACACCTGATGACCTGCGTGGATCCGGATGCGTTCGCACTGCTCCGGCACAAGGACGTGTCCTCGGCGCTGATCGAAGAGATCGCGCCCGAATTGCTTGGCGGAACGTTGGTCGCCCAGGACGGCGGCGCGCACCGGCAGGCGCGCGATGCGATCAAGGCGGCGTTCTTACCCAACGGGCTCACTCAGGCCGGCATCGGCGACCTGTTCGCGCCCGTCATTCGGGCGCGGGTGCAGGCGTGGCGCGACCGCGGTGACGTAACCATCCTGCGCGAAACCGGCGACCTGATGCTCAAGCTCATCTTCAGCCTCATGGGAATCCCCGCGCAGGACCTGCCGGGATGGCATCGCAAGTACCGGCAACTGCTGCAGTTGATCGTCGCGCCTCCGGTCGATCTGCCCGGACTGCCCTTGCGGCGCGGCCGCGCCGCCCGCGACTGGATCGACGCGCAGTTGCGCCAGTTCGTCCGCGACGCACGCGCGCATGCCGCGCGCACCGGATTGATCAACGACATGGTGAGCGCCTTCGATCGCAGCGACGATGCGCTCTCCGATGACGTCCTGGTCGCCAATATCCGCTTACTGCTGCTTGCCGGTCACGACACCACCGCCTCGACGATGGCCTGGATGGTGATCGAGCTGGCGCGGCAGCCTGTGCTGTGGGACGCCCTGGTCGAGGAGGCGCAGCGCGTGGGCGCGGTGCCGACCCGGCACGCGGACCTGGCACAGTGTCCGGTTGCCGAGGCGCTGTTCCGCGAGACGCTGCGCGTGCATCCGGCGACCACGCTCCTGCCGCGTCGCGCGGTGCAGGAATTGCAACTTGGCCAACGGCGCATTCCCGCGGGCACCCATTTGTGCATCCCGCTGCTGCATTTCTCGACCTCAGCGCTGCTGCACGAGGCGCCTGATCAGTTCCGGCTGGCGCGGTGGCTGCAACGCACGGAGCCGATCCGGCCCGTGGACATGCTGCAGTTCGGTACCGGCCCACACGTCTGCATCGGCTACCACGTGGTATGGCTGGAAATGGTGCAGTTCTGCATCGCCTTGGCGCTGACTATGCACAAGGCCAGGGTGCGGCCGCGGTTGCTGAGCGGCGTCGAAAAAGGCCGGCGCTATTACCCGACCGCACATCCCTCCATGACAATCCGCATCGGATTCTCATGAGCTGGCATCGCATGCCCGGTTTGGCGAGGCAGCGGCGCCGGCGATGCGCGGCAGTGCTGCACTCGCCGCGCACGCTCGGTGCGACGCCGGCAACACCGCGGCGGCTCGCCGCTCGCCGTGGCCTTCTCCTGTCAGGTACAGAGGACATGAACAACATGCAGGCCGGTTCCACGCTACACGACGACCGAACTCGCGTTTCCGCGCTCGGCGGATTGGACGCGCAGGTGCGCGGCGCATCCGGCAGGCTGCTGTCGGAGATCTGGATGCAGGACGGCGCAAAGCGGGTCGAAAAGGCGTTGGCGCGTCTTCTCTGCGCCGAAGAGGACGGTGAGACCGAGCTGATGGCGGCGATGCGCTACGCCACCTTGCACGGCGGGAAGCGCACCCGCGCCTTGCTCTGTCTGGCTGCCGGCGCACTGGCCGAAAGGCCGGCGCAGATGCTCGACGACGTCGGCGCCGCCATCGAGATGATGCACGCCTGTACCCTGGTCCACGACGACCTGCCCGCGATGGACGACGACGTTCTTCGCCGCGGCCTTCCTACCGTGCACGTCAAGTTCGGCGAAGCCACTGCGATCCTGGTCGGCGATGCGCTGCAGGCGCACGCCTTTCTGACCCTGGCGAGCCTGGATGCGCCGGGCGACAACAGTATCGCGCTCGTGCGCGAACTGGCGCAGGCGGTGTCCGCCGAGGGTGCCGCAGGCGGCCAGGCCATGGATCTGTCGCTGGTGGGAAAGCACGTCGAGCTGGACAGGATCGTGGCGATGCACCGGATGAAGAGCGGAGCGCTAGTGCGCGCGTCCGTTCGAATGGGCGTGCTATGCGCCATCGCGGAGGATGCCGCGCACGCTGCGCTGTACTGTGCGCTCGATCGCTACAGCGCCTGTTTCGGCTTGGCGTTGCAGGTGGTCGACGACATTCTCGACGCGACAGCGGATACCGCGACGCTGGGCAAGACCCCCGGCAAGGACGCGGCGGCGCAGAAGCCGACCTGCGCGTCGATCATGGGGCTGCGGGCGGCGCGCCAGTTCGCGCTGGATCTGTTGCACGACGCCGGGGAGGCCATCGCCCCGCTGGGGCCGCGTTCGGGACGGTTGGCGCAGATGCTGCAGCGGGCCAACGCGTATCTGTTCAAGCACGCGCCAGGCGCATGAGCGCGCCCGTCCGCATGGAGAGTCGTCCCTGTGCCGTTGCGATCGGCCGGCGGCAGCGGTGCATGCTGCACTATATCCCAGTCCGAGCAGCAGTTGGCCAGCCGGCCACGGCGCACGCGGCGCGCTACGCGCTAGCCTATGCGGCGGACCGGCATCTGCCCCATCCTGGTCCTCGTCAAACGTCTGTAGAAGGAACGTCCCGCGTGAACGCGCTGTCCGAACAGATCCTTTCCGAATTGCGCCACCTGCTGCGCAAGATGAGCGACGGCGGCAGCGTCGGTCCGTCCGTCTACGACACGGCGCGAGCTCTGCAGTTCCACGGCAACGTCACCGGTCGGCAGGACGCATACGCGTGGCTCATCGCGCAGCAACAGGCCGATGGCGGATGGGGGAGCGCTGACTTCCCGCTGTTCCGCCATGCGCCCACGTGGGCGGCGTTGCTGGCATTGCAGCGTGCCGATCCTCTTCCCGGCGCTGCCGACGCAGTTCAGGCTGCAACCCGATTCCTCGAGCGCCAGCCCGATCCCTACGCGCATGCGGTGCCGGAAGACGCGCCGATCGGCGCGGAGCTGATCCTGCCGCAGTTGTGCGGCGAGGCCGCATCCTTGCTGGGTGGCGTGGCGTTTCCGCGCCACCCGGCGCTGTTGCCGTTGCGGCAAGCGTGCATGCTCAAGCTGGGGGCGGTGCCGACGTTGCCGAGCGGCCATCCGTTGCTGCACTCCTGGGAAGGCTGGGGGACGTCGCCGACCACCGCATGCCCGGATGACGACGGCAGCATCGGCTCCAGTCCGGCGGCCACCGCCGCGTGGCGTGCGCACGCCGTGATACAGGGGAGCACGCCGCAGGTCCGGCGCGCCGACGCGTATCTGCAGGCGGCATCGCAGGCGACACGCAGCGGCATTCAGGGTGTCGTTCCCAACGTCTGGCCGATCAATGTGTTCGAGCCATGCTGGTCGCTGTACACCCTGCATCTGGCCGGGCTGTTCGCGCATCCCGCCCTCGCCGAGGCGGTGCGCGTGATCGTCGCGCAGCTCGACGCCCGCCTGGGCGTGCGCGGTCTGGGCCCGGCCTTGCACTTCGCGGCCGATGCGGACGACACCGCCGTTGCGTTGTGCGTTCTGCGCCTTGCAGGCCGCGCCCCGGTGGTCGATGCGTTGCGCCATTTCGAAATCGGCGAGCTGTTCGTCACCTTCCCCGGCGAGCGCAATGCCTCGGTGTCGACCAACATCCATGCCCTGCATGCGTTGCGATTGTCGGGAGAGCCCGCCGCCGGCACTAGCGCCTACGTCGAGGCAAATCGCAACCCGCACGGTCTATGGGACAACGAAAAATGGCACGTTTCGTGGCTGTATCCCACCGCGCATGCGGTCGCGGCGCTCGCGCAAGGCAAGCCCCACTGGCGCGACGAGCGCGCGCTGGCGGCACTGCTGCAGGCGCAGCGCGACGACGGCGGATGGGGCGCCGGTCACGCGTCCACATTCGAGGAAACCGCCTATGCGCTGTTTGCGTTGCACGTGATGGACGGGGGCGAAGAGCCGACAGGGCGCCGGCGCATTGCGCAGGCGGCGGCGCGTGCGCTGAAGTGGATGCTCGCCCGCCATGCGGCGCATGCCTTGCCGCAGACGCCGCTGTGGATCGGCAAGGAACTGTATTGCCCCACCCGGGTCGTGCGCGTGGCCGAACTCGCCGGGTTGTGGCTGGCGCTTCGTTGGGGGCGGCGCGTCCTGGCCGAGGGCGCGGGAGCGGCGCCATGATCCAGACCGAACGCGCGCTGCAGCATGTGCTGGAGTGGGGGCATTCCCTGACCGGGTTCGCCGACGAGCATGCCGTGGAAGCGGTCAGGGGCGGCCAGTACATCCTGCAGCGCATCCAGCCGAGCTTGCGCGACACCAGCACCCGCTCCGGCCGCGATCCGCAAGACGAAACGCTGATCGTAGCGTTCTATCGCGAACTGGCGCTGCTGTTCTGGCTAGACGATTGCAACGACCGTGGCCTGATCGCGTCGGAGCAGCTCGCCGCGGTGGAGCAGGCGCTGGGGCAGGGCCTGCCGTGCGCGCTCCCCGGATTCGAGGGCTGCGCTGTGCTGCGCGCTTCGCTGGCCGCGCTCGCCTACGATCGTCGCGACTATGCTCAGCTTCTCGACCATACCCGGCGCTACTGCGCGGCGCTGCGCGCCGGACACGCGCAGGCGGCAGGGGCGGGACGCTGGTCCTACGCCGAGTACCTGCACAACGGCATCGATTCGATCGCCTACGCGAACGTGTTCTGTTGCCTGTCGTTGCTGTGGGGGCTGGACATGGCGATCTTGCGCGCGCGTCCGGCGTTTCGCCAGGTCCTGCGGCTCATCTCCGCGATAGGGCGCCTGCAGAACGATCTGCATGGACGCGACAAGGACAGGTCGGTCGGCGAGGCCCACAACGCGGCGATCCTGCTGCTGCAGTGCTATCCGGCTATGCCTGTGGTGGAGTTCCTCAACGACGAGCTGGCCGGCCATACGCGCATGCTGCACCGGGTTCTGGCGGAAGAACGCTTTCCCGCGCCGTGGGGACCGCTGATCGAGGCCATGGCGGCCATCCGGGCGCAGTACTACCAGACTTCGACCAGCCGCTACCGTAGCGACGCTGCGGGGGGAGGCCAGCGTGCGCCGGCCTGAACGCGCGCGAGGCGGCGTGCGTGCGCCGTCGGTTCGATCCGACGCAACGCCGTCGACCGCGAGCATGAGCGGCCCCCTGAGCCGGCGCAAGGACAACATTTGGACATCGTGCTGGATGGGCGAACGGCGCCAGCCACGGTCGCTGCCGGCCGGGAGTACATTCGCATCGAACACTGCGCATTGCCCGAGTTGGACCTGACGCAGATCGACATGCGCGCCTACTGCTGGGCAGGACCATGCGAGCGCCGCTGCTGATCAGCTCCACGACCGGCGGCAAGCCACGCGCCGAGGCCATCAACCGGCATCTGAGCGAGGCAGCGCAAGCCTTGGGGACCGCCAGATCGGTTCGCAGCGCGTGAGCCTGCAATCCCGCAACTCCAGGGGCTGACGCGCGCGTTGCGCCGACTGGCCCCAGACATTCCCTTGCTGGCCAATATCGGCCTCGCGCAATTGCGCGAGGCCGACGGCCTGCACGTGACGCGCCGCGCGCTGGATGCGCTGAAGGCCGATGGACTCATCTCCATCTCAATCCGCTGCAGGAAGCGCTACAGCTGGAGGGCGACCGCAACTGGCGCGGCATCCTGGCGCAGATCGCTCGCGGCGCGCGCAGCGAGAGCGTGCCGATCGTGGCCAAGGAGTGGGGTCGGGCCTGTCCGCCTCGGTGGCCTGTGCGCCCGTCGAGGCGGGCGCGGCGGTGATCGATGTCTCCGGCGTTCTCAGGCATAGGATCGCCGTCCAGCACAAAATTCGCCTTCCCCGCGATAGGCGAATACCTACGCCAAATCACGCGCATGTCTCACCTCTGGACAATGACACCCAGGCGTTTGTCCATTTCATTTCTTTGCGCCAGTCTTACGGTTTTGTAATTTGGACGGAGCGCGGCTTGAATTGCCTTCATTGTATTTCCATTTTCGACGGACTTTGAACCGCCCGAGGGCCTTGAAAATGATTAAGCCGTTCAGTTTTCTCTCGATGCTGTTGATACTGGCGACGGCCTTTGGAATTTTGTCGGTCAATCCGTCGGAGGCACGCAGAGGCGGCAGCTTCGGCAGCCGCGGCAGCCGGACATACCAGGCGCCAGCCCCTAGCGCCACCGCACCCTCCACGATGTCAGTTCAACGCTCGATGACGCCAAACAGCCCAAGTCCGGCGTCACCGGTGCAGCCATCGCCCGTTCAGACGCGACCACGCTTCTGGAGCGGGTTTGGCGGGGGGCTCGTTGGCGGCCTGGTCGGCGGTCTGGTCTTCAATGGCATCTTTGGAATGCTGTTTGGCCATGGATTCGGCGGCTTGGGAGGCGGGTTCAGCTTCATCCTCCAGCTGCTGCTGATTGGCGGGCTTATCATGCTGGCGATGCGTTTCTTCAACCGAAACAACGGCTCCGCAGCGGCAGTCGGAAGCGGCTTTCCATTCGGCCAACAAAACTTTGGAATAGGAGCGCCAGCCTACACGGCGCCCAGCGCCGGCGCCGCGCCGGCCTATGGCGCATCCAAGACGGATGAAATCGGTATCACCCAAAACGACCTTTCCACCTTCGAACGTCTTCTCGCGGACGTGCAGGCTGCGTTCACCCGCGAGGACCATCAGGGGCTGCGCCGGCTGACGACGCCAGAAATGGTTTCCTACCTCTCCGAAGAGTTGGCCGACAACGCGACCAAGGGATTGAAGAACGAGGTATCAAATCTTCAATTCCTCAACGGTGAAGTCGCCGAAGCGTGGCGGGAGGGTACGCGCGATTATGCGACTGTGGCACTGCATTGGTCGGCTGTTGATGTCATGCGCAACCGCCAGACGTCCGTGATCGAAGATGGCGATCCCGTCAATCCGGTCGAGACGACGGAACTCTGGACCTTTACCCGTGAAGCTGGAGGAGAGTGGCTGCTGTCCGCCATTCAGGACATCACAAAGCCATAGGCATCCTTTTGCCGGGCCGAATCTAGGCGGTTTGGGAGATCGACTTCTGGGGCGTTGCCGGTGTAAACAGATGGCGGATTGCAATGCCTACGCTTCAGAAATTCTCCGGTCTTGTCCTTTTCGTGGTCGGTTCGGCGAACCGAGCCGCCGCCGGTCGACGTCTTCGTCCTGCCGACGCCCGCCTTTTTGCCCGCGCCGGCCTGGGTGAACCCGCCGCGTGACATCGTGCCGCCGCCGAACGACATCTCTTCAACAACATTCATTGCGCGCGTGGACTTTACACATTTGTAAATTGCCCACGCCGGGTAATCCGAGATACCGCTGGGCGGCGGTTCGGTTCGCGCATCCGACTTATCGGGCAACAGCACTCCCGGATGAACGAGCCGGGCCGTCCGTAAGCTATGTGGGAGAACACTATGATTCGCAAGGTTCTGGTTGCAGCCTCGGTTGTGACGCTCGTTAGCATGCCGGCATTTGCCGCCACCCAGTATTGGGTCGCGAAGGACGCCACAACGAAGAAGTGCTCCGTGGTTTCCACGAAGCCGGACGGCAAGAAGATGACCGACGCCGGAACAAAGGCATACGATTCCCAAGCCAATGCCGAGAAGGCGATGAAGTTGCTGAAAGACTGCAAATAAGGGAATTTACGCCCCTTTTGAGCTGTCGCCCGCTCTGGAACACTGGAGCGGGCTTTTTGCTGCACAGAGCTCGCGCTCGATGGCGGGACGTCATCTGCCCAGTTCGACTGCCTCGAAGTAAATCTATAATTTTTTGTAGGCCAGGAAGGTCGATCCAATTTCCTGCCTGTCAGGAAGGCAGTGTCTCGAACCTGCCGATCGGCGGCGAATGCAAACCGTCTTGGTTTTGAGGATCAATCTCGCAGGGGGAGGGGGTCGATCGCGATGCCGGTCAATGAGACCGGCGGATAAAAATGGCCGGGCTCGAATACGGCCCGGCCAAAAGAAGGTCAAAACCTTCAGAGGGAGCACCGTTCAGCGGGATGGGAGGAAATCGCCGAACGATTTTGTCTTTATGAGCACATTTTTGGGCTGCTGCGACGAACGTCATTCCAAAGAATAGCCCAACTGACAAAATTCGTACTCTGGATACGCGCTTTCTGCGGGATCGAGAAAATGGGCGTCGTGGCGATGTGCCGACATGGTCCCGACATTCCGGATCGCTCACGCGCGCCTGCTCCGCCAATTCTCCGAAAGGCCGAGCAGCGATATGGTCGCACCCAAGCGAGCCTCAAGAAGAACGGCACCGGAATGCCTTCTACGCCCGCGGGTAGCGTCCAACGGGATGGACGCTCGCGCGCCTAAATAGCCGGTTTCGAGGCTAACTCAACCGGGTTGTCGACGTTGACGGCATGTCGCTCTTGATGATCGAGATTATCATGCTATATAGATAACCACGATAACCGGGAGGCGAACCTGTGGTTGCTGCCAACAAAACAATTGAATTCTCCCGTGTTGGGACGCTCACGGGAACGCCGGAGCAGGTCCGAACCGGGCTCAGCCGGCTGAAGGCGGAACAGGTCGTCGCGCTGACAATTGAGCACGGCAGTGAATCCGCCGCCAAGGCTTTCGCCCAGACGGTTGCAGGCCTCGCCCCTTTGGTCGGTGCCATTCTCAAACGCCGACAAGATGAAGCATTCAACTCAATCATCGAGGCACTGGTGCCGGAGGTTCCTCCTCCACACCATAAGCTCGTCGAGGCGCGTATGGTGGCAGATGCGCGTAAGGCGGTGCTGGAAAGTGGCGACTGGCTGACAGCCGCGGAGGTCGCGAAGGTCGCCGGCTTCAGTGCCAGCAATCCCAGCGCCCAGCCGAACAAATGGAAGAAGGAGGGACAGGTCTTCGCCGTGCGCCATCGCGGCGTCGACTACTTCCCCGGATACGCACTGGACCCATCGACCGACTTCCGGCCGGTCAAGGCGCTGGCACGGGTTCTACACATCTTCCGGGGGAAGAAGGACGATTGGGGTCTCGCCTACTGGTTCGCCTCGGTCAACAGCTTCCTTGGCGGAAAGAGGCCGCAGGATTTGCTCATCAGCGAGCCCGAGCGCCTCGTCGGCGCCGCCGAAGACGAGGTGGCCGGCGTACTCCATGGTTGAAAGGAAGTTGGCGACGCGACGCCTGCTTGTCGTGGGCACAAAGGTCCCCAAACCCCAGAACGACCTCGGCTCACTGGTGAAGACAATGATCTGGCCTGGTGGCCGGGTCATTCACCGAATCCACCTCAGTCTCTACGGTGGGAGTGCATTCAATCCGGGCGTCAAGGGCAACGCACGATTCAGCCCAATTCAGAACGCGGCCGGCGCAAGCATCCCGACGCTTTATGGCGGCACGACCTTCGACTGCGCCGCGATGGAGACGGTATTCCACGACGTGTCATTCGCACCGGGGCTGAAGACCTTCGATAAAGCGAAGCTCACTGAGCAAGTCTATTCGACGGTGACATGCCAGCGCGACTTGGTGCTGGTCGACCTCAGCTCGACTGCGCTGAGGTCGCTTGGTATCCGCCGCGGCGAGCTCATCGATACGGAAAAGGACCAGTATCCGGGCACGCGCAAGTGGGCCGAGGCCATCCACGCGCAGTGCCCCGCGATTGAAGGGTTGTGCTGGGTTTCTCGTCAGGATGATCGTGCCCGCGCCGTTGTCCTCTTCGGCGATCGCATCCCCACGACCGATCTCGTGCTTGCGAGCGCTTCGCGGAGCATTCTCGACGATGCAGACCTTTACTCCGACCTGTTGGCCCTGGCGGAGCGCATCGGCGTCAACGTCGCGGGCTAGCGGCCGGCGAGACGCGCGGCATTGAAGCCAGCCAGGAAGCTGCCGCAAGCTCGATGCTTTTGAGCGGGCAGTTTGGCAACTGAGTGTCACTCAGCAGCGACAGTCGCGCCTGAACGGTGGCCAGGATAAGCCCGACCTCACCGACGGGTTGAGCCGTGCGGTTCGGATCTCCGCTCGAGAACGCCGGCTACCAAATCGCGGTCCGTAGCATATGCGGTCGTCAGAAGGGGCGAAAGCTTCGAAGAAAACGAACAGGGTTGCAACTGGTCCTCGAATATCAAAGCGTGGCGCCCGCCGGTCGTAGCCAACAGGATCGGATTTCCCGCAACGCAGCCGGACCGATCAGGTCGAAGACGTGCTTGAAGAGGCAAGGTAACCCTCTGCTCGGCATTGGAACGCCCAGGCGTCAGACGAGCGCTCGGAATCCGGCGGCTTTGGGCTATTTCCGTGACCGACTTCTAACTGTCAGCGTCCTGACAGGTTGACTGACCCATTATCGCAAATCGACCCAGAAAGACGCTGTCCCGCGGCGATGTCCTCACCGCGATTGCGGTGCAGCTGATTGTGGCCAACGGTTGTTTTGCGAGCAGGTAATTTATCGTGGGTACGCACGATCGGCAGATATTTCGTCAGCCTCGGCTTGATCTAGGCGAGCCATGATCGAAGCGCAGAATCTCCGTTCAAAGAACAAAGCTTCGACGAAATCAGACTGCTTCAGAGATCCTCAAACCTGGAAAGCTCAAGATGAACTCTACCTATGCAAGCTCTCAGAAGGCCATTCACTGGGCTGTGTTTCTCCTGGTTGTCAGCCTCTATGGCCTGACCTATGTCGCCGACTTTCTTCCGCGCGGCGATCCCGGTCGCGACCTCGTATGGTGGTTTCATATTTCGTTTGGCCTGCTGCTTTTCGTCCTGGTCGTTACGCGCATCGGCCTGCGCCTGGTGCGTGGAGCGCCCGATCTGCCCGCGCAAATGACACGGCTTGAAAAATGGATGGCCAAAGTCACGCATTTTTTGCTCTACGCCCTTCTCGCAGCCATTCCGGTTCTCGGAATCCTCCTGACCTGGTATAGGGGGCAACCCTTGAGCTTCTTCGGCCTGATTACCATATCGGCCCCATTCGCACCGGATCGCGCGTCGGCCGGAACCATCAAGGAGCTCCACAGCCTCTGCGCCAATCTGATACTTATCCTTGCCGGACTTCATGCGGCTGCCGCCCTTTGGCATCATTTTGTCCGTAAGGACGACGTGCTCAAGCGAATGTTGCTGGGAGCACGCGGCTCCTGATTACGGCTTATAGATGAAGAAGGTACTGATGCGTGTCGCGATGGTTGGCTTGCTCGGCCTTGTCCTGGCCCCGCCGCATGCTGCGCATGCGGAAATGGACGACGACGGCGATCATGATCGGGCGCGAGACCTATATGAGCACGGCGAAATAGAGAGCCTGTCCAAGATAATGAGCGTGGTCCACGCCCAAGTTCCTGGCGACATAGTAGCCGTCGACTTCATCCGAATTGACGACAGGTGGGTATATAGGTTCCAGGTTGTTGCCTCCGACGGCCGCCGCAGGATCGTCGATGTGGACGCCGGGGCCGGAGCTGTCATGCACGGCAAGCACGGCGACTAATGAAAATTCTCCTCGCCGAAGATGAACCCCGTATCGCGACCGACATCTCGGCGGTTCTCAAAGCTGCTGGAATGGCCGTCGATATCGTGCGCGACGGCGAAGCTGCCTGGTTCGCAGGCGACGTCGAGAATTACGATGCGGCCATTCTGGATCTTGGATTACCAAAACTGGATGGCCTCACCGTCCTGAAACGCTGGCGTGCCAACACCCGGCGTTTTCCAGTTCTAATTCTGACCGCCAGGGGGATGTGGAGAGAGCGCGTCGAGGGCATCAACACTGGTGCTGACGATTACCTTCCCAAGCCTTTTGAAATGGAAGAACTTCTCGCTCGGTTGAGAGCAATATTGCGTCGTTCAACAGGACAGGCTGCGCCGGTGCTGAAATCAGGACCATTGCTCCTCGATACGCGCCAGATGCGCATCTCGCTCCGCGGCGTACCTGTCGCGTTGTCGCCGCTGGAATATCGGCTTCTGGCGTTTCTGATGCATCATTCCGGACGTGTGGTCGCGCCAACCGAACTTGCGGAGCATTTGTATGATTCCGGCAACGATCGTGATCCCAATGCAATCGAAGTCATAGTCGCCCGTCTTCGCAGAAAGCTCGGCAACAATGTCATCGAGACACGTCGCGGGTTCGGATACTTTGTCGCTGACGAGCCTTCCTAATGGGCAACTCGATCCGCTTCAGACTCTGGTCGGCAGCGACGATCTCGATTCTTGTCGCTCTTGCCATTGCCGGCGTCGGGCTTCGCTATCTGTTTGAATCGAACGTCGAGCGGCGGGTCGTCAGTGAACTGACTCTCGATCTCAACGAATTGATCGCTGCAACCAGCTTCACAGCCGACGGTCACCTTTCGGTCGCGCCCGCCTTGACCGATCCGCGCTTCGCAAACCCGCTGTCCGGTCAATATTGGCAGGTGGAGGACCTGAGCACACACAGTCTTGTGCGTTCACGCTCGTTGTGGGACGCGAGGCTAGTGCTGCCCGATCATCAAACTGGCGGCGAGCTGAGGCAGACCGAGGAACTCAAGGGGCCCGCCGGCGAACTTACAATTGCCGTCGCGCGTTCGATCATCGATGCCGACGGCCGTTCCTTTCGCGCCATCGTGGCGGAAGACCATCGCAGTGTGGAAGTGTCGGTGAGCAAATATGTCCGTGACCTTGCGCCTGCTCTCATCTTGCTCGCCGCTGCCCTGATGGCGGCATTCTTCATCCAGATCACTGTTGGCCTTGCTCCGCTGAGAAACCTGCGGGCGGCCGTCAGGGACGTTATCGCGCAGCGAACGGCGCGGCTAGAGGTGGCTGCGCCGACGGAGGTGCAGCCGCTCGCCGACGAAATCAACCGCCTTCTCTATGCCCAGGAGAAAGCCCTTGCACGCGCCCGATCGCGTGCCACCGACCTGGCGCATGGCCTCAAAACGCCCCTCCAGGTTCTATCGGCGGACATCCGCGCATTGCGCGAAAAGGGCGAGACGAAGCTCGCCGACGAAATCGAAAAGAGCGCGAGCGCGATCCGCCGCCATGTCGAGCGGGAATTGGCGCGCGCGCGTCTGGCACCCGGCGTTTCTGGGAAGGCATCCTGCCGGGTGCGAGAAACGGCGGCTGGCGTCATTGCTGTAGTGAGACGCACGCCGAGCGGAAAGCAGCTCGCCTTCGTCATCGACGTCGCGGAGGATCTCATGGCGCCGGTCGATGAAGGCGACCTGTCGGAGATTCTTGGCAACCTTGTGGAGAACGCGGCGCGTTTCGCGAATTCCTTGGTTCGCGTCACCGCTTCCGCCGCCGCTGGCGAGGTGGTCATCGCCGTTGCCGATGATGGTCCGGGCATTCCGGATGCGGACCGCGTATCGGTCCTGTCACGCGGCGTCCAACTGGACAGCAAGGGCGGCAGCAGCGGACTGGGTCTGGCCATAGTTTCCGACATTGTCGAAGCCTATGACGCACACCTGACCATGACCAATTCCGATCCTGGCCTGGTGGTAACCATAGTCCTGCCACGGCACTGCTAGAGCAAGACGAGCACAGGGCTGCCGTTCACGCAAACCCAGGGAAATAATCAGTCTTTAGCCTCGAACGGCGCACGCCCATGGCCAGCAGCATCTGTCGCAGTGCCTTGACCATGGCTTGCGGGCCGGAAATATAGAAGGTTCGCTCCAGGTAGTCGGGTATGGCCAGGCGCACCAGGCGGGCGTCGATATGGCCGGGATATTGGCCCGGCCCGGTGCCCTTTGCCACGGCGTGAAACGTCCTGATGCCCAGTTCGCGCCGCGCGGCGCCAAGCACGTCGCGATAGGCGATATCCTCCTGGGTTTCGGTGCCGTAGAGAACGACGATCGGCCGTGCCTCCTTGCGATCGATCAGGTACTGCAGCATCGAACGGAACGGCGTGATGCCGATGCCGCCGGCCAGGAAAGCCATCTTGGCCTTGGGATTGGACGGCAGCGTGAAATCGCCGGCCAACTGGGAGGCGTGGATCGTGCTGCCGGGTCTCATGGTGGCCAGCGCCCGCTTGAAGGCGCTTGATTGTGGATAGAACTTGACGCCCAGCCTAACTGATCGCTCGGTCGGCGCGGACGCGACCGTGAAATAGCGCCGGTTGCCGCGATTGTCGGAACGGTCGAGGCCAAGTGTCCATTCAAGGTACTGGCCCGCCTTGAAGGCGAGTGTTTGCTGTGACCTGAAGATGAAATCGTAGCTGTCGACGGCGGATTGCTCGACGCGTTCCAATCTCAGCACGAAACGCCCTTTCGGGCTCACAGCGTACGCGAAGAGGTTGCCCACGAGAAGCGCAAGTTCGGGCGTAAGGTAAAACGAGCCAATATGAATGTTGGGCGCGAACAGAAAGCCGACGATTGCGGCAAAGCCGATGCGCGGCCAACGTGTCGTCGGAGCCGTCAGCGGCTCGGTCAGCATCACGAAGGCGAAGAACAGCAGGGGTGACGAGCCGAAGGTCTCCGTCAGGGCGGTGCCGTAGTGAGACGGATCGGTGGTGGCCAGTATTGTCGCGAGAGCCACCACGAGGAAGGTCGCGACGAGGTCCAGCCGGCGCAGCTTGCGCACCACAAGAACGCCTCCGATGAGCACGAAGGGAAGCAGCCAGATATTGCCCCCCGCCCACCAGGTGGCGGGCCGGTCGAGCAAAAGCGCGGTGAGAGCGACACCCAGCGCGGCCGGATTAAAAAGATGCTTCCTTCCGATGGCGAGCATGTATTTCGAGGAAATCGCCCAGACCGCGGCGAGTACAATCGCCCCGATCACTTGGAGGTCCGTGGCGGCGACCGGATCGAGGATCAGCGTCAGGATGAGGGCGGTGATGTAGAGGGATTCGCTGTTGGCTGGGACATCGAAAGTGCGCGCAAAAACCTTATTGGTAATCCAGCAGGCGGCTAACACCAAACCGGTCGTGAAGGCGAGCGCGACGGGATCTTGTGGCACAAGCTTAACGAAGCCGAACACGAAAGCCGTGCCCACCAGCGCGATCAAATAATAGAGCACCAGCCGGTACATGGTCAGATGGTCGAGAAATCGGTCGATGGTCTTTATCATTCTTGGCAAAAAACTCCGAAGCCGCTGGTCAGCGTGGCGCGGCCATTGACGTCGACGATGTAGCCTTCCAAGTCCGGCATACGCTCGAGGAAGTGGATGCCGTCCTTGCCCATGGCGAAGGCTGCGGTGGCAAAACGGTCGGCTTCGAGCACGTCAGGGCCGATCACTGTCAAACTGACGATGTCTGCGATGGAACCTCCAGGCCCATGGGGATCATAAATGTGTTGCCCCCGCACATATGTGCCGGATGTGGCCACGCCGCGTCCGCGCGGCCAGATGATCTTAATGACTTCGGCCGCGTTGAAGGGATTGCGGATGCCGACGCACCAGTCCCGGCCCGCGCCGTTCCTGCCACTGGACTGGATGTCGCCTCCGGCCTCGATGAAGAAGTCGCGGATCCCCGCCCGCCGGACGATTTCGGCAGCGTTGCAGATGGCCCAACCCTTGACGATCCCGGACGGGTCGAGCGAACCATCGGCCTTGCGAATATCAAAATATCCGTCCGTCTCCTTCCTAGTCCGTTCGGCGAGCGCCATCACTTCAAGCATTTCGCGGCTCCAGTTGCGTACCGGGACATCGCCACGATTGATGGCCGAGATCTCACTTCCCGCCCGGTAGGTGCTGAAACGGCTGTCGACAGCAGCGAAGTAATCGAAGACCGTGTCGATCAGGGCGCCATCGGGCGCAGTTGCGACATCGACCGTGACTGGCATGCCCATCAGAATCCGGGTTTCGCGCATGACTCACGAAGACGCCTTCTCCAGCGCGCCGGCAAGGGACTGGATAAAGGCCCTGCTGGTCAGCGTCGCGCCCGAAATGATGTCGACATCAGCGCTTTGCGCGCGGATCGCCTCGTCGCGCAGCATGGGCAGAGCCCGCCGGTTGATGCTGACAGACGTGCGGCGATCACTCGGGTATTTGAGCACCTTGAGCGCCGTGAGTCGGCCGTTCTGAATGAGAGCCTGGAGCTGGATGATGCCGTAATAGGCGTCGGCTGCGGGCCCGGTGTAGACCCCGTCGGCATAGCCGTGGGCCACGAGCTTCATGCCGGTACGCATGACGTGAGCCGGCGCTTGCGGATATGCCGGTCTCGGCTGCGGGATCGGTACATAGGCAGCCGGCGTCACAGCGAAAGACGGGGTTTCCGGCACGGCGGGGCTGGCGGGCGCTGGGGCTAACTTTTGCTCCGGTGTCGGAGGCGGCATCTGAGAAGCCTGCGGCTGACCGGCGGCGAGTGCCGATTTCGGCGCAGGCGCTGCAATACCCGCCGTGGTTTTCTTTCCAATCTCACGCGGCATTCTCGGCGTTGGCGCCCTCCGCACATTTTCTTGACGAACATTGGGC
Organism: Mesorhizobium sp. Cs1299R1N1; assembly: GCF_037179655.1. Classification (NCBI taxonomy): domain Bacteria; kingdom Pseudomonadati; phylum Pseudomonadota; class Alphaproteobacteria; order Hyphomicrobiales; family Phyllobacteriaceae; genus Mesorhizobium; species Mesorhizobium sp. Cs1299R1N1. Next base: position 109,341 of record NZ_JAPYKR010000011.1, on the reverse strand, counting down.
AGGGCTGCTGCAGGTGCAGCAACTGGATAGGCCGCAGCCAGTGGAACGACTGGCGGCAATGCGTCCCCGTTTGCATTGGCGGATAGGGCGCTATCAATCATGGCTGAGCCGTGACTCGACTGATCCCAGATACAAGCGCCCGACGACGCGATGACGATAAGTGACAAAGCGATCTGTTTCATAGGGCTGCGTTCCACACTGAATTGTGCGCCGACAAATCGACTGAGCATGCATTGTCGCATCACCAAGCTGACAATTGGCTGTCAGGTATTCCCCGGGGGGCATTCTGACTTCGTTGTCGGTTTTAACGACCCTTCCTGGCGGCACCCTGCAAGCAGGTCCTGAACTGACCGGGCGCAGATGTGGGGTAGAGAAATCGTCGGGAAGCGGGATGGGCCGAAAGCTGTTTTCATAGAGGCGCGGATCATCCCGCCTCCGAAGGAGGAAACAGGGAATCTGGGCTGGAGGCTCGTTGGGCCATAGCACCACCCGACAGTTCCGATAATGCGCTCGCCTCCCCGATCCCAGGTCGGTAAGATACAAATTTTCTCGGATTAATATTCTGTAATAATCGATGACGTTTCGTGTTTATACTCACCAGTATGACGGCCATAACCACAAGGTATCATTTATACGAGAACTTCTGCACCTATTTCTAGGACAGCTTTCGGAATTCTCCGAGAGCCTTTAGATCAGGAGCATATCATGAGAAAAGTAACAGCAATCTTGGCGACGTTGGCCCTGGGCGCGGCGCTTGCAACTGGAACGGCAACTGTCTCGATGGCCCGCGGCGGCGGGGGCGGCGGCCATGGCGGCGGCTTCGGTGGCGGTCACAGCATCGGTGGCGGCTTCAGCGGCGGCCATGGCTTCGGCGGCCACGGTCTTGGGGGCGGCGCTCGTGCCTTTGGTGGCATTGCTGGCAGTCGTGCCGTTGCTCGCAATTTCGGCGTCAACCATGCAGTCGCAATTGGCCATGACCGCGTTGCGGCGCGGGACTTCCGGCGGGATCGCCGAGACGATCAGTACTGGGGGCCGTACCCCTACTGCGAGTACCCGTACCGCTACGATGTTCCCCCCTACGCTCCTTGCCTGTGAGGGGGCTTGAGTGATCGTTTTGCACGGCATCGCAAGCGTGTCCGACGCTTGCGATGCCGTGCAAATAAGCAAATCCGGGCGCCTCCCTAAAGGAGGTTTTCGCCGATTCCGAAAATCAGTTCGATCCGGCAGGATCGGAATTCCGGCCTTTCGGTGCACCCATAGAAGCTGAATGGCGACGGGATGCGAACAAAGACTTAGATGGCGGGCTTCTTGATTGCGACTATCATCTCGGCCGAGCGGTCAAAGTGCCGAGCGCTGATCGACCCGGCGCCTAGCGAAGAGCCCGGGCTACCGACGACCTCAGCTGCGCCACCTCAGGCGACACCATTCCCCGCTCGAGTAGAGTTTATGACCAAGGTACAAATACGAAAGTATATGGCAACCGACCTGAGCAGATAGGCCGCGCAAACCGGCATACAATGGAGCGGCATGCCAGACGCGGTAAATTCCAGCTAGCGACGAGTTGAGCTTCTTGCTCCCCAATTAGGAGCGTGCGCCGTGTCGACGCGGATCGCTGAAGGGCAGCGTTGTCGTCGAGGCGGGGCATCAATTCGGCTGCACAAGGAACCATCGGCTTTGTTTAATATGCGGAGATAGAAAAATGCTTTGTATCAACTGTAATTCTGCGTTTCACCGGCGACCTTCCCAGTACTATTTCTGCTCGAGTGCATGCTGGGAATACGCCAAGATAAACACTCCTTGGAGGATTCTATCGGATGGCCTAGGTCTCTTCGCGACTCCTGCCAAGCACCACAGCAGGTGCAGTCGTCGGCGGTCCAGAAGAAGCGTGAGGGCTATCATCCAATCCACGGGTGAAGTGGGGCCTATCGGGACAAGCGTGGAAGCAGTCACCTGAACCTGCGCTCCGCGTCCGAATTGGCCGGCCAGCCGAAATGATAACTTTGCGACATTGGTGTCCGATCGGCTCCGTGAACTCCAGTAACGATTATTGATCCCGACAGAACTCTAGGTGCCCACCTTGTCTGTCGTCATGCCCGCGGTCCGCGCGGCGTTTCTTGGCTCCATCGTCGAGAGGGTCCAGGCATTCACAATTGTCTTGGCAATAGGGACGCTTCGCGGATGGCGCCCCCGTCGCCCTGGGTTGCGTTTGCTGTCTTGGCCGGCGCAATCCTGCTGAGCGCTCCGTTGCTGTCTAGGTACCGATACATTCCTCCATTCGGCGTCGGTACCCCATGCTGCATCTGTTCGGCATAAGGTGGCTGCGAAAGGCCTCACTCAAGATGGCGGGTTCACTCTGTTGCGCGATGAGAATGCCGTCTTTGCGCCCGGTACGGCTCGAAAGCGGGGCACAGCAACGTCGCCCACGCCTGGATTCGATGCGGGGATGACTGAGTTCAGGGCTGTCCTGCTGGAAGGATTGGAGGTCGCTTTCATTGTACTCGCAGGCCTGCCGCGGCCTCCTGCTTCCGGCTTCTCTGGGTGCGCTTGCCGCTTTGCGCGTCGTCCTGGTCTTTGGAAACCTGATCCGCCGACCGCGTTGGCGGTTTCCGAGAACCAGCCCAGGTTCGGTGTCGGCTTTCTTGATCTATCCGGAAAATAGCGGAAAGTGCCGAGGCTTGGCCCTCCGGAACTGGCAAGCGAGGAACAAATACGGCAAAATTTACATAGCGCTGTTGGGGACACGGAGCTAAACCACCGAACGGAGCGCAAGCCATGATGCGGCCAGGCAGACGGTTCAGCTAACGGGTTGAACTGGCCAGTTGACCATGGCCCGCTCCGGGCACTCAATTGCGCGGAGGCAATCCTCCCCAAATTTTTCTTATGACACCTACCGAGCAGAACTTGAGGTTGTATTCACTGAGACCCGCGGCTTGGACGCACCAGCCCTAAGATGTCGCTATTCGTTTTATCCATTGCAAACGCTCGGCATCTAGCGCTCTGTAGAATTTTCCGGTGATCGCAGAGCGCCAGGCGAGAGCCAAGATGATAAACCAGTTGCACCCGATTCGGAGCGCCAGCAAGACGCTACCTCCCATTGCAACCGGCGCCGTTGCGGCAGCAATCTTCATTGCCGACACCGTCACGGAGGCCGACATCCCGGTTGGCGTTTTCTATGTTGCCGTTGTACTGATGACTGCCCGATTCTGCCGCGCGCGGGGCCTCGTACTCGTAGCCGCCGGGTGTGTTGTTCTCAGCTTGTTGAGCTATTTTTTGTCGGCACCCGCGGCCCCGGACGCTCCTGGTGTTGTCAACCTTTTAATCAGCATCGGTGCCATCGGCGTGACGGCCCTGCTCGTGGTGCAAGGCCAATCAGCGGCAGAAACACTGCGCGAACAGGCCAGTCTGCTTGGCCTTTCGCACGACGCCATTTTCGTGCGTGATCTGCACGATCGGATCACCTACTGGAATCGCGGCGCCGAGAGCCTGTATGGATGGACGAGCGACGAAGCTGTGGGAAACCTGTGCCATCAGCTCATGCAAACGACCTTTCCCGCGCCGCTTGAAAAGATCAATGTCGAGCTGCTGCGCAGCAGCGGCTGGGAAGGAGAGCTGATCCATACGAAGCGCGATGGAACGCAAGTCGCGGTCGCAAGCCGATGGGCATTGCAGCGGGATGGGCGAGGCGACCCTGTCGCGATTTTGGAGACCAACAACGACATCACCGAGCGCCAGCGGGCAGAGGAGGCGCTGCGCGAGAGCGAGAGACGATACAAAAGCATCTTTCGGACGGCAGGCGTGTCGATATGGGAAGAGGATTTTTCTCTGATCAAAGCCGCGATCGACAAGCTCAAGGCCCAAGGCGTGGAAGACTTCCATGCTTATTTCGCTGGACATCCGGAGTTCGTAGTAGAATGCATTTCACTGGCGAAGGTGGTCGACGTGAACGACGCCACGATTGAGCTGTTCAAGGCCCAGAGCAAGAACCAGCTCCTGGACTCGCTAAATGCCGTATTTACCCCGGACACGATGGACGCGTTTGCCGGGGAACTGATCGCCGTCGCAGAAGAACTCTCCCTTTTTTCAGCCGAAACGACGCTTCAAACACTGACGGGAGACAAACTGACGGTCCTTTTTGCGATCACCTTCCCACCGGGACCTTCCAAGCTCGACCGGGTATTGGTGACAGTTACGGACATCACAAAGCGCAAGCGGGCCGAGGAGGCGCTTCGTGAAAATGAAGAAAAGTGGAGGGGAGTATTCGAGCACAATCCGACCATGTATTTCATGATCGATACCACCTTGACCGTGCTGTCTGTGAATCCCTACGGAGCTGAGCAACTTGGCTATGCGGTCGACGAGTTGGCGGGCGAATCCGTCCTCAAGATTTTTCATGAAGATGATCGAGCTGAAGCCCAACGCAATATGACGAGGTGCCTCGATCAACTCGGCAAAGTCGCCAGTTGGGAGCTGCGTAAGCTCCGCAAGAGCGGCGAGGTGCTCTGGGTTCGCGAAACCGCCAGAGCCATGCTGATGAAGGGTGTACCGGTCATCTTGATCGTCTGTGAGGACATCACAGAACGCAAACGCGCCGAGTATCTGGCGGGCCAGGTATTTGAAAGCTCACCCGACGCCATCTCCATGGTTGGAAGAGACCATCGCTATCGACGCGTAAATCCGGTTTATGAGCGACTTTGGGGAGTGCCGGTCAACATGTGCATTGGGAAGCATGTGGCTGATCTTTTGGGGGCCGCGGCCTTTGAACAGACCATCAAACCGCATTTGGATCGGTGCTTCGAGGGCGAAGAAGTACGCTACACCGAGTGGTTTACCACCGCGCTCGGGCGCCGCTACCTCGCCATGTCGTACACACCGTTGCGGATGAATTCCAACCACATCGAAGCCGCACTTGTGGTCGTACGCGATCTTACGGACCACATTTTAATCTCGGAGGCCTTGCGAACTGCTCAGGCGGAGCTCGCACGTGTCAACCGCGTCACCACCATGGGGCAACTCACGGCCTCAATCGCACATGAGGTAAGCCAGCCCATCACCGCCACCCTCGCCAACGCTCAGGCGGCGTTGCGGTGGCTGGGGGGCCGACCGCCCAACGTTGAGGAGGTACGGCACGCACTCGATGAAATCGTGAAAAGCAGCAACCGGGCGGGCGACGTCATCGGCAGAATCCGCGCTCTCGTCAAAAAGGCACCCCCTCGGAAAGATCGGTTCGATCTCAACGAAGCCGTTCGGGATGTGATTGTGTTGACACGCAGTGAAGTGCTGCGGCATCGCGTTTCGCTACAGGCTGAGCTCGCGAGAGATCTGGCGCCGGTTAGTGGCGACCGTATCCTGCTGCAGCAGGTGCTCCTCAACCTGATCATGAATGCCGTCGAGGCGATGAGCAACACAACCGAAGGGAAACTGAACCTGCGGATCAGCACCGAGACAGAGACGGATGGGGGGGTACGCGTGGCAGTGTGCGATTGCGGCCCGGGATTGGACCCTCAGAGCCTGGACCGCGTTTTCGATGCCTTCTACACAACCAAACCGGACGGCATGGGCATGGGCCTGGCAATCTGCCGATCGCTCGTAGAAGCCCATGGCGGACGGCTTTGGGCCACCGCGAACCAACCGCGGGGTGCTGTTTTTCAGTTCACACTGCCTCCGGAAGGTGATGAGACCGCCTCCGCCCCACGCGCCAGCTAGCCGCCCGAATTTCTACGAAATGCCTGAAGATGTTGCGGGAACCACCAGGTGGCTGCTTTCCGAAGACGCTGAGCTTGTCACGGCACAGGACATGGTGGTTGATGCCGGGTCTACCATGGGAGGGCCGCGCTTATGAGCGAGGCACTGTCGTTCATGACCTCGATATGCGATGCCATCATCGCAGATTGTGTGGTTTGGATGACTACGCTAAGCGTTTGTGAGAGGTAGCGCCACGAACCGTATGGCATCGCCCGATTTGATTCGTATCAGCGCGGCGGCCTTGCCGCTGTTGCGGAGCGATGCAAGACTCGTGTGGACATCGTTGGGGTTCGAGACCGTCTTGCCGCCGACCTCGAGAATGATGTCGCCAGCCTGCAAGCCATGCTCCGCTGCCTGACCGTTGGGATCGACGGACACGACCATCACTCCCGGCTTGCTGGTGCCCGCAGTCTGGTTTGCAGGCGCTAGCACAAACCCAAGATCTTGCTTGTTGGGAGTGCCAACCCTGCTCTCGGTTGGTGCGGTGACCTGTGGCTGGCGGTCGACCGGCATGGTTCCGAGCTTCATGTTCAGGTCCTTGGCCTCGCCATTGCGATAGATGCTTAATGACACCGTAGTCCCCGGCGCCATTTCGCCGATCTTCTGCGCCAGGTCTAGGGGGGCATCAATCGGAGCACCATTGACGGCCGTGATGGCATCCCCCGGCTTCACCCCTGCTTTGATAGCCGGGCCAGTAGGCTCCACATCGTCGACAAGAACGCCTCTCGCCTTGCTCAAGCCAAGCGCAGCGGCAATATCCGCGACGATCGGTTCATCATGAAGGCCGAGCCAGCCGCGCGTCACATATCCCTTGTCCTTGAGTTGAGCGACAACCGCTTTCACGGTAGCCGCCGGAATGTCGAAGCCAATTCCGACCGAGCCTTCGGAGGGCGTGAAGATGGCCGTGTTGACGCCGATCACATTCCCCTCGATATCGAAGGCCGGGCCGCCGGAATTGCCTCGGTTGATCGGGGCGTCGATCTGAATGAAGTTGTCATAGGGGTTGGCATTGATGTCGCGTCCTTCTGCGGAAACGATGCCAGAAGTGACAGTACCGCCGAGACCGTACGGATTGCCGATCGCGATCACCCAATCACCAACGCGCGGTTGCCGGTCGGCAAATCTGACGTACGGAAAATCGTGACCGTCAACCTTGATCAGGGCGAGGTCAGTCTTGGCATCCGTGCCGACGACCTTGGCCTTGTAGCTCTTGCCGTCGCCGGTGGCCACTACGACGGCCTCGGCATGATCGACCACGTGGTTGTTGGTTACCGCGTAGCCATCTGCCGAGATGAAGAAACCCGATCCCTCGCCGAGGATCACTCCGTGTTCACCTGACGAGGCTGAATCAGGCGACACAGCCGGGCTTTGGCCTGCATCTGTGCTTGCAGTCTCTCGGGTTTCATCGATTATCACGCGCACCGACAGGACAGCCGGTCTGACCTTAGCCACGATATTGGCAAAGCCGTCGGGTGGAGCAGCAGGTTCGGCGGCTTGCGCCGTATCGGCCTGTCTTGAAAAGCCGAGTTCATGGAGCGCCAGCGTCCCACCAAGCAGTGCAACAGATCCGAGAACGGCCGCCGTGACCCCCAAACGGTAAGCTTGTGGCCTGGATTGACGGGAGTTGATGTACTTAACCATGGCTTATCTTCCTTCTGATGGACGAACAACCAGCCGAGACTGAGTATGGCTGGAGCTCTGGTGCCGCGGCTGGTTGCGGTCCGAGGTCCGGAGAACCCAATTGATTAGTCGGGCAGCTGCGTGAGTTCAGGTGCCTCAACCCACGCTCGTCACAATGGCAGCCTGGTCAGGTATGAGAAGCACCCGATAAGCCCTGGCGTCGCACCGCAGCAGATAAGCGGTTTCGTTGGGTACAGATTCGGCATCGAGACGCTCCGCCGAGATCGGCCCCTTGCAGGGGAAACCCTGGCTTCGAGCCTGGTCGGCAACGATCGCCGCAGCGGTTTCGCCGCCTTGAGCCGATGCAGTCAGCGAGGAGCCTGCCACACAGGCCGGGGTGATGATTGCCGTGACGATCGATAAAACCTGCCAATATTTGAGCTTGCTCTTCATTTCGGTCTCCTTGGCTATTCTTCGCCATTCTCCTGCGATCGATCCGCAGGAGAGGCCAGTTGCGATCAGGTGCGGGAAGTGGCGAGCGTCCGGTGACCGGCGGTTCGCCCACGGGTCTCTCCCGAATTGATTGAACGCCAACGGTTCGGCGTCTCGCCGACGAAACGTTTGAAGACGACGCTAAAATGGGATTGCGTTTGGAAGCCTATGTTGAGGGCAATCTCAACCAGCGGCGTTTGGGTCTGTGCGAGCATTTCCTTGGCACGTTCGATACGTCGCCGTAGAAGAAATTCGTGCGGACGTATCCCTGTTGCAGCACGAAATTGGGCAGCAAAGTGCATCCGGCTGAGCCCCGTTGCCGCGGCCATGTCGCCCAATGTGATCGTTTCTCCGAGATTTGCCTCGATGTACTCGGCGGTGCGCTTGAGGCGCCACATGGGGAGTGTGTTCCGGGGCTGGGGCGAACACTGGTTCCCCCGATATGCGGGATCGTGCAAGGCAAGCAACCGAGCGACAAGGGCGAGGCGGAGCGAATCTGCATAGAGGCAGGCGAAATCCTCCTGGCTGCACTCGGCAGCCTCGAGCGCCTGCGACAGCTGTTCGACGATGGGATCGGCCGGTTGCTGGATTCCGCTGGCCGGTTTTAGCAGGCCCGCCGCCGTGCCATTGCCGGTGAACAAGTCGTCGCCAGTCGGACGAGCTGTCGGCAATCCAGCTACCGAAAGGAGAAGGTCGAGATGCTCGAGAATGATCGAGATCTCCGGCGAGTTTGCCAGGTCTGGACTGTCAGGGAATGAACTTGATGGGTCGGATGCATGTGCTCCCCTAACGCGGACAATTGGCGCCGGAAGACGCGGAGGAGCCAGGTACTCTTGCCCTGATCGACCAACATGAGACTCAGACGCACGCGCTTGCTGCATTGGAGTAGCTCCTGAAATTCCTGCCCATCATCAATCACGATGCCGTAGTTCCCGAACAAATCCGAATGGGCTACCGAACTGGCTTCAGTTGACCTCAACTGACATGGACCGAAACTACAACTCGCTGAGATTTTCTCCATTCTATATGAGTTTAACAGGGATCATCTCCTGATATGGGTGGCCGCACACTTTGGTATTCCTGTCCACGGAGTTCGTGTTGCCGATATCGCGCCCATGTCGTTGCTACTATGGCCATCTCCAGCTGATGCAAACCTTTGTATGGTTCCTAAGCAGTCCAGATTTTTGTATTGTCGGGATATAGAGGGGAAGAGACAGAGGGATCCCTTCGGACCGATCAGAAAGACAATGAAGTGCCTCAAATCCCTTTGATTGCCATCGTCGATGACGATGGTGCGGTCCGGACATCAACCGCCAATCTGATGCGCTCGGCCGGGTACGAAGCTATCTCCTTCGCGTCAGGCGAGGAGCTTCTGGATTCGGCTCGCCTGAATCAGGTGAATTGCGTTATCACAGACGTGCAGATGCCTGGGATGTCAGGTCTCAAGCTCCAGGATGCGCTTCTGGCACGACGCTATAAAAGGCCGATCATTTTCATCACCGCTTACCCAGAAGAGCGGGACCGCCGCCAGGCCTTTTGCGCGGGAGCTCTGGCCTTCTTCAGCAAACCCTTCGATGGCACTGAAATGCTGGAATGTGTAAGTAAGGCGGTAAATGCGCAGAGCGACAGCAGGCCAGATGAAACACGTCATCCGTAGCGCAAAGGGCCATTGTGGCCGGTACCGCAACTGAAAGGCGGAAGAATGCCTGGAATGGATCGAGAATTGCGAGGCGACCGGAAAATTTGGAATTGGCAGCGGGCCGGATCTGCTACGGCCGAAAGACTTCGACCAAGGTCGATATGCGAAATACCTATCAGAGATAGCTCGGGCCGTCGACGATGGCCGGCAGTTGAGCCCGGCGATCGACATACGAGCGGCGGCGACAGTGGTTGCAGCATCACCGAGGAGGTCGAGGCACAAGCGGTTGAGCCGTTCTTTTCCGCAAACCCGGCAGCCAAAGGCGCTGGGCTCGGATTGCCGATGGCCAAAGCTTTCGTTGATCAGTGGGGCGGGCACATCGATGTGCAGAGTGCTGTCGGCCGAGGAACGACGATTTCGATATACCTCCCGAGCCAAGTTGCTGCCCTGATCGGCAGCAAAGATCGCTTGCGAAAGCGATTAGCCAGCCCTTCTTGTCGAGGTGAAATCAACCGGGGTAATATCGGTATCGTCTCTGCCGCTCCATTTGCCATTTTCACGTCGCCAGGGGAACGGCATGAGGTCTGCGATTGATTTCTCGAGACCCGCGGGTCCGTATCCGTTTGGAACAAATTTGGGAAATAGTGCATGCTTCGTCGTCCGGTTACCAGCGTTGCAGGAGGCAATTCATGACCGCCGGGGCCAACGGAAATTCGATCTCCACTCCGAACATTGTCTATGTCGTAGACGATGATACCGCCTTGCGGGAAGCCATAAGCAGCCTGTTCAGGTCGGTCGGACTGCAGGTCGAAACGTTCGCTTCTGCCTCCGAGTTCCTGCAGAGCAAACCTCTTGAGGCGCCGAGCTGCATTGTTCTTGATATCCGCCTTCCCGGCGTGAGCGGCCTGGATTTCCAGGGCCAGTTGGCGAGATCAGGCATCCCTATCCCTATCGTCTTCATGACAGGGCACGGCGACATACCCATGTCGGTACGGGCCATGAAGGCAGGGGCGGTCGACTTTCTTACCAAGCCGTTCCGGGATCAAGACATGCTCGATGCGGTCTTCGCGGCTCTGGAACGTGACCGCAAGAGATGTGACGAGGAGCAATCGACCGCAGCCACTAAGGCCCTCTACCAAACGCTGACATCGCGGGAGAGGGAGGTCATGTCGTTCGTCACAAAGGGCCTGATGAACAAGCAAATCGCAGGCGAGCTCGGTCTTAGCGAAATCACAGTCAAAATTCATCGCGGGCATGTCATGCGAAAAATGGAGGTTCGTACTCTAGCGGACCTCGTGCGGATCTCGGAGCGGCTGGGACTCTCGAGCTCCAATCCAGTTTCCTGAGGACCGTCGAGAAGACTTGCGCAAGCGCGCGCTCGATCGATGCGATGGTGTTCGCGCTAGTCTTACCAGGTGAGCCACACCTGATGGCCGAGTAGATGGGCAGCTTCCTGCCTCGCCATCGCCGATTAAGTCCCGTTCACTCGATAACCTCCTCAAACCCGGCGCCGCTTCGTCGGCCAGTTGAAGAGAGGGAGGGTGATGCGTCCAATGATGTAGCTGGCGCCGCCGAGTATTCGGGCGAAATCGAAATAACAGCGGCGTTCTGAGAATACGACGCCGTTCCAGTCGGCGAAGATCGCGGTGCCCAGGACAATGGCCGCACTCCATGGAAGTGTCCCGCAAACCACTGAGGCATCGCATGCTCCCTCCCCATGCGTAGCCCTTTCGGCACTCCTGCGGAGACGACCGGTCAGTGTTCTGGGCGCTTTTACTTCGAACTCCGCCGCGCCGCCCCGAATCCGGGCGGCCTTATTGGAACCGAATTCACGAGGGCAAGACAGGCCATGACAAACAGAAGCGGAGTTGGTGAAGCGGATGCGCTGCGAAGTTCTTCGAGACGTCACAATCGGCGCTTTGTTCTTAAGGCAATGGCCGGTCTGCCGCTGGCGGCTCCTGCGCTCTCCATCGCGCCTGCGGCAAGCACAGTATTGCTTGGGACTGAGTGGGCAAGAGCCCAAACCGCCGAAGAACTGATCCAACCGGGGGAGATCCGCAGTGACAATGGAGTCCTCAAAGCAACACTTACAGCGACAGCTGATCGTGTGAAGCTCGGTGATTTCGCTTTTCCCGGGTTCGTTTATAACCGCGCCTATCTGCCGCCGCTGCTACGGGTGCGAGTAGGCGACACAATGGCGATCACTTTCAGGAACGGCCTTCCTGATGATCCCTCGAATTTGCACTATCATGGGATGGCGGTTTCGCCTTTGGGCAATAGTGACAATGTATTTATCCTTGTCCATCCGGGCCAGGAGTTCGACTACAAGATTCATATTCCCGTCAGGGATCGCCAGGGGCCAGGCCTGTTCTGGTATCATCCGCATGCGCACGGATTTGTGGCCAAACAAATCCTGGGTGGAATGTCGGGAGGCATCGTGGTCGAGGGGTCCGAGCAGCTCTTTCCCATCCTTGGCGGATTGGCAGAGCGTTTCTTTTTCTTCAAGCATGTCGAGCTTGGCGAAGAAAGCGAGATCATCTCCGTCAACGGTCAGCTTAATCCTCATGTGCGGATCCAGCCTGGCGAGCTGCAGTTCTGGCGCATTGCTAACATCGGCGCCACTCTCTTCATCAAGTTCCACATCGAAGGCATGCCGCTCTACGTGTTGGCGACCGACGGTCATCCGCTGTCCCGACCACGTAAGCTGACCGAATTCTTTCTTGGACCTGGCGAGCGGATCGATGTGATAGCGATTGGTCCGCAATCGGGCGAATACGCGATGACGACCATCCCGTTCCAGAACTCGGCCGGGCGGAAGCCCAGTCCTCCACAACGGATCGCGGGCGTAATTTCTGCCGGGGCGCCGACCGCAACTGCGGACATCGAGGCCGCGGTTTTGCGCCATGATGTGCAGGGTAGGCGATGGTTTGATGAGGTGCGATCCACACCAGTCGCGCGCAGTCGCACCCTTGTATATTCGAGGACCCCCGACCGGCAGCATTTCATGATCAATGGACGCATGATGGACGAGAACCGCGTCGATCAAACCGTGAAGCTCGGAGACACTGAGGAGTGGACCATCATCAACAACGACCAACAATACCACAGTTTCCATATTCACCAGACAGCGTTCATGGTGACCGAGCTAAACGGAATCCCACAGAACGAGGACAGCCTTCGCGACACGTTTTCTGTGCCGCCGGCCACCCATGCCGGACCGGGTATGCTGAAAGTAGTGATCCCTTTCACGGACCCCGTAATCGTAGGCCGGTTCGTGTATCACTGTCACGCGGTCGATCACGAGGACAAGGGAATGATGGGAATTATCGAGGTCGTCGCGTGACAGGCCGGCATTTTCGGTAGCTCTAGGGCTACGTCCCGAAGCGTTCACGCTGATGGCCGTTGTTCAAGGCCGCTGGGTCGATGCCGTGGCCAGTTCAATCATTTTGCCCTGAAAGGATACGCAAATGAAAGTTGGATTCATCGGGTTGGGGCACATGGGCGCCGCCATGGCCGGGAACCTCCTCCAGGCGAGCCACGACGTGACTGTGTACAATCGGACACCGGGTAAGGACGAAGACCTCCGCCATAAGGGCGCCCATGCCGCAAGCCAGGTCTCAGACGCGTGCAAGGGTAAAGTCGTGTTTACGATGCTGGCGGACGATCACGCCGTCGAGAGCGTGGTCTATGGGGACCGTGGTATACTGGCGAACCTTCCGAAGGGTGCCGTCCATATTTCGGCGAGCACGATCAGTGTCGCACTTTCAGAGCGGCTGACGGCCGATCACGCTGAAGCCGGTCAGCAATTCATCGCAGCGCCTGTGTTCGGACGGCCAAATGTAGCAGCCGCCGGCCAACTGTTTGTGATCGCCGCGGGCGCACCGGACGCCATCGAAATTGCTTTACCTCTCTTCGACGCCATAGGCCAGAAAACGTTCGTGGTCTCTGAAACGCCGAAAGCGGCCAATCTCGTCAAGCTGAGCGGTAATTTTCTGATCGCGTCCGTGTTCGAGTCGCTCGGCGAGGCCTTGGCGCTTGTCGGCAAAGGCGGGATCGATAAGCATCAATATCTCGACATCCTAACATCAACACTCTTCGGCGCGCCCGTCTACAAAACCTATGGCGCGCTCGTCGCCGACGAGACGTTTGAGCCGGCCGGCTTCGCCGCGCCGCTCGGGTACAAGGACATTCGGCTCGTGCTGGCCGTCGCCGAGGATCTGCGCGTGCCACTGCCGCTCGCGAGCCTCTTGCGTGACCGCTTTCTTACCTTGTTCGCCCATGGCGGCGACAAACTCGACTGGTCGGCGATCGGCGGTCTGGCAGCCAAGGACGCAGGTACGCGAATCAGTGAAGCCGGTGCGAGTTAACAGGTTGGCGATGCACACGCATATCGAGAGTTCGCCGCGATCGGCCGACCACGGCGGGCGCATCGTCTCGCTCGCCGTCCATCGCCGTCAATACCGATGCTCGGCGAGAGGTGCTCGGCATTGAGGTCGGGACTTTGAGGCCCATCCGATCTGGAGAGTTCCTCCGCAATCTGACCGCCCGCCGGGCTGCGCGGCGTTAAGCACTCGTCTCCGACGCCCACGGAGGCCTCAAGGCACAGTCCCGAAGGTGCTGTGCGCCGCCTGGCACGGCCGGGTTCAACGTGCTGGCGCATGCCGGCAAGAGCGGCCGCCGCGTCGGAAACCCGAAGCCGCGGGCGCCCAACGGCGCCGCGTGACTCAGAGATCCTGCGTTACTGCCGTAACAACAACACCGACGTTCGGCTGTGGACGCTGTGCCGCGGTTTGCTGTCGGCAGGATGGGCCCGAGACCAACGGCGACGATCTGCGCCGCATCGATCCCAAGTTCCATCCACCTCGCAGCGCTGGATGCTCCACTAGGTACAACAGCGTGCTGTGGGTGCTCGTCATCCAGACCAGCTGCGGCTTATTGATCAGGTGGGCGGCTGGCAGCTGGATGCGAGCGACATTAGAAATTGATCGCATCCTTTGCGCGATATCAAGAATCCGATTGGACCAGAATTCATGGTGCCGCCGCTACGACCCTGAGCCGATGTTGCAAGCTCGGGCCTTACGCGAGAGCAGGACGAGTGCTGCCGCCAGAGCATTCAGGGCAAGACCGAACCAATCGCGGCAATGCGGACAAAGATATCTGCCGGGCGATATCTACACTCTCAGTCGGACCACCCTGTTTTGCCCAGAGACTGGTAGAGGAACTTACGTGGCTACGACAGACCTAAACGTGAACGGCAGGATGGAGTCGGTCACCGTCACCGATCCCGATACTCCACTGCTTTATGTGCTCAGAAACGAGCTTGGACTGCGTGGACCGCGCTTCGGCTGCGGCCTGGGTCAGTGTGGGGCTTGCACCGTGCTGATCGACGGCGAGGCAGCGCGGTCGTGCGTAACGCCACTTTCTTCGGTTGGAGCCAGCAAGGTCGTCACTCTCGAGGGGCTCGGCTCCGATGCAAACCGCCATCCCCTGCAACAGGCCTTCATAGATGAGCAGGCCGTCCAATGTGGATACTGCATCAACGGGATGATCATGCAGTCCGCTGCGCTGCTACGGCGCAAAGCAAAGCCTAGCGACCAGGAAATCAAGCAGGAATTGGCAAACAACCTTTGCCGTTGCGGCACGCATCTGCGCATCGTCCGCGCAGTGAGGCGGGCGGCTGGCCGATGAGGAGGATGTCATGACCGTCATCATAGACCGGCGCTCTGTGTTGCTTGCGGCCGGGGCTCTTGTTGTAACCTTTGGTGTTGTCCCCGAGCGTGCAAGGGCTCAAACGGCCGCGCCGCAGAAGAGCGTATCGCCCGACCGCGTCGAGGGCTTCCTTGCGGTCGACCGTGAGGGCAAGGTTACAGTCTACTCCGGCAAAGTCGACCTTGGGACAGGGGTGCGCACAGCCCTCACGCAGATTGTGGCAGAAGAGCTCGATGTCCCGATGAGCCAAGTTGCAATCATCGAGGGCGACACGGCGCTGACGCCGGACCAGGGAACCACGAGCGGCAGCTATTCCATCGAGAAAGGTGGAATGCAATTGCGGCGAGCGGCGGCTACCGCGCGTCAGGCGCTTCTCCGAAAGGCAGCTACGGCGCTTAAGGTTGAGGTTTCGTCGCTCTCGGTCCAAGGCGGGATCGTGAGAGCCTCCAACGGCCACGAGATCCCGATCGGTCAGCTCGTCAGCGGTGACTCGCTCGCCATCGACGTCGATCCGAACGCTCCCGAAAAACCGGTCTCCGAATATACGATTGTTGGAAAGCCGGTCGCGCGCCTCGATATTCCGCAGAAGGTAGATGGACGCTTCACCTACATGCAGGATTTCAAGCTCCCGGGCATGCTGCACGGCCGCGTCATCCGGCCGTCAGGGATCGGCGCGAAACTCGTCTCCTACGAGGAGTCGTCGATAAGCGACATCCCTGGCATTGTCCGAGTGGTCCGCATCGGCAACTTCCTCGGCGTTGTCGCCGAAACCGAATGGAGCGCGGTTAAGGCGGCCCAGCAATTGACCGTAACATGGTCGAAATGGGAAGGGCTGCCTGACCAGACGCAGCTCTGGGATCACGTCCGCAAAACGAGGATAGTCCATGACGATATCCTCAGCAATGTGGGCTCGTCGACATCGGCGATTGCAGCGACGCCACGCAAACTCTCGGCGACCTATGATTTTGCTATACACACGCACGGCTCCATCGGCCCATCCTGTGCGGTCGCCTCCTTTAGCGAAGGCGCTGTCACCTGCTGGACCGCCTCCCAGGCCACACATAATCTTCGCAAGCAACTAGCGGCGATGCTCGAGCTTTCGGACGCAAAGGTTCGCTGTATCTACGTCGAAGGCGCCGGTTGCTATGGTCGCAACGGCCATGAGGACGCGGCGGCGGACGCGGCTCTATTGGCGCGGGCGGTAGGCAGTCCGGTCCGCGTCCAATGGATGCGCGCCGACGAGCATGGCTGGGATCCGAAGGGGCCGCCCACTCTTCTCGACATGCATGCCGGCATCGATCAGGGTCATGAGCTCGTCGCATGGGAATCCGAGCTGTTTATTCCTCAAGGCGGCCCCACGTTAGTGGAGCTTGTCGGCGCCGGTCTTGCCGGTCTGAAAGATCTGAGCCAGCTTAGCCCGGGCGGCGTCCTCAACGATCTCGCCATCCCGTACACCTTTCCGAACGTGAAGACGACCGCGCATCGGCTCGAATCGACGCCGCTCAAGCCGTCCTGGATCCGTTCTCCTGGACGGCTGCAAAACACGTTTGCGAACGAGTCTTTCATGGATGAGATCGCCGCGGAACTGCACGCCGATCCACTGGAATACCGCCTCGATCATCTCGACGACCGGCGCGGCAAGGAGCTTCTGGAGCGACTCGCGACGCTTAGCAACTGGCGTGCGCGGCCGCAGCCCAATCGGAGCGCGGACGTCGTTGCCGGGCGCGGCCTCGCCTATGTCAAATACGAGCTGGTCCGTACCTATGTTGGCGCCGTCGCAGAGGTGCGCATCAACCGAAAAACAGGGGAGATTGCGGTCCAGCGCTTCTATATCGCGCATGATTGCGGCCAGATTGTCAATCCGGACGGACTGCGCAATCAGATCGAAGGCTGCATCGTGCAGACGGTGAGCCGGGTGCTGAAAGAGGAAGTGACCTTCGACCACTCCATGGTGACCAGCCTCGACTGGGCCACCTATCCGATCCTGACCTTTCCCGAAGTTCCCGACGTGGTGATTGATCTGATAGATCGACCGAACGAGCCACCATGGGGCGGCGGCGAACCGTCCTGTGCGGTCGTACCGGCGGCAATTAGCAATGCCATCTTCGAGGCGACCGGCGCGCGGCTCCGTTCGGTGCCGTTTACCCCATCGAAGGTAAAGCCCGCGCTCAACTAGCTGTGAGCCTCCAGGAGGTTGTCCATTCGGCCCCGACCGAGAAAGCTGAGGCTGTCGAAGCCTCAGTGATTCTCGGAGGACCGAATGAACATCCACAAGAATGCCCGTCTGACGCCGCTGCGTCGAGAGGAGATGGCCCGCGGCCGCCAGGTTCTAGGATCCGAGTGTAATCGAAGGCAGCGCTAATTCGCAGTGTGCCGGGAATGGCTATGGCACAGCTGGGCGGCGCGAAGGGATCTGAGTGATGTTGAACACGACGCCACGTTCGCCCCACGCGTCGCGAACACGGTTTGGGCGCTCACGCTCGGTGGTCAGCATGCAGCCTTATGCATGGTCTGCGAACGGGGGAGTACTGGCCGCAGCAACGGGCAGCGCGTTCATATCAATCTTGTCAACCAATCGATGATTGCGCCTCCTTCAAAGTCGCAGGTAGTGCTCCGTCCGAAACAGAAGGGCCCCGGCAGCAATATGCTCCGGCAAATCAGCCATGCGGCGTGTCCAGAGTCCCAGCTTGGAGTGCCGCCGTGTTCGCTGGGGCTTGACGGGAGAATCGACGTGCATATGCCCCGGCCGGACTGTAGAATCTGAAGTGAGGCCCCCGAAGGGTTCGCCGCGGCCTGGAGGAGTTTGTGTGTCCGCTTTGGCAAACCTGCCGATTTTAAGCAAGCTGCTAGCGGCGTTTGTCGTGGTGCTTGCCACCATTTTTGTGAGCAGCGCAGTAGTTTACGACCGGCTGCTAGTAGTGGAGGAAGCCAAGAATTGGCGCATCCATTCCACCGACGTAGTGGTCGCCCTAAGCACAGCAAGGCATGCCGTACTGGAGCAGGAATCGAACCTCCGCGGCTACGTACTTACCGGTGATGACAGTTTTCTGGAGTCTTCCCGCCAGAGCAACGCTAGGTACGAGCAGTTAATTAGCAAGCTAAGAGATTTAACTAAAGACAACCCGTCCCAGCAGAGTCGGCTCAATGCGCTCGATGATTTGGAGAAGAAATGGCGATCTAGCATTGCGGATCGTGAAATTGCTCTCATGCCAAAGCCCGAGGGGCAGGAGGGTGCGCGTGCCATTGAAAGCTCAATGGTTGGTAGAAGCTTAATCGATCTTATTCACGCGAAAGCCGAGGAGATCGAGAAAGCTGAGCTGGAGCTCCTTGCAGGGCGAGACGCTACTCAGCGAAAGGCCTTTACGGCAGCGTATACGATGACGGTGCTTGGCTGCGCGGTCTCATTGGTCATAGCGGCGTTGATGGCCGCTCTTGTCACCCGATCCATTGCTGCGCCTATCGGACGCCTCACGGCAGCAATAACGACACTCGCCAAGGGGTTCACCGCCGTCGAGGTGCCCAGGATCGAGCGCAGCGACGAGGTCGGCAAGATGGCTGCCGCAGTCCAGGTTCTGAAGGACAGCATGATCGAGCGTGAGAGGCTTCAGTCTGAGCTAGCGCATGCAAACCGAGTGGTGACCATGGGTCAACTCACGGCTTCAATTGCGCATGAGGTAAACCAGCCGGTTGCCGCTGTGGTCACGAATGCACAAGCCGCCTTGCGCTGGTTGAGTGGTCAACAGCCGAACCTCAAGGAAGCGCAACATGCTCTCCGCAGCATCGTCAATGAAGGGACGCGGGTTTCGGAAGTCGTTCAGCGCATTCGTGCCCTGTTCATGAAATCACCTCGGCGGTCTGAGCTCCTCCATGTCAACAGCTTGATGCTCGAAGTCGTGGCCCTCACTCGACGGCAAGTCCTCGCAAATGACGCTCACCTTCGGCTGGAGCTTACGGAGGGATTGCCGCCCATCCGTGGGGATCGGGTCCAGTTGCAACAGGTCATGCTCAATCTGATCATCAATGCTATCGAGGCTATGGCTGGCGTTCGCGACGGGTCACGAGAATTGCTGATCAGAACCTGTCAGGCGGAGCCGGCCGCGATTGTCGTTGAGGTGTGCGACACTGGTCCGGAGATGGACCCGCAAAGTCTAATGCGGCTTTTCGATGCATTCTACACCACCAAGCCTGGAGGGCTTGGCATGGGGCTCTCCATCTCGCGCACCATTGTCGAAAGGCATGGCGGCGAGTTGTCGGCCGCGGCGAATGAACCTCGAGGGGCCATTTTTCGGTTCTCCGTGCCCGCCGAAGACAGCGCCGGCTCGCAGGCGGTGTCCATCTCCGCAGGCGATACCCGAAACGGGACCGCCCAACTCTGAGAACAAACCCGCAGCAGCCGGCTTGCCGCCAAGGTTGAGATGGCGTGCGTTCGGTGGTCAGGCGAGAGTGCCGAATTCGCACTTAACTCAACTCAAGGTTCTTTGGGTTTCCGATGCGTGCCGGTTCGGCTTGACCGAGTCAGCGCGAACGCTTCCGTTGCGATGAGCTCGCAGGGTCCAGATCTGCCGCCATGACTTGGGAAAAAACATACACAAGTATAGGCCTGCCACACCGAGATTCTACTACGGCTTACCTATGTACGATGGAGCGGTCCGCAGGTCGCACGTAACTAAGGCGCACGGCACGAACAAAGGTCTCCAACCTGCAAGGTGCGCTAATGCTGTTAGACTCGTCACTCCCGAAGCTCGAGCCATTTGCCACCGCTGGTGGCGCGGTTTTGCCTGCAGCTCTGCCGTCATGGCCAATGCCGACAAGCCCTTCCGAGCTCCGCAGACGCGAGGCGGCGCACGTCGCTGGCCAAGTCAATACAGTCGCATGTAGCGGGCTTGTTGGTCCGCTTGTCGAGATATCCCCGGCCTATGCGGCCACACGGCGAGCCGTGACCTGCGGCGGCATGATTGCCGAGATCGTCGAGACCAGGGATGACATCAGAGCCGAGTACCATTTCAACGCCCCCGTGCATCTGCTCGCCGTTTGGGAGCAAGGCGTTCGGCGCGCAGGGGAGACGTTTGTGGACGGTCTGCCACGATCTGGTTTGAAGGACCGGACGGGGAGAACAAGCTTCGTGCCCGCAAATCACGCGTATCACGACTGGCACGAGGCGCAGGGCGTGACCCGGATCATTTTCGTGTATTTCGATCCGGCCCAGGTGTCGAACCCCGATGTGCCGATGCCGCGGCTCTTCTTCGAGGATGCGGTGCTCCTGGCGCTCGCGCTCAATCTCGGGAAAATCGTCGAGAGGTCCGCTGCAGGCGATGCATCGTATCTTCAGGCGCTGGCCCTCGTGCTTGCCCGTGAGCTATGTCGCCTCGATCAAGCGGCTTCGCAAGCCGACACTCCTGTCCGCGGCGGGCTTGCCGCATGGCAGCAGCGAGTGGTTGCTGCCCACATTGAAGAGCATCTCGCAGAGCCGATATCACTTTCGGATCTCGCCGAACTCGCGCGTCTAAGCACGTATCACTTCGCCAGAGCCTTCAAGCGATCATTCGGCGTGCCACCTCATCGGTTCCACGTCACGCGGCGCATCGAACGGGCAATGGTGCTGCTTGTTGAGTCTGCGATGTCCGTGACAGAAATAGGTCTTACCGTGGGCTTCAGCGAGACCAGCGCGTTCACGGCCACCTTCCGCAAGCTGACCGGCTTCACGCCCACTGCCTACTCGCGCAGCCGGGCGGCTGCCCCTTGCTGAATGGGGTTTTGATCCCAGCCGCCACGGCAGGACGGATCCGATCAAAACCGACGCTCGGCTCCATCGTGATCGGTTCGGAGTTACGATCGTCGCGAAGAAACTTGCAGCTTGTGAGGCTTTGAAAGGAAACGAGATGGGACACGACAAGGCGAAAACCGGCGACACCACCCGCCGCACCTTGCTTTTGGGAAGCGGCGTTGCGATTGCCACCTTGGCAAGCAGCAGGCAGGCCAGCGCGGCTTCGTCAGCAGCAATGGCGCATGCACCCGTCGCCGAGCCCGTAGCTGGTCCTTATCCGACACCACCCAAGGACAGGTCTGCTGGCCCGATCCTACCCGGCCGGGGTTCGACCCTGTCGGGCAAGATCGCGGTCGTTACCGGAGCCGCTCGCGGCATCGGCCGCGCAATCGCGGTCGAATTTGCTGCAAACGGTGCGGACGTTGTCGCGCTCGACATTGCAGGTCCGGTGAGCCCCACGGCAGATGCGATTCCTGCAACGGACAGCGAGCTTTCGGAGACTGTTGCGCAGATCCAGAAATATGGTCGACGCGGAGCGGCTGTGAAGGCTGATATCCGGGACATCGCGGCGCTACGCCGGGTCGCCGACCAGGTCGAACGTGAGTACGGGAAGATCGACATTGTGGTCGCCAATGCAGCGATCCAAGGTTGGAAGCCTTTGATGCAGATGGATGACATGGATTGGCGGGATCAGATTGAAAACAATCTCAACGGCACGGCCAATACCATACGCGCTTTCGGTCCCAGAATGGTTGCTCGCAAATATGGTCGCCTTATCCTGCTTTCATCTATGCAGGGCAGGATGGGGACCAAAGATGGCGCGAGTTATTCCGCCTCGAAATGGGGCATTCTCGGACTGATGAAATCCGCGGCGCTCGAGCTTGGTCAGCACAACATCACGGTCAACGCGATATTGCCCGGTTTGGTCGGCACCCCACTAACTTACAATGAGCAGCGCTTTCGGGCTGCGATCGAGCAATCGAACAGAACGCCCACAGCTAATCCGACCGCGCGGGAGGCTTGGGAAGCGCGTGCACCAACCGTGCCGCTCCAGGTGGGTTGGCTGCAGCCGGAGGATATTTCACCAGTCGCAGTCTTCCTGGCGTCCGATGCCGCTGCGTTGGTGACCGGGGCTGAGTTTGCGGTGACAGGCGGGGATGCGGCAAAGGCAAGCTGAGGCAATCCGCAGCTCGACGACTCGTCTATTCCAGGGAAAAAATAATCTTCCCCTGATCATGCCGGCACACCAGCCCGTGACATCCGACGGCATCACTGCCGCTGCCATGGAGACATGATCTCATGGCATTCTGCCAGTTACGAGGGAGTCCCGCGCTCGGGTCTAAGCTGCCTGACAAAGGTGCGGCGTCGTGCGGCCGGAGACCCTATTCAGGACTGCGCGAGGCAGCTCAAACGTCCCGTTCCAGAATTGATCCAGCTATCGGCCATCGTCGCTTCCTCGCGTTTGCAGTCGCAATGTCATAGACGCTGTTCGAGCTCAGGGCGGTTAAGTCTTACGTCGGGCCGAGGGATCTCAACCGTGCGGGCGATGGGATCGTCAGCACGCCGGCAACGCGATCGCCAGCACAGCTGCTTCAGCGCAAGAGCAGAACTGGCGCGTTCAGAGGGCATTCCTGCTCTCCGGTACCGGCACGTCGAAGCCGTTCAATATCACCGATACGAGGCTGTAAAGGCCGGTCAGGTAAATGAGTTCGGCGGCGCCATCCGCGCCGAAGGCTTTCACCGCCTGGCGATAGACCAGATCGGGAAGAAGCCTCCCCGATACCAGCGCGGAAGCGACATCGTATGCTGCCACTTGCTGGGACGTCAGGTCCACCGGACGTTGCCCGGCTACGATGGTTGCGATTGTCTCCTCAGCCAGCCCACTCGCCTCTGCAACAAGAACATGGGCATAGAGTTCGTAGGCCGAGTGAAAATGTGCGCCCGTCACAAGGATCGCGACCTCGCGGACCGGCTTTGGCAGCGTGGGCGAGGCGGAAAGCGCCTTGACGAGCTCCCATGTCGGGGCGCCGAATCTTGAGAAGTGTAGCCATGGATTCCATGGACCGATCAACGCGCCGTCATCGTTGATCGCCTCAAAGCCTTTGAATCCGCTCTGGATGCCGTTTCGCATGTCATCATAGAGATCACGTTGGTCCGGGCTGAGGTCGGACGGTAAGAGAAGGGGTAGGCGCATGGCTATCCTGTGGGTTGGAGTGCGCGTTTCGTCAGGCACCTCAATGGGTAGTTGATCGGGTCAGACGAATGAAATGCATCATCTCCATAGCTAAGCGGGAGGACAATGCTTGTCCGATATTGCCGCCGATATGGAGAGTTAGGCATTTCCGACCTTCTGACGATGTTCAACTGTGGACTGCAGTCGTCTTGGCCAAGAAGGACTCGGTTTTTCCGAGTTCTTTGGCTGAGATATATGGTCCACCGGCTGCAATCGATGTCTTGAGTTTGGTCGGTCGGAGCCTCCTGATTGGATCCGATGTTGAGCAAGAAACGCTCACGCGAATTCTACGCCTCGACCACATCGGGATACTTCTCTTTCGCCGGCTGGCGCCGGCGCCGCACCAACCCGCTGAGTTGGTCGAGGTAGAGGTAGACGATCGGCGTGGTAAAGAGCGTCAACAGCTGAGAAAGCAGCAGGCCGCCGACGATAGTGTAGCCGAGCGGCTGGCGGAGTTCAGATCCAACGCCGGTGCCGAGCATCAGCGGGAGGCCGCCGAGGAGCGCCGCAACAGTAGTCATGAGGATAGGACGGAACCGTAGCCGGCACGCTTGATAGATTGATTCCTCCGGGCTCAGTCCCTCCATGCGTTCGCGCTCGAGTGCGAAGTCGACGAGCATGATGCCGTTCTTCTTGACGATGCCGATGAGCAGGATGATGCCGATCATGCCTATTACGTCGAGCGGTCTCTGCGCGACCATCAGCAACAGAAGCGCACCGATGCCGGCCGACGGCAGCGTCGACAAAATGGTGATGGGATGAATCAGACTCTCGTAGAGAACGCCGAGGATAATATAAATGACCACAAGCGCTACCACGACCAGCATCACTTCTCCCGACAGGGCTGACGTGAAGGCGTTCGCATTACCTTGGAAAGTGGTCGTGAGCGACGCCGGCTTCCCGCTTGTCTGCTCGATTTGGTGAATGGCGTTGACCGCGTCGCCGAGTGCCACGCCCGGTTTCAGGTTGAACGAGATCGTAGTCGAGGGGAACAGGCCCTGATGGTTGACCACACTCGGCGCCGTCGTGACTGCATTCTTGACCAGGGTGTCGAGTGGTACCTGCTGCCCGGCAGATGAGGGTGTATAGATGTCGCTGAGCGCCTCGGGGCCGGTTTGGAAGCGCGGGTCGACCTCGAGCACGACGTGGTATTGGTTCAGCGGCGTGTAGATGGTCGAGACAATTCGCTGGCCGAAGGCATCGTCCAGAATGTTGTCGACCGTCCCAGGCAGGATGCCGAAGCTCGATGCGACTTCGCGGTTGACGGTCACATTGAGCCGCGGCCCGCCACTTTCCTGGTCTGTTGCCACGTCCGAGATCAAGGGCAGCTTTTGCAGCTTTTCGAGGAAGAAGGCCGACCAGTGATCCAGCCCGTTGGAATCTGCATCCGTCAGCGAGTACTGATATTGCGTTTTGGCGACACGCGCCCCAACGGTGATATCTTGCGCTGCTTGCATGTACAGCCTGATGCCCTCGATTTTAGCCAATGACGCTTGCAGGCGATTGATCACCTGGTCGGCGGAAGCATCGCGCTGCTCGCGCGGTTTCAGGGCGATGAAGAGGCGGCCTTGATTAAGGGTGGAAGTCGCACCGGAAGGCCCGATGCTGGACCCGACCGAAGCGACTGCCGGATCCGCGATCACCACATGGATGGCTGCCTGTATGCGCGCGCTCATCGCCTGAGATGAGACATCCGGCGCTGCTTCCGCGATCCCGGTTATCATTCCGGTATCCTGTTGCGGGAAGAAGCCCTTAGGAACGACAGAGTAAAGGTAGCCGGTGAGCCCGATCGTGCCGAGCATTACCAGCAGTGTGATGAACCGGTGCTTCAGGGCTACACGAAGAGCCCGCTCATACGCGCCAAGTAAGCCATCGAAGCCGCGCTCGAAGAACATATAAAGGCGCCCGTGCGTCTCGGCCGGACGCTTCAGGAGGCGGGCACACATCATGGGGGTCAGCGTCAACGAGACCAGAAGTGACAGCACGAGCGAGACGCTGACCGTGATGGCAAACTCCTGAAACAGCTTGCCGATATAGCCACCCATGAGGAACAGTGGAATGAAGACCGCAATTAGCGAAAGCGTTATTGATACGATCGTGAAGCCAATTTCGGCGGAGCCTTTGAGGGCGGCCTCCATCGGAGAAAGACCCTCCTCCAGGTGACGTGTGATGTTCTCGATCACGACAACGGCGTCATCAACCACGAAGCCGACAGCAATTGAGAGCGCCATGAGCGACAGATTGTCGAGATTGTAACCCAGTGCGTACAGTGCGGCGAATGTTCCTACGAGCGAGAGCGGCACTGTCACGGCCGGAATGACAGTCGCCCAGACATTACGCAGGAAGATGAAGATGACCATGATCACGAGCGCAATCGTGAGAATCAATGTGAACTGAACGTCCTTAACGGAAGCGCGGATGGTTTGAGTTCGATCCGAAAGCACATCGAGCTTGATCGCCGGTGGGATTGAGGCTTGAAGCTGCGGCAACAACGCCTTGACGCGATCGACCGTGTCGATCACGTTGGCGCCAGGCTGGCGCAGGATCGTGAGGAAAACCGCGCGCTGGTCATTGTACCAGCCCGCGTTGAAGACGTTTTCCGGCCCCGCTGTCACATTGCCGACGTCGCTAATGCGAACCGGTGAGCCGTTTCGGTAAGCTATGATCAGGTTTTGGTACTGGTCTGGTTTTACGATTTGATCGTTGGTGTTGAGCGTATAACTCTGTTTCGGACCGTTGAGAGTGCCCTTCGGCTGATCGACATTCGCCTGGCCGAGTATGGTGCGTACATCTTCCATGCTTATGCCGCGATTGGCGAGCGCTTGCGGGTCGACCTGAACACGGACGGTAGGTTTTTGCTGGCCGCCGATCCCGACCTGTCCGACGCCGGCGATTTGCGAGAGCTTGGGGACAAGGATACCTTCGACATACGCATCTACTGTAGTGAGCGGGACCGATTTGGAGGTGAGGGCGAGGACCAGGATAGGCGTATCGGCCGGGTTCACCTTGCGGATCGTGGGAGGGTAGGTCATGCCTTGGGGCAAATACGGGCTTGCGGCGTTGATGGCTGCGAGCACGTCGGCGGCAGCACTATCGACGTCACGGCTCAGATCGAACTGAACCGTGAGCTGTGTGGTACCGAGCCCACTCACAGAACTTAGCTGCGTGACGCCCGGAATAAGCGAGAGCTGCTGTTCGAGTGGGGTCGCGACCGAGGATGCCATCGTCTGCGGATCGGCGCCTGCAAGCTGCGCCTGGATCTGAATGGTCGGGAAGTTCACGTTCGGCAGGGCTGCCACGGGCAGAAGCGGGTAGGCCGCGAGCCCCAGCAGCAGCACTGCCAGCATCAGCAGCGCCGTCGCGATCGGGCGGCGGATGAAAAATGCCGAAACATTCATGGGATTTCCTGCTCGATAGAGCTCTGCAACTGAGCGCCGCGAGCGGCCTGTCCAGTCAGTGCCTGGATGGAGGCACCCGGCTGCAGTCGATACTGGCCGTCCACGACGACCTTCTCGCCAGCCTGAAGCCCGGAATTTATCAGGGCTATGCCCTCGTCAATCTCCGCGACCTCGACTGGACGCGTCTGGACTGTTCCGTCGGAGCCGATGACCCATACAAACGATCCTTGCGGCCCTTGCTGCACGGCCGAACCGGCGATCGTCAGGCCGCCTTGGCGGGTCTCGAGAAGCAGTCGAACATTGAGGAGTTCGCCGGGCCACAGTGTGCGCTTGGCATTGGGGAAGCTGGCACGCAGTCGAATCGTTCCGGTGGTCTGGACGATTTGATTGTCAATGAGATCGAGCTTGCCTGTATCAAGCTTGACCTTGTCGTCTTGACTGTATGCGAGGACTGTCAGCGGTCCCGTGGCCATTTGCTGCTGGATCTGAACGAAGTCGGTCTGCGGCAGGAAGAAAAACAGGGAGGCCGGCTGGATCTGTGCGATATCGACAAGACCGTTCGCGCTGGACGGAGTGATGATATTCCCTTCGTCGACCTGACGAACGCCCGTCACCCCGTCAATCGGAGCCGTCAGCCTCGTATAGCTCAGGTTCGTTCGCGCCTGGGCGATAACGCCTTCGTCGTATTTCACCTGCGCCTGCAGTTGGCTTAATTGGGCATTCTGGGTTGCCACCAGCTGCGTGGTGGCGAACCCCTTCTGCTGCAGGGCAGTATAGCGGTTTAGATCGGCGCGGGCATTGAGGAGCTGCGCCTGATCGCGGTCGCGGGTCGCGATCGCCTGGTCAAGCTGTGCCTGATAAGGCCGCGGGTCGATCTCGGCCAGAAGATCGCCCTTCTTCACTGTCTGTCCCTGGATAAAGGCGATCTTGATGATCTGTCCGGTGATTTGGCTTTGGACAATCACATTGTTGTAGGCGACGACTGTGCCCATCCCGTGCAGATAGACGGGCACGTTGCTGCTCTCAACTGTTCCGGCAACCACTGGAACGGCCGGAGGTGGGAGGGCGGCTTGGGCCGGTGGGGTCGTATCGCTGACGTACCACACCGCCGGCCCGGCGCCGCCAATGACAGCTATCGCCGTGATGAGCACCATGAATCTTTTGCGCATAAAAGCCCCGCTTTAGTAGCACCCGGGAAGAGATCCGGCTGTGCTCGTCGACCCGGAGGCCGAGTTGAAACTGCTCCCGCTGCTCGGGCCACTGCACGGCGCCCCACTGCTGGACGAGGGGACTCCCATCGCAGTGCTGCCGATTGTATTGCTCTCGGTGCTCGGCGCCTGAATCGTGATTATTGGGCTCACGCCGGCATTGCTCAATTCAGTCGAGCTCAGCGGGATTGTGCTGCCATTCAGTGCAGAACTTGTGCTCGAACCCGGAGTTGACAGAGGCGACGCAGTGCCACGCGAAGATAAGTTGGGCGAGGACGTGCAATCCGAGGCTGCGGCCATAGGGGCGGGCGTTGTGAGTCCGCCTCCGTCGAAGGTCGAACAGGTTGTGCCGATTGCTGTGCTCATCCCCCCTGGATCAATCTCGGTTGCACCCAGAGGAATGCCGGTGCTGGACGTACCCGAGCCGCTGGACCCCGGGATGCCGAGCGCGGAGGTCGCTCCTAATGCCTGTGTGTTCATCGTTTGCGAATAACTTGCGCTGCAGCTGAACAAGAGGGCAACGATGATCAAGGACGTCCGTTGCATGGAATCTCCTGTTGTTCAACGAGGGCATCGCCCGGCGTCGCGCCAAGGCGAGGGGAACTTCTTCGTGATCGACTGTCGCTGTTCGGTATGCCGGAGTGGAAACCGATACTCCACCCGTGGGCCGGAACAGCACCTGTTCAGTAGCTAAGGCTCCAAGCGGAAACTGGCTTGATCGCTACTGCTGCGATTGGCTTGCTCTTGCGCAAAGAGATTGCCGACAACGGTCAGGCCAGTCGGAACTGTTCGTCGGCCGCTGCCAACCTATGGTCATCGCAGGGCGCATCCTGCCGACCATCCTTGTTCTTGTAGAACTGAAGGTTGAATGCGAAATTCAGTTTGCTTGGTGGACATATTGAGCCGCTATTGTCGCCCGTCGAACGTTCTTTTATCAACAATCGTCTTGGGCCGGCCGCGTGGGCCTGTCCCCAGCACGACAGCGATAAGCGCGCCGCTTGCCGGCAGCAGGATGGACCACAGGCCGAATGCTTGTTCGCAGGCCGCACCGATTGCGCATCCGATGAAGAAGCCGGCAATCACCAGTCCCGCGCGCTGCGCCCGCTTTCTTGCGTTGATCCGATCGCCGGTACTGCTTCCAAGCAGCGCCTCGCTGAGATCCGCCACGAAACGCGTTATGTTGGTTGTCATGACCGCAGTGGAAGGCGCTCCCTTCAAGAGCTGCACAAGAGCGTTTTGAACAGCCATGGCCGAGACGCCCAGCATGCCCGCGACAACCATGTTCGCTGAATCAGGATCCACATGCGGTCCGTTCTCGATACAGGTGGCAAGGAAAGCAGAAAGAAGGGCGAACTGCAGCAGGAGCAGAGGCAGCAGAGAGGGGATCCGCATACGCTCCAATCCAGTCACAAGAAGTTTCACCAGGGTAACTACGAGCACGAACACCGGAACCGAGATCAAATGAGCCACCGGCGCTTGACCGTCGCCGACAAGCCTGGCGGCAAGAACAACGAGATTTCCGGTAATGTGGGCTATGAATAGGCCGCCAAGTCCGAGAAAGCCGATGACGTCCACGCTGCCTGCGATCAGGCTGAGCGCAAACAGCAACGGTTTACTACCGGCCGACTCGTCGACCCAGTCCACGATCGCGGCCCCCTTTATCACACCCGTATCAACACTGCCTGAATGCGACGCGGCTACGCCCGGTTCAGCGCAGACTGCCGACGACCCCTCTCCAGAATGTACAGTTGCGCGCTCGCTCATGCCTGATCCGCATGCATCGGTTTGGGAAAGCGATCTTAGCCGGCTTCATCCGAATAGATTGGTCGGTAAGCGCAAGCACTGATCAGCGCACCGATATCGTTCGGGCGCGGCACCTTTGCCAAGCCCTGGTCGAAAATGTAGGCGGCGATCCGCTCGGCGACATGGAGCGATGCCTCGAGAATGCGGCTCTGCGGCGGATAGATCAGTCCGGTCGCGAGGTGCTCCTCACCAACCTGCTCCGCCACAGCCTTGGCGGCGATGATGAACATGTCCTCGGTCACCCGGGTGGCGTCGGTGGCAAAGACCGCTAAGCCGATGGCCGGGAAGATGTAGACATTGTTGCCCTGTCCCGGCACAAAGCGCCGCCCGTCGATCTCGACTGGTGGGAACGGGCTGCCGCTCGCGAAGACTGCCCGACCTTGCGACCAGCCATAGGCCTCCGCGGCGGTGCACTCGGAGCGCGAAGTCGGGTTGGAGTAGGGAAAGACGATCGGCCGTTCGTTGATCTCGGCCATGGCCTCGATGACCTGCTGATCAAACAGGTTCGGCGTGGTGCTGACGCCGATGATGCCCGTTGGCCTGAGCGCCTTTACCGCCTCGACGAAAGTCGCTACCGGCGCATGATCCAGGGCGAACCGCTGCTGAAAGTGGGTCAGATCAGTGCGCGATTTCACCAGCAGGCCATTGACATCGAACAGGGCGTTGCGGCCCCGCGCCGCCGTGAGCTCCGTGCCCTCGCTCGCCATCGCGAGGCTGATCAGTTCGGCAATGCCGGTCGCCGCCGAGCCTGCGCCGAGGAACAGGAATCTTTGCTCGGAGAGCCGCTGCCCTGAGATGCGCAGCGCTGCGTAGATGCCGGCCAGCGCGACACCTGCGGTACCCTGGATGTCGTCGTTGAAAGTGCAGATCCGGTCGCGGTACCGCTCGAGAATGGGAACAGCGTTGAAGTTTGCGAAGTCTTCCCATTGGATACAGCATCTGGGATAACACGCCTGCACAGCATCGACGAATTCGTCGATGAAGGCCGCATACTCCGCGCCCCGGATTCGCTCACGACGCAAGCCGAGATACAGCGGGTCCTCCAGGAGTTCGTGATTGTTGGTGCCGACATCGAGGACGACTGGCAGACAGTGTTGCGGCGGCACTCCTGCGCACGCGGTGTAGAGCGTCAGTTTGCCGATCGGAATGCCCATACCGCCGGCGCCAAGATCGCCAAGTCCGAGGATGCGCTCGCCATCGGTGACAACTATGAAGCGCACATCCTTTTCCGGCCAATTGGCAAGCAGCTCTTTCAGCCGACCGCGCGCACTGATTGGCAGATATATACCGCGCGGCGCGCGGAATATGTGACCGAACTTCTGGCAAGCCTCGCCGACTGTCGGCGTATAGACAAGCGGCATGTAGGTGGCCGGGTCCGACATCAGGAGCGCGTAATAGAGCGTCTCGTTGCGCGTCTGCAGATCCGACAACACCAAATACTTCTGCAAATCGTCGTCGAGAGCGGCGATCTCTTCATGCAGGCGAGCGACCTGCAAAGCGATCGTGCTCACCGCGGGCGGCAGCAGACCCTCCAGTCCCAAAGCTCCCCGCTCTGCCTCGGAGAATGCGGTCCCTTTGTTGAGGCGGGGATTGCGCAGCAAGCTGCGGCCGGTGGGATGTTCCGTGGTAGGCACCTCAATCTGGATCGATGCGCGCGCGGTCATTTGATTGCTCCGATGTGATGTGTACCGGGTTACTCTCGAAAGAGGGGACGTGAGCGGTCGCCGCCGCCGGGCATCGCTGATGTGAGACGCTCCGCTTCGGTGAGTGTTGGCGACAACGTGTGCCGGGGTGAGGCCTTTCAGATAGGCGGCGTGCAGCTCTCAGCTGGTCGGCGCAGCATGCGATAGTTCAGCGTTGCATGTGCAAGTCCATCAGTTCGCGCGGAGGGATCATGTTGTTGTTCAAGTTGGCCATGATCCACAGCGAGCCGGCGACGACTAGGATTACGATGAGTACGCCGAACGCAAGCGCCAGCACGTTATTCGTGTTGTCCGGCCCCGTCGTAATGTGCAGGAAGAAGACCAGGTGAACTCCCATTTGAGCGATGCCAAGGACGGCGAGACCGAGAGGGATCCCGGGTGCCCAGAGCAGCGAGGTGTTGGCGACCCAGAAGGAAATGGACGTGAGGACCGCCGCGACAATCAATCCAATGGTGTAGACGAGCACGCCGGCCGATGCCTTCTCTTCCTTTTCAGGTAAGACTGACCTGTCTCCGGGCGCGCGATCGAAGCGTATTTCCGTCATGAGCGGATTCCCATCAAATAGACGACAATGAACAGCCCAACCCAGATAATGTCGAGTGCATGCCAGAACAGGGAGAAGCACTGCAGCCGGCGCTCCACCGTGGGGCGAAAGCCTTTGACCGCGAGCTGCGCCATCATCACAGACAGCCAGATCAGACCGGCGCTGACGTGCAGCCCGTGACAGCCGACAAGGGTGAAGAATGCTGAGAGAAACGCGCTGCGTTGCGGGGTCGCTCCACGCGCGATCATACCGGTGAACTCGCTCAGCTCGAAAACGAGAAAAGCGGCGCCCAGGGCGAATGTGAGCGCTGCAGTCAGATAAGTGGCCCCGCGGCGTCGCGAGCCGACTGCCATCGACATCAATCCACACGTGTAGCTCGATGCAAGAAGGCAAGCGGTTTCGATCGCGACGTCGACTTGATTGAACAGCTCGGCGCCCGTCGGGCCGCCCGCAGTGGCGGTCGCGAGCACAGCGTAAGCGGCAAAGAGCGCTGCGAACATCACGACGTCGCTAAGGAGGAAGATCCAGAAACCGTAGGCAACGACGATCCGCTTCGGAGCCGGTCCGGCTTGGCTTGTGCTCGGCAGTGACGGGCGATCGACTTCGCCAACAGCGACGGTGAGGTTCATACCACAACCTCCAGCTGGTGAGTCCGATCAAACCGCGCAATCTGCTCGGCCGGTACTTCCATTTCCTCGTCATTGCGAAAGGCGAAAAGGAGCACCGTCAAGAATGCGCCGAACAGCCCCAGGCTGACCATCCACCAGATGTGCCAGATCAACGCGAAGCCGGTGACGACAGCAAAGAATGCGGTGACGAAGCCTGTCGGGCTGTTCTTCGGCATCTCGATCGGTTCGTACTTGCGCGGCCGCGCCGGTTGATCCTGATTTGCGGGCTTCCCTTCCTTGAGGGCCCAGTATGCGTCGGCCCCGTCGACATGCGGCAGAATTGCAAAGTTCCAGGCCGGTGGCGGCGAGGCAGTGGACCATTCGAGCGTGCGGCCGTTCCACGGGTCGCCCGTTGCGTCGCGTAGCTGCTCGCGGTTGTGGATCGAGACGATGAGCTGGATGATCTGGCAGACAATGCCCGCCAGAATGACGACAGCACCGGCTGCCGCCAGCAACAGCCAGGGTTGCCAGTTCAGATCGTCGTAATGTTGCATGCGCCGGGTCATACCCATCAGCCCCAACGCATAAAGCGGCATGAATGCGATATAAAACCCCACCAGCCAGCACCAGAACGAGGCCTCGCCCCAGCGTTCGTCGAGCTTGAAGCCGAACGCCTTCGGGAACCAATAATTGTAGCCTGCCATCGCCCCGAATACGGTGCCGCCAATGATCACGTTGTGGAAATGCGCGACGAGGAAGAGGCTGTTGTGCAGCTGAAAATTGGCGGGGGGCACGGCCATCAAAACGCCGGTCATCCCGCCGATGACGAACGTCACCATGAAACCGATAGTCCACAGCACAGGCACCGTGAACCGGATGCGCCCGCCCCACATAGTGAACAGCCAGTTGAAGATTTTGACGCCCGTCGGCACCGCGATGATCATGGTCATGACCCCGAAGAAGCCGTTGACGTCTGCGCTGGCGCCCATTGTGAAGAAGTGATGCAGCCATACCAGGAAGGAGAGGACGCAGATCGCCATGGTAGCTGCCACCATCGAACGGTAGCCGAACAGCGGCTTGCCTGAAAAAGTAGCGATAACTTCCGAAAAGACGCCGAACACCGGCAGGATGAGGATGTAGACCTCCGGGTGACCCCACACCCAGAACAGATTGACATACATCATCGAGTTGCCCTGCCCATCGACCGTGAAGAAATGAAAGCCGAGATAGCGGTCGAGCAGGAGCATCGCGAAGGTCGCGGTCAGAACCGGAAATGCTGCGACAATGAGCAGGTTCGCCGCAAGCGAGGTCCAGCAGAAAACCGGCATGCGCATGTAACCCATTCCCGGAGCGCGCATCTTGAGAATTGTGGTGACGAAATTTATTCCCGTCAGCAACGTGCCGATGCCGGAGATCTGCAGCGCCCAAAGATAGTAGTCGACACCGACGCCGGGCGAGAACTGCAGCTCGCTGAGCGGCGGATAAGCGACCCACCCTGTCTTGGCAAACTCGCCGACCACCAGGGAGATGTTGATCAACAGGACGCCTGAAGCCGTCAACCAGAAGCTAACAGAATTCAACGTCGGGAAGGCCACATCGCGGACACCGAGCTGCAGTGGCAAGACAAAGTTCATGAGGCCGATTACGAGCGGCATGGCCACGAAGAAGATCATTATGGTGCCGTGCGCCGAGAAGATCTGGTCGAAATGCTCCGGCGGCAAATATCCTTGCGCGCCGCCAGCCGCGACGGCTTGCTGCCCCCGCATCATGATTGCATCGGAGAATCCGCGGAGCAGCATGACCAGCGCCAACAGGAAGTACATGACTCCGATACGCTTGTGGTCAACGGATGTGATCCACTCACGCCACAGGTAAGGCCAATGCCCCTTCAACGTGACCCAGGAGAGGACGACCAGCACGGCTAAGCCCATGACCGCCGACGCGCCCATGACGATCGGCTGGTCGAACGGGATCGCATCCCAGCTCAGCTTGCCAAGAAGATTCATTTTTGCGCCCTTTGTTCAACCGCCTGGGAGTGATCCGATGGATCATCCGGCTGTAGTCTGGTGCTCAAGATGCTTTTGAACAGATTGGGAGCGACCTCGCGATAGCTGAAAGGCGCAACCGCTATGCTGGGCTTGGCGAGACCGGCATAAGCCTCTGTGTCGAGCACCGGACCAGTATTGCGAGTTGCGGTCACCCATTGCTCAAAGTTTTCGGCAGGCACCGCCTCAACGTTGAAGCGCATATCGGCAAAACCATCGCCGCTGAACTGGGCCGACAGTCCTCGGTACATTCCAGGACGGTCAGCCTGGAGGTGAAGACGCGTCGTCATGCCTGCCATCGTGTAGATCTGGCCGCCCAGCTGCGGTACGAAGAAGCTGTTCATGACGCCTGACGAGGTCAGCTCAAAGCTGAGCGGCGTGCCGACCGGAATTGTCAGCTGATTGACGCTAGCAATGCCTTGGTCAGGGTAGATGAACAGCCATTTCCAGTCGAGCGAGACGACCTGAATAGTGACGGGTTTTATCGTGTCGGCAATTGGCTTGCGCGGGTCGAGATCGTGTGAGCCGATCCAGGCGACTCCGCCAACCAGCAGCACCGTCATGGCTGGAATCGACCAAACCAGCATCTCGAGACGACCGGAATATGTGAAATCCGGCAGGTAGCGGGCTCGCGTATTCGAGTGGCGAAACCAGAACGCAACGCCGAGCGTGGCCAGGATCGTCGGGATCACGATGGCAAGCATGATGCCGAGCGAGTTAAACAGAATCTGCCGCTCACCGGAGGCGATCGGTCCTTTTGGATCGAGCACGCCCTCAGCACAGCCACTGAGTGTCGAGGCACCAATCAAAACAATAACCGATACGCGGTCTCGCTGACAAACCCATGAGGTCAGCCGAAGCCGGGAGAAGAGGGTGGTCATAATCTCCATCGCCGATCTCAGCGCAATACATTGGTCTTCGCGAGGTCGATGACCTCGTCGCCTCGGCCGCTAATCACAGCCTTGACCATGTAGAGGGTGAACCCTTTCGCCATCTCCATGGTTATGGAAGGCGGTATTGCGAGTTCGGTCCGGTTGACCACAGCATCGATCAGAACCGGCCCGTCGTGGGCGAGGGCATCCGCGATTCCGTCGTCCACCTCAGCCGGATCCTCGAGCCGAATCCCGCGGATACCGACAGCTTCGGCCATTGCGGCGAAGTTCGGATTCTTCAGCTCTGTGCCGAAATCGAGGAAGCCGGTGGATTTTTGCTCGATTTCGATAAAGCCCAATGCGCCGTTGTTGAACACCACCACCTTCACGGGAAGACGATGCTGCGCCAGCGTCAGAAAGTCGCCCATCAACATAGCGAAGCCACCGTCGCCGGACAGCGAGATCACCTGCCGATCGGGAAATGCGGCCTGGGCACCGATCCCCTGCGCCATCGCATTCGCCATCGAGCCATGCCAGAAAGAGCCGAGCAGCCGCCGCTTTCCGTTCATGGTGAGGTAACGCGCGGCCCACACCGTCGGGAGACCGACGTCACAGGTAAAGACAGCGTCCTTACTGGCCTGGTCGCTGATCGCCTGAGCGATCTGCTGCGGATGAATGAGCCGCTTTCCGGGCGTGCCGATCGCGAGACCGTCGAGTGCCTTGCGCGTCCTGACGTAGTGCTGTCGTGCCTGGGTAAGGTGCGTATCGTCGCGCTTCTCCGTCAGCAGCGGCAGCAAGGCGGTGATGGTGGTACGGACGTCTCCCACAACGCCGAGGTCGACTGCAGCGCGACGGCCGATGTTCTCTGCCCGCAGATCGACCTGAGCAATGCGGGCGCCACCACCATCCGGGTAGAATTGGCGGTAGGGAAAATCGGTCCCCAGCATGAGCAGGACATCACAGGCGCGCATTGCATGATAGCCGGAGGAGAAGCCGATCAACCCGGTCATGCCGACGTCGTAAGGATTGTCCCACTCGACATGCTCCTTGCCGCGGAGCGCATGGACCATCGGTGCCTTGAGGCGCTCGCCTAGCGCCAGCAGCTCGTCGTGAGCGCCCTGACATCCCGAGCCACATAAGATCGTCACACGGCCATCACCGTTGAGGAGCGCTGCCAAACGATCGAGGTCCTTCGGCGAGGGCGTTACCAGCGGCGCGGGTGGGAGCAGCCCGCCTAGTTTGACCGGCGCTTCAGCAGCGGTCTGCAGGGCGACATCGCCCGGTAAAACGAGCACCGAAACGCCGCGTTTGCCGACGGCCTGGCGGATGGCGATCTCGAGAGCCCGTGGCATTTGGTTGGGCCCGGAGACCGACTCGCAATAGTGGCTGCATTCCTGGAAGAGCGCCTGTGGACGGGTCTCTTGAAAATAGCCGCTGCCGATTTCGCCCGAGGGGATCTGGGCGGCGATTCCAAGAACAGGGACGCGCGAGCGGTGACAATCGAACAGACCATTGATGAGGTGTAGGTTGCCGGGTCCGCAGCTTCCCGCACATACGGCGAGCTCGCCCGTCAGATGCGCCTCGGCGCCGGCGGCAAAAGCGGCAACTTCTTCGTGCCGGACGTGGATCCACTCGATCTTGCCTTGTTGTCGGATGGCGTCGGTCAGACCGTTCAGGCTGTCCCCGACGATGCCGTAGATGCGCCTGACACCCGCGGCGGCGAGGATTTCCGCGAACTGATCCGCCACCGTTTTTGCCATTTGGATTTCCTTACCTGACGCGTTCCGGCCGTAGCAGCGGCTCCAGCCTGCTGCCGTCTCAGTGCCGGATCTCCTATTGTGGATCGGCGAGGGCCCAACATTAGTGGATGCGATGACCCGCTGGCTTCGTCGTTCTTGCCGCGCCTGTGACGATGTTGCGCTAACTGAAACAAGCTAGCCAGGACGCGCCTTGCCCCCTGCAGCATCTTCAATTCAATGCTAAAATGGGTCGAGACCACGCCCCGCCGGGAATGCCGTTAATCTCGGTGATGTCAGACGCAGGTTCTCGAAAGCGAGTCAGATCCGTGCGTCTTCGTTAACAGCGGGAAACTGCGCGATGAACCATGTGAGGCCTAGCAGATCTGCGGTGCCGCCTGGGCTGAGATGGCGCCTGATCAGCGCGTCATCGAAGGCTGCCATTTTCGCAGCACCATCCGGTGCCAAGGCGCCGCCCGCCTGCAGAAGCTTTGTGGCGTATGTGCGGACGTAGCCAAGGCCAGCAAGACCGCCTCGGGAAACGAGGTTGGTATCGTCGTTGACGGCCAACAGATGTAATAGCGCCTGTAGGAGCGCCACTTCTTCGCTTACACCGTCGAACCGTAAGCCGTCGTACACTGGCAACGCCGTCGTGCGCACTGTCGCGAAACCAGACGCTGCCTCTCCTCTGGCACCGGGGAAGCCGAAGCGACGGAACGCCCTTTCACCCGCCGTACCCGCCTCCAGTGTGCCCCTAAGCTCCCGATCAACGAGTCCGGAGCAAATGCCTGCCACCTCGGCGCACATGCTCTCTCGAGTCAAATCGAACCCATTCGTCAAAAGCCGACCGGCGGCGAAACAGAGCAAGCCGAAGGAAAATATGGCGCCCTTATGCGTGTTGATGCCGTGTGTCGCCTGCAGCATCGCTTGTTCGCACTGGAGTCCGATGGGCCGCACCAGCGGCAGCGAGAGATGAGCAGCGATTCCAGCGGATTCATGGCCCATCTCCAGGAAGCGCGGCCACCAGGGAGCAATAGCCCGCGCGCTCGCCAGGAACGTATTTATGTCCATGTCGTAGTGAGCGCCGCAATTACGCGCGTCGACCAGCCCGGGCTTGGGGGTAAGCATCACCTCTGTGAGCAATGCCCTGTTGACATAGCCCGCAATCGCGCCGGCGCCAATTGTCTGTTGCGCTTTGTCCTGCGAAGCGCGCGACGGCCTGCTATATGGCTGTCCGTAGATCATATTCATGGACGATCTTTCTCAACGTGCTCAACAGCTCTTCCAGCGGGTGCCTGCGCGAGCGGCCGCAGACGTGCGCCGGTTGTGGGCAGACGAGGCAGGGGCGCGGAGGAAAGCCAAGGCTTCGGCGGGATAGTGAACCCGTCCCGGGAGCGATGACATCCAGATCCCACAGGCGCCCGATGGGGTGGCGGTCTTCAAGCTCGATGGCAGCCGATTTGAGGGTCCATGTGTCCGTGTCAATGACGTAGAGCGCCTCCGGGCCGGTCTCCTGCCACAGGACTTCGTGCGACAGGACGCTCCAGCCCCGCCTGAACGCGACGTCATCCAATTCTCGAAGCGCTTGGGTCATCAAATGTCGCGGTAGTTGGCCATCCTTGATCGGACCAGGGATCACGACCGTCACTGAAATTAACGGTCTGCCGAATCGCGCGAGAGCAACGGCTTGGCGCGCAACCCGCTGCTCCCTTGCGACCAGCATCTGCTCGAGGCTGATACTGGTCTCACCGATCATTTCGGCATGGGAATCCATGATCAGCCCTTCACCTGCCGCACGACATCGATGACGCTGCCGTCGCGATAACGGACTACGCCGACGATGCGGTCGGTGAATTCGAGCGGTTCGGGCTCTCCGGTCAGTGTCACTGCCCGCTGGTGCAACTCTTCGATTGTCATGACCGGCAACCGGGCTTCGCGGAGGCGCTGTTCGACTTCGGGGCGGTTCCGGTTTACCGCGATGCCCTGATCCGTCACGACAACATCGACCGATTCGCCAGGGGTCAGCCTTGTCGTGACACGTCGAACAACTGTGGGAATCCGGCTGCGCACCAAAGGGGCCACAATGATCGTCAAGTCGGCCGCCGCTGCCACGTCGCAATGCCCGCCAGATGCGCCTCGCATGACGCCGTCGGAACCGGTGATCACGTTGACGTTGAAATCAAGATCGATCTCCAAAGCACTTAAGATTACTATGTTCACGCGATCGACGTATGCCGCCTTGGAGGTGGGATTCGCATATTCGTTTGCCGAGATCTCCAGATGTCCGCTCGAGGTACGCAGCGACTCCGCGGCATCCTGGTCGAATGACTGCACATCGACGACGGTCTTGATCAGACCCTTCTTGTGCAGATCCGCAATGCCACCAGTAACGCCGCCCAACGCGAAGCTTGCTTTGATTCCCCTGCGCGTCATGCGCTCCTCCAGGAACCGGGTAGCAGCAGTGGCCGCCGCTCCCGAACCGGTTTGCATTGAGAAGCCATCAACGAAATAACCCGAGTGCTCGATCACGTCCGTTGCATTCCGGGCAATCAGCAATTCGCGTGCATTGTTCGTGACCCGCGCGGCGCCTGCGCTGATCTTCGACGGGTCACCTACTTCGTCGAGCTTGACGATCCAGTCGACGCGATCCTGCGAAATGCTGGCCGGGTGGTTCGGGAAGTCGACCACTTCTTCTGTCAACACTACGACCTGGCGAGCGAATTGCGCATCGACCTTCGCGTAGCCAAGCGAACCGCAATTCAGCCTGCCATGAGTTCCATTGGCGTTTCCGAACTCGTCGCAACAGGCTACTGCCAGGAAAGCCACGTCGATTTGCAATTCTCCCGTCTGCAGCAAGTGGACACGGCCGCCATGCGAGTGGACCTGTACGGGCCGCGCCATCAGGCCGTTCGAAATGGCTTCCGCGAGCTTGCCGCGCATGCCCGAAGTATAGATTTCAGTGATGACACCGCTCTTGACGTGGTCGACGAGAGGATCGTGGCAGCCGAGCAGGGAGCTCGACGCGAGCGTAAGGTTCTTGAAGCCGAGCCGCGCCAGAGTGTCGACGACCCTGTTGACGACTTTGTCGCCCTCTCGAAAGGCGTGATGGAATGAGATGGTCATCCCGTCCTTGAGCCCCGATCGCTCGATGGCTTCCTCAAGCGATCGGCAAAGTTTGCGGTGCCATTTCGTCTCGACGGCATCGAGATAAGGGGTCTGGGCCGTCGCTCCCGTGAAAGGCTGCGACTGGCCAAGTACGGAATCCGGCGATTGCAGTGGCGTGAGCGAACTGGTCATAAGTGTCGTCCTCAATCGAAGTGTTTGTTTCAGGCCGCTTCGGCCAGCTGCAATGTCATTTCAGCCTCTTTGAGTACTGGTGGGTCGATCATCTTGCCATCGAGTGAGACGACCCCCATTCCCTTGCTGAGCGCTTCCTCTGCCGCTGCAATCACGCGTCTGGCGTGATCGACTTCGTCCTGCGTCGGCGCGTATGCCCTGTGAAGAAGGTAAACTTGCTTCGGGTGAATCAGCGATTTTCCGTTGAAGCCGAGCTGCTTGGCGATTTTGACCTCGCGCTTGAAACCCTCGTCATCGTTCACATTGCCATAGACGACATCGAAGGCGTCGATATGCGCCGCTCGCGCGGCGTGCAGGACCGCAGCTCGCGCATAGAACAGCTCGGGCTGCCAGTCGTCGCTGCGGTGCGTGTGCATGTCGACGAGGTAGTCGAACCCGGCCATGGCGATCGCAATCATCCGCGGCGATGCAGTTGCGATCGCCACGGCATTGACAACACCCGAGGCGGATTCGATCGCTGCCATCAGCTTTGTGTCTCCGACAGGGCGTCCGCACGCGATTTCAATCCGCGTCACGTGTGTCTCGAGCTCACGGATCGCCTCTGGGCTTTCTGTCTTGGGTAGCCGCACCACGTTGGCGCCGCCTCTGATGGCGGCCTCTAGATCCTTCCTGCCGAACTCCGTACTGAGGCTGTTGATGCGCACAACCGTCTCGATATCCCGATACACGGGGTGCTGGAGCGCCTGAAAGACGAGCAACCGCGCCGAATCCTTCTCGCGTGGTGAAACCGCGTCTTCGAGATCGAACATGATCGAATCGGGTTTGTAGATGAATGAGGTGCTCAGCATCGCGGCATTGTCGCCGGGGACGAAGAGCATGCTGCGACGCAATTTCATGACAGCCTCCGCCAATCCAGGTCCTCGGACCCGGAGCCACGCAATGTCGCGGCCTGAACCCGTGCCCGGATGACACAGTCCAGCGCGCCCTTGTCTTCGATCACCACGGAGCCGGCCTTCACAGAAAGTTGATCCAGGGTCTCGGCAACGACACGCGCGATCTGCTTGCCGAACTGCTTGAATACTTCGCTTTTGATCACGATTTCACGTGTATCGCTTGGCGCAACCTTGACCAGCAGATCACTAGATTCCAACGTGCCGGCTATAGCTTCCTTGACAATCTTCATTGAATTTCGACCTTTCATCATGCCCCTTGAACAACTTGCGGATAGTCTTGCTCCAGGAACTTCATGGTTGTGGCTGGCACCAGTTCCTCGATAGCCTTGAAATTCCCGCGCGCGAGCAATCTTCGGACCTCGGTCGCTGAGACCGGGGTCCCATGGATCGATATTCTGGGCACCTCGATCACCTTGATCGGCGGAGCCGGCGAGGCTGGTTGCTGCAGCCACTGTCTCATCTCAGTGTTGTAGCTGTTCGTGACCAGGTCGAACGGCTCAGTGCCCACGTAGCGGTGGGTGATGCCAAGGGCCGGTGCGATGTATTCCCGGAACAGAAGTAGATCGATAGCGGCCCAGCTATGATCGACGAGCGCTTTATCCTTCAGAAAGTAGCCCGGGAAGGTGGCGCGCGAGATTATGTAGTCGGAGCCCTGATGCAGCGTCAGGTTGTCGATATCCTTTACGCCCGCCGCAACGAGGGCGAAGCGATCGGCATAGGAGATTGACGATGCATCTTCCCTGACGAGGAAGAGATGGATCCAGTCGCAAGCGGCCGCCGCCTGCTCAACCAGATAGCGATGGCCAAGCGTGAACGGGTTCGCGTTCAGGACGATGCCGCCGATCGTGACGCCCGGCCGGCGTTGCTCACGCAGCCTGTCGCAATATCTTTGAATTGCGACAGTACTATTCTCCATCAGCACGATCTGCCGGGGAACCTCGACCAGGGGGTAGAAGCCCCAGCCTCGGAATAGGGTTTGGTTATGCGGTGGGGAGTAGAGGAAGAGGTGGAATTGCCCTCTCTCTGCCGCCAGGCTGACGACTTCGCTGCCCAGCCGCAGGCTGAGCGCCTCGCCGCGTAGATGTTCGGCGACTGCGACACACTTTATTGTGCAGTGGTCAAGACCGGCGCAGGCGACGACGGTCCCTTGGTGTCTGCAGACAACGAAAATCTCGATTTGGCTGTCCAGTTCCAGGTCATTGGCAGCGAGGAGCCGCTTTACATCCTCCATCTCGTGCGGCGCCTCGTCCGGCCGCACACTATGGAAATCATAGAAATCATCTGCAGCGTTCATAGCTGACCCCCTCTCACGATATCATCAGGTGTTGTGTCGCTACGATCATGAGCGGGATCGTTGCGAAGGCGAGCACCCTCGTTGCGAGAATGGTGGTCGAGGATTCTGACTCGAGAACATGGTGCTCTTCGGCGAACATGGTTGTAATAACCGCCGAGGGCAGTGCCGCGAGCAGGATTGCCTCCCGCGCGACGACGCCGGTGATCCCCAATGCCAGGACGGCCGCGAACATCGCGACAGGATGAACGAGGTTCTTGACCAGGCAGTCGATGGCCACTGCCTTTGTTAGCTCGACCTTTTCCTCGGCGATGATGAGCCCGGCAAGAAAAAGAGAAATCCCCGTGGTGGAATTGCCTATGAGTTTAAGCGAGTCGATGGCGAATGCCGGGATATGCAAGTCAAG
The DNA here is from genome assembly GCF_037179655.1 of Mesorhizobium sp. Cs1299R1N1. Lineage (NCBI taxonomy): Bacteria > Pseudomonadati > Pseudomonadota > Alphaproteobacteria > Hyphomicrobiales > Phyllobacteriaceae > Mesorhizobium > Mesorhizobium sp. Cs1299R1N1. The sequence continues at coordinate 66,278 of NZ_JAPYKR010000011.1, read as the reverse complement.
GAGCATCAGCACGATGCCGATGAATGGGACCCAGACTCTCGGCTCACGTATCGCTTTCACCAGCGTGATGAAGAATCTACGAGCCCCAGCGCTCTTGCCGCTGTTGGAGCCGATTTCGAGGAGCACGGTGGTAAGCGGAACGATGATCAGCGATGGGACCAGGTTCGCGATGAGAATTGGGTAGAGGCTTGAAGGGCCGAATAACTGCCCGAGGACCGGAACGCCCATGAATACCATATCGGGGAAGGCGAGAAGGCTCGCCCTCAGTGTCGACGTGCGCAAGTCGTAGCGAAGGACAAACAGGCTGCCGAGCAGGATGGCGAGATAGGGAACCGTAAGCCCCACCACGAACAGCAAGGGTATCCTGTAGTCCATGAGGTCTGAGCGGGGCGTCTGTAAGATTCCGGCCAGAAGCAGAGGCGGCAGGAGCCAGGTCAGCACGAGCCGGGTCAGCATTGCTCGGTCGGCGCCTCCGAAGAACTTCAGGCGCGCCGCGCGATATCCGAGAAAGATCACAAAGGCTACGGGCACAAGCGTCACGGCGATGGTGTTTAACATGCCGTCGCACCTGAGCTGCTGCGCAGTCGGTCTGTGATAGTCAGCACCCGCATCGCCTCTCGGATCATTGCCGGCTCTAAGACGTGACCGTTCAAGACGGGCAGGTCAGTGCCGGCCGACGCGCCAGCGGCGATGACCGAACGAGCATCGGCTACGGCGTCCTGTGATGGTGTGAAGACGGCGTCAATCGCGGCCAGCTGCTCTGCATGGAGAGCGGCCTTGCCGGTCATCCCGAGCCTTCGACTCGCTACCGCTTCGCGGTGAAGGCCCTCACTGTCGCTCTTGAAGTACGGCGCGTCGATCGAGGCGATGCCAGTTGTGGCTGCGGCCGCCACTAGCTGAGATCGTGCAAACAGCAGGTTCTCCCAAGAACCCTCGGCGCCGAGGTCGGCCGCCAGGTCGCCGCCGCCGAGGAAGACCCCGCAAACTCGTCTATCGGCTTCCGCCATGAGGTTGGCAACGAAGACTGCTCGTGCAAGTTCGACCATCGGGATAATGCCGATTCCGGACTGCGAGCGGTCCAATATGTCGGCCACCATCCGGACTTCATCCGCGGACCGGCACTTTGGGATGATGATTGCGTCGGGACTGCCTTCTGCTTCGTGGACCGCGAGCAGGTCACGAAGTCCTTCCGCGGAGCGTGGACTGTTGATTCGCAGGATGCGCACCAAGTCCGTCTCGGTTGGCTGGCGCAAGAACGCCAGCGCAGCCTCACGCGCTCGCTGCTTGTCCACCGGGGCGACGGTGGACTCGAGATCGAGGATGAGAGCATCGCCGCCAGCACGACCAGCCACCGAGAAGAGATCGGGGCGCGAGGCAGGTGTGAGCAGAAAGCTGCGGCATGCACGGAGCCTGATGTTAAACGAATTAAGTTCGGGGGTTTGGAGCAGGTTCGGATCGTGCGGCGCACTTTGCTCTGGACCAGTGCTCGCTGGCCCGTCGCACCGGGATGTACTATCGCTCCAGCTTACCCTGGTCCTCTCGAACCCTTTTTCAGTTGCAGAATTGGAGTCGTTAACCGCTGTCATATCGTCACCATTCCGCAAATGGAGGCTCCCAATGCTACGGTCGCTTCCAAAGTGAGTTCGTTCGGACGAGAGAAAGCTACCCGCTTGGGCCTGGGATGACTTGCGCCGCCTTGCCGTGAGTGGTGTGCCTTTGCGGTATTGGTCGAAGACGATCCCCGAAAACTGCCCGATAAGTTCGAGCCGGCCGGTAAGCAATGCGTCACGTTTGATGGTTTGGGCCATCGGATCATCCTCCTCTAGTCTCTTTTCGTTCCCCGGCGTCGGTCCGGAGGGCCGTTCAAAAGCCGAAACCAATCGGGCCAACGCGCCGGCGTGCGATCGGAACTGTTTCTCTGTCGTCTCGACGTGGCTCTTGAGCAGGTCCGAGATGTCGACGCCCGTCCTTCGTTCAGTAGGGCAACCTGCGCGACTTAAATTTCGGTCAGATAACGGCTTTGCGTTTCCGGCGATTACCGGACGCGCCAGGTGATGGCGGAGTTGGTGATATAATTCCAAGCCGAGCCGACAGCGGCGGCGGCAAGCGATCGAGCACTGCTACGCGACGCTACTACTGGTTCTGACCAATTACAGCCCACCTTCACACAAACTGTCTTTCCTGCGCGCCTTGGCGGAAGAACAGGACCGGCGCCTTTCCGAAGTATGGCCAGGCGACCAGCAGCGCTAACGCGCGTGGTTCAACACACTGAATCAGGCCTATGTCAAAGCGCGGTACTCCAAGCATTACGCGATCGGTGAAGAGGCCCTTGCTTAGCTCGGCGAGCGCACCTTCGAATTGCACAAGCTCGTTGAAGAATCTGCCGCGCTCGTCTGGCGCGGCTGAAGGAAGCCGCTTGCGGCTGACGTCCCTGGCAATATTCCAACGATCGCTAAGCGGCCGGTGTGTTTATGGATCTGCCATGCACAATGGATCCTGTTCAGGCCAGAACCGCGCTTCACGACGAGGAAATCCTGACTCGCGACGTCAATGCACTGGCTGGCAAATGCCGCCGGGTCGTGAGTGAAGCTCGGCTTGCTCGTCAACATGATGCTCAGCCGACCATCGACAACCAGGACCGCTGTGCGGCCATGGGATGTTCCTTCGCCTGCACCGAACAGACCACCGCCGGCGCGCTCGCTGCGATCGCACTCGCCGCCAGCGTTTATCGGCGTGAAGACGCTTCCATTCCCCATGGTCGCTCTCATATTCGTGGCTGCGTTCGGCACGTTGGCGATCTCGTTTTGGCCCTACATGATTCCGTTCTTGATCACGATCGAACAGGCGGCTGCCCCTCATTCGAGCGTTGCTTTTATGTTCTGGGAGAGGGCTCTTCGTGTTCCCGCTCATGCTGCTCTAAACGGTGATCGGCCTAACCATGTTCAGGGGCAAGTCGGCAGCCACATCCAAAACGATGCGTGGCCCTCGGTAGACAGCCCGAAGCGTGACACAGACGATTTTATCAGCATTGTTGCCTGTTGCATTTGTCGTCGCCGGATCCGGCCTAATCATTCAGGGCAAGATTGGGCAAGGCGCCGCAACACCGACAAAGCGCGCAAGCATCACTTAGGCAATAGTGACTCTTGAGAACCCCGCCAAGACACCACGCCACTGTGTGGGGCCGGCATTGGCGCGCCCTTCGATTCCCTATCTAGGCGGTCGCGCCGTGCTGACCCGATAGAAAGTCGGAGTCCAAGCCTAAGGCCGGGCGCCGAGGAGCATGCATGGATATTGAAGCATTTTTCGCCGCGAAGCTCGATAGCCTTCACAACGAGGGACGTTATCGGGTCTTTGCTGATCTGGAGCGCAGAAAGGGCGACTTTCCGCGGGCGATCCGGTATGCAAATGGCACTCGAAGCGAAGTGACGGTCTGGTGCTCGAACGACTATCTGGGCATGGGCCAGCATTCGCCGGTGATCGCCGCCATGCACGAAGCGCTCGACCGTTGCGGCGCGGGCGCGGGCGGCACGCGCAACATTTCCGGCACCAACCACTATCACGTGCTGCTCGAGCATGAGCTTGCCGATCTGCACGGCAAGCAGGCAGCGCTGTTGTTCACCTCGGGCTATGTCTCGAACTGGGCCACGCTCGGCACGCTGGGCGCTCACCTTCCGGGTGCCGTTATCTTTTCCGACCAGAAGAACCATGCCTCGATAATTGAGGGTATCCGCCATTCGAAGGTGGAGAAGCGGATCTGGAGGCATAACGACCCGAAGGACCTCGACCGGCTATTGTCGGAATATGGCCGCGAGGCACCGAAGATCGTCGCCTTCGAGAGCGTCTACTCCATGGATGGCGACATTGCGCCGATCAAGGAGATATGCGACGTCGCCGACAAGCATGGCGCCCTGACCTATCTCGACGAGGTGCACGCGGTCGGCATGTATGGGCCGCGCGGTGGCGGTTTAGCCGAACGTGAGGGGCTGATGGACCGCATTACCATCATAGAGGGGACGCTCGGCAAGGCTTTCGGCGTGGTCGGCGGCTATATCGCAGGCTCGGCCGCGCTCTGCGACTTCATCCGCAGCTTTGCTTCTGGACTCATCTTCACGACCTCGCTGCCGCCGCATGTCGCGGCGGGAGCGCTTGCGGCCGTACGTCATCTCAAGGCGAGCAATGCGGAGCGTGAGCTGCATCGCGACCGGGTCGCCAGCGTGCGCGGTCGTCTGGAGAGAATCGGGATCCCGTATCTGCCGAACCTCAGCCACATCGTGCCGGTGATGGTGGGCGACCCCGTGAAATGCAAATGGATCAGCGATACCATGCTGGATAGCTATCGCATTTACGTCCAGCCGATCAATTACCCCACGGTGCCGAGGAAAAGCGAGCGGCTTCGGATCACGCCGTCGCCCCTGCACACCGACGCCGATATTGACCATCTGGTCGGCGCACTCTCCGACCTCTGGTCGCGATGTGCATTGGCGCGGGCCGTCGCCTGACGGCTGCGACTGCAGAATTCAAGGACGTCACGGTGCAACGGCTCTAGTGTGGAGCCTCAAGCGTTTACAGGCGTGGCGAGGGAGCCGTGACTCCGTATGCCAGGACTCCTCAATGGTAGCCCCTAATGGCGCATTTTGCCATCCTGCAATCGTCCGGTTCGGTATCGGCCTTGCGACCAGGAACTGCGTTGGCCGGCGTGTCAAGAACCGAGAATCATACGTAAGCGTCAAATTCGACAAACCGAGACCTTATTGTCGTCCACTTGGGTACAATTGAGCGGCTGACGAGCAGGGAGGTAAGTTTTGGATATCTGCAAGAGTCCGAAGGTCTCCCGAAATGATCTTAGAATATCCTGTGCTCTCTCCACGCGGCCTGCTTTCCGTCGGCCTTAAGCAAACGTGGCCAGGAAGCTTCCAACTTCGACGTAAGAATTGCGAGTTCAGGATAACTCTCTCTCATGCCGCATTTCCTGGTGTGATTATGCTCCGGGTAAGCGATGATGAGTTGCTGCGCGAGCCAGAGGCGATCGTCAGGGGTTTGGTGCGAAAGGCCTGGAGACTTTTTTGGATTTTGGATGACCGCGCTATACCGCAGCAGGGTGGCAGCTACATCAATGATGGCCCTATTGGTGCTAGACGGGGCAGCAGCACCAAAGAATGCAAGCGGTGAAAGGTAACCGCCATTGTGTTGGCCGATTTGTAACGCGATGCGACTGGGCTTTGCTATATGAGGCTGGGGAGGGCTAAATCGGATGCGGTTCGAAAATAAGGATGTTCTCGTAACCGGCGGGAATTCAGGTATAGGGCGCGCTATCGTTCACCGGTTCTTGCGAGAGGGAGCCAGAGTGGCCTTCGTTGGACGCGATCCGAATAAGGGCCGGACAGTCGAGGCGGAAGCAACAGCAATGAACGGGCAAGCACGCTTCTTTCGATGCAATCTCGAAAGCGAGGACGAGGTAGCCGATTTGATCGAACAAATCGCGAATTGGGGTCGCTTGAGGATCGTCGTCAACAATGCCGGCCTTGGTCCTCGCCGAAGTGGCGCCGTGACTGCAGATCGCCCCGGCCTTCGATGGGACAAGCTGAGGGGCCCCAATCTAGATTCTGCCTACTTCGTCTCTTCCTATGCATTACCGCTACTTCGCGATTCTGGCGGTGGCGCCATCGTCAATATCTCGTCGACCGCTACTTTGCACGGCAATTGGGGTCTTTATTGTGTGGCAAAGGCTGCTGTGGAAGCGCTCACCAAGTCCCTGGCTGTCGAGGGTGCACCTCATGGCATCAGGGCGAACTGTGTAAGCCCTGGCTGGGTTTCCACCGAGACCGATGCGAAAAGGCCAGCCTCCGGTAGCGCAGGCGATTGGAAAGTTCCTCCGAGCGCTTTCAATCGGATGGGATTGCCCGCCGAAATAGCGGCCGTCGTAGCATTTCTCGCGAGCGATGACGCCTCGTTGGTCACAGGCCAAACGCTCATCGCCGACGGTGGGTTGACCATCCTGGATTATCCTTCGCTGCCACTCCTTGAAGACGGTGCAACGTTGTTCTCCGGCACGCTCGAAGACTGATTGCCGGCTGGTCATCCACCATCGAGATGTCGTATCAGAACAAGAACGTTGTCGTCGCCGGATCAGATCCGGTGCGTCCATCCGGGGAATCGATCCCTTTGAAGGTCTCCAGGTCTTCCGCGTCGAGCTCGAAATCGAAGACGTCAAGGTTGGAGACGATGCGTTCCTTGTGAACCGACTTCGGAATGACAATCAGCCCTTCCTGCAGATGCCATCTAATGATCGTCTGCGCGACGGATTTCCCGTGCTTGCTGGCGATGCTTTCGATGGTTGGGTCCTTCAACAGGCGACCGCTGCCAAGGGGGCTCCAGGATTCGATACGGATATTGTGTTTGATGTGAAATTCACGCTTGTCCCGCTGCTGGAAGCGTGGGTGGAGCTCGATCTGGTTGACCGCGGGAGCGACGCCGGTCTCGCCGATGATGCGTTCCAAATGCTCCTGATTGAAATTGGAGACGCCGATTGATTTGATCCGACCGGCGTCCCTGAGTTCGATCAGCGTCTTCCATGCCTCAACATATTTGTCCTGGCTCGGTATCGGCCAGTGGATCAGGAACAGGTCGAGCTGTTCGATCTCGAGCTTGCTCATCGTCTCGTCGAAAGCGCGTAACGCGTTATCGCGCTGATGAGCACCGTTGCGCAGCTTCGATGTTACGAATAACTCGTTCCTCGGGACGCCAGCGCCGCGGATAGCCTGCCCGACGCCTTCCTCGTTCCCATACCCTTCGGCAGTGTCGATCGATCGGTAGCCCGCCTCGATCCCCCAACTCACAACTTGGGCGGTAATGGACGGATCCACCTGCCATACGCCAAGGCCGAGTTGGGCAATAGCGGAGCCATCGTTGAGTCTGATCTCTTCAGGCATATTCAGGTCCTATCTACTTTTGGGTTGACGTGCTGGCTCCTCGCAAGAAAGCGCAGTTGCCTTCGAACAGAAGTAGTGTTGGAACGGTCGCCGTTGGAAGGTGCTGCTACAGCTGGCGCTGATCATTACGCTACCTCCACAGGATCGTTCCAAGCCGATGGCACGTACACGGTGCAGAAATGAAGCCTGTCCGTCCTCGATGCAGCTGTTTGGGTCGCTACGGTGAGTTGCGGACAAGAACTTTCACTTGGTCTTTTTGCCTGTTAAATCTACGCCGCCTGGGATTTAACGCCATCTTGGGAAAGGTGTTAGCAAATAGTCTGCTCAGATACCTGTCGTATACGTTGGTATGTGTGGCGGGCCGTCGCCGGCCCTGTAGGCTCGGTGAATTTCAGCTACCCGCAGCGAGAGGTGGCGAGGCGGAGGCTTCCAATTGCAGTGATCGGATATTGTCGGATTCTGCCAGGATCTCGCGCCCCTTCGCCCGAGAACCAGAGGACGGGGCCCCACCGAATTTGAAGGTCAGGCGCCGACCAGACTAGGGCTCATGGACCTTCCGGGATTCGGCAATCGCTGGCGCGACCTAACCGCCGTTGTTTCCACTATTGCTTTTGCACAATGAACGATGCAGCTAGCCGATCAAGTATATCGTGCCGCCTGTATCGAAGGTCCGGCATTATATGGTTCCTATCCCCATTCTGGCAGCCTGCTCCGGCCGGAACGGTGCTAAATAATGCATTCAGACCCTCCGCCATTGTTGGGTGAAAATAGCGTCGCGCAACGTGGTGTAGGGGAGACGCGCGAGCATCGCGGCTTGCACCACGGCCATGGCTTCGCCTGCCTCTGAGTCGATCCATCGGCGCTCGACCACCGCCGTCTTCTGACCGGTACTCGCCAGATGCGAGGCCAGATATTTGCCACCTTCGCCACTGCCGACGACAAAAGCATCGTAACGCTCCGTTTCGGCCATTTAGATCCTCTGTAGATGATGAGCGATGCCCAGCTTGCTCTCGCATTCCGTGCAGGCGGCCTGGGCGATAGCCCAATGCTCGGATGTCCGGATGCCAGCTCTTTCGCCGATAGAACGGACGGTAGGCTAGCCTGAAGCGGGCTAGCCTTGATTACGGCCACGTTTGGTCGGGAAGATTGATGACGATTGGAGTCGAGGTGCTCCTGACGACCACCCATCGAAAGGCTTCGAAATCCGAGGGATTGATTTCCATGTGCGGCACAAACGCGGGCACATGGATAAAGTCGCCCGCTTTCGCGTGCCCAGCATATTCGCCTTTCGCGCCCCAGCGGACTTCGCATAAGCCCGACAAGACATAGGCGATCGTCTGCTGCTCTCCGTGATGATGGATGCCTGTGCGGGCTCCCGGCTCGACCTCGAACAACCCGCCCCACAACGTCGATTGAATGCCCCGCTGCGGTGCGACTGCTGCCAAACGCACAGAACCTGATGTCTGTTCGGTGCCTGGGTCGAAGTCAGGCGGGCTGACGATGCGAATTGGTGGGTATTCGGTCACCACTACAAAAGGCTCCTACACGGTCGAAAATAGATGCGCTCTCGCTCATGGGACTGCAACTGGATGCACCGGCAAAGCCTCAAGCTGCAGATAGTCTCGATCTTCGGCAGAATCTGAGCTTGTCGGGTATTGCTTCATTCGTGCCGCTATTGCCGCGAAGTGCTGCGGCGCCTTGCGTTCGCGGGGGACGCGCATTCTCTGGCCGTGCGTCCATTGAGAACGGCTTTGGGGCAAGAAAGAACGAAGAACAGCAACTCTCGCCAAGCAAAGCCTTACTCGCTGAATTACAGCAAGATCATCGGCAGGAGAGCACCGTGAACTAAGCGGCCGAAGTGCGAGCGCGGCGCCCAAACGTTCGCGACAAAAAAGGAGCCCAACATGTCCACCACCAAATTCACCAATGCCACCGGCGCGCCGGTCTCCGACAACACAAACATCATGACCGCCGGTCCGCGCGGCCCCGCGCTGCTGCAGGACATTTGGCTGATCGAAAAGTTGGCGCATTTCGATCGGGAAGTGCTCCCGGAGCGGCGAATGCATGCCAAGGGTTGGGGCGCATACGGAACCCTCACCGTAACGCACGACGTCACCCGCTACACCAAGGCCAAGCTCTTCTCGGAGATCGGCAAGGTGACGCCAATGTTCGCGCGCTTCTCGACCGTCGCCGGCGAGCGCGGCGCGGCCGATGCGGAACGCGACATCCGCGGCACCGCGCTCAAGTTCTACACCGAAGAGGGCAACTGGGACATCGTGGGCAACAACACCCCCGTGTTCTTCTTCCGTGATCCGTTGCGGTTCGCGGACCTGAACCATGCTATCAAGCGCGATCCGCGCACTGGCCTGCGCAGCGCGGACAACAATTGGGATTTTTGGACACTGCTCCCCGAGGCGCTTCACCAGGTTACCGTCGTCATGTCCGATCGCGGCATCCCGAAGAGCTTCCGCAACATGCACTTGTTCGGCAGTCATACCTTCTCGATGATCAATGCCGCCAACGAACGTGTTTGGGTCAAGTTCCACTTCCGCACGCAACAGGGCATTGCCAACCTTACCGACGCTGAAGCGGCTGCACTCGTGGCGACCGACCGGGAGAGCAACGGACGCGACCTCCTTGATGCGATCGAGCGGAGCGACTTCCCGCGCTGGACACTCTTCATCCAGGTCATGACCGAGGATCAGGCTAAGACCCACAAACATAATCCCTTCGACCTGACCAAGGTGTGGCCGAAGGCCGACTACCCGCTCATCGAGGTCGGCGTGATTGAGCTCAACCGCTATCCTGAGAATTATTTCGCCGAAGTGGAACAGGCTGGTTTCTCCCCTGCCAACATCGTTCCCGGTATCGGCTTCTCGCCCGATAAAATGCTCCAGGCTCGGCTATTCTCCTATGGCGACGCGCAACGCTACCGGCTTGGGGTCAATTTCAACCATATACCGGTCAACGCGCCGAAGTGCCCGTTCCAAAGCTACCATCGCGACGGCCAGATGCGAACGGACGGCAATCTCGGCGGAACGGTCGCTTTCAATCCAAACAGCGCTGGCCTGTGGGACAACCAGCCCGATTTCGCCGAGCCGGCGCTGCCGCTCGACGGGGAAGCGACGCATTACGACCATCGCGTGGATGACGATCATTGGGAGCAGCCTGGCAACCTATTCCGCAAGATGACTACGGCGCAGCGGCAAGTGCTGTTCGATAACACCGCCCGCGCGATGGGTGATGCACGGCCGCACGTCAAGCAGCGCCATGTGGAGAACTGCACGCGGGCCGATCCGGCATACGGCGCCGGCGTGGCGCGGGCGCTGCAGATGTGCTCACGGGTCGCAGCCGAATAGAGACCTGTTTCGCCGACCGTCAGAGGTTCTGCGTTTGTCGGTCGGCGAGCCTGCCAGCATTTTGCGCTCGGGCCAAACCTTATCGCTCGAATTGGCGCCCAACCCATCTCAGGAGATCAGCGATGTCCAAACCAATTGCCCCCAAGCTCCTTGCGGAATTCATCGGCACCTTCGCCTTCGTGTTCATCGGCGCCGGCGCGGCTGCGGTGATCGGCGACGGAACCGGCCTGAACGGTATCGCCGCGATTGCCTTCGCCCATGGCCTGACCATCATGGTCTTTGCCTTTGCTTACGGCAGCATTTCGGGAGGTCACATGAACCCGGCGGTCACCGTCGGCGTGCTCGCAGCCGGCGCCATCCGCGTCGGCGACGCGCTCGGCTACATCGTGAGTCAGCTCGTCGGCGGCATCGCCGGCGCGCTGGTATTGCGGGCCGTGCTCGGCGGCACGGCTACAGGCCTCGGCATGCCGCAACTGGCGCAAGGTCTCGTGCTAGGCGCGACGACGGTCACGATCACGCCCGCAGCCGGCTTCGTGATCGAGGCTGCGCTCGCTTTCTTCCTGGTCACTGTCGTGCTCAGCACCGCTGTGGCCGGCCGTGCCGGCAACCTCGCGCCGCTGGCGATCGGAATGACTGTCACGCTCAATATCATCATGGCCGCAGCCTTGACGGGCGCCCCGTTCAATCCGGCGCGGGCTCTTGGCCCTATGGTAGCGACCGGAAATTTCGCCGATGCGTGGCTGTATACGATAGCACCAGTCATCGGTGCTGTGATCGCCGCTTTCGTGCATTTGGGACTGAGGCGGCTCGCCCACGAGGATCGAATAGGCACGCAGGCGCCAGCCGCGCCAGCTGCGCCAGCTGAATGAGTGTCGCAAAACTCCGAAGCGCCGGCTCGACGTCCACAGCAGTCGGATGACGCCCGCCGACGCCTAGGAGACGATGACATTCAGAAAAGTATTACATGAACAATACGCGATATTCTTCGGCAGGGCTGATCATCCGACAGCGGGAGCCCAAAAATCTGGAAACTCCTTTCGATCGGATCGACTCCTATCTCACTCCGACGGCGCTGTTCTACATACGCAGTCATTTTCCGAGGCCGACGCTCGACCGAGCATCATATCAACTGCGTATCGATGGTGCCGTCAGGCACCCGTTTGCCATAAGTTACGAACAACTGCGAAACATGCCGTCCGAAACGCGGGTCGCCACCCTGGAGTGCGCTGGCAACAGCCGGGTTTTTCTCATCCCGCAGGTGCAGGGAGCACAGTGGGAGCTCGGCGCCGCCGGCAATGCGGAATGGACCGGTGTACCTTTGCGGGCGTTGCTGGAGCGCGCCGGCCTGGCAGACGATGCGTGCGAGATCGTGCTCGAAGGAGCGGACCGAGGAGCACCCAAAGAAGAGCCCCGGCCACCCGACCCGATCTCGTACGTCTGGAGCTTGCCCCGAGCCAAGGCCATTCAGCCGGAAGTCCTGATCGCGTATCAGATGAACGGACAGGATCTCCCGCTGGATCATGGATTTCCGGTCCGCGCAATCGTGCCTGGTCACTATGGAATGGCCTCCGTCAAATGGTTGACGCGCATCGAAGCCGTGCGGGATCCGTTTCACGGTTACTGGCAGACAACGGATTACGCTTACTGGGCTTTGACGAATGGAAAGCCCGTGCGGCGGGCGTTGGGAGAGATGAAGCTCAAGTCCGAAATCGCGCGACCTCGTATCTACGAAACCTTGGTCCCGAACCGGATTTACACAGTTTCCGGCGCCGCATGGGCAGGCGAGAGCGACGTGACCGAGATTCAAGTAAGCACCGATGGCGGCCTTGGCTGGGCTGAGGCAGAATTCCTGGATCCAGTGCGACGACATGCTTGGCGACGTTGGAAATTCGATTGGCTGACGCCGAAAGGGCCGGGCCAGTACACGTTGCTGGCTCGTGCCAAGGACGCGAGTGGTGCGTTCCAACCTTACGACCACGATCAGGCCTATGGCGGCTACGCAATCAATCACTGTCTTTCGATTGAGGTATTCATAGATGGTTCTGGGTAAGCGATGGGGTGCCGGGGCGGCTGAGTGGTCACACTTTCGGGCGCAAGTGCACTTCCTTAGCCGCCCAAGCCGATCATGGATCCTCCGGGGCATTCATAAAGATCGGAACGGTAGATGCAACGTATGCGTCAGATAGCCGAAACGTATTATATTTAAATTGGCCCTCTGCCTCCATATCAATTTGGCTTTCAAAATCATGAGAGCTCTAAAGATAAGGAGTTTGCTATGAGACGGTCGAAAACAATACTTATGATGGTGGCACTGGGTGCAGTGCTGGCTGCGGGCTCGGCGACGGAATCAATGGCGCGCGGAGGCGGGGGTGGCGGCGGCCATGGCGGCGGCGGCGGGGGTCATGGCGGCGGCTTTGGCGGCGGTCATGGCGGTGGCTTCGGCGGCGGCCATGGCGGTGGCTTCGGCGGCGGCCATGGCATCGGGGGCGGTTTCGGCGGCCACGGCATAGGGAGCGTTTTCGGCGGCCATGGCATCGCCGGCGGCCTCGGTAGCCACAGCGCCGCCCATGGCTTCAGCAGCCATCATTCATTCGGAGTGACCCACCACGTTGGATCGGTGGGGCACCCCCATTATCGTCACGGATACTATGGTTCGGACTACTTCTGTGGTTACCCGTACCCGTACGGCTACGAAGATCCATACAATCCGTACGCATACGACCCATACTGCCCGTGATCCACTACACCCTCTTCGAATCCGGCCTCCACCGTATGAGTGGAGGTCGGATTTGAACGATGAAAGGTTTGGCTTGCTCATGCCGCGCCGTGAATCTGACCGTGACTGTGGAGCGCGTCACCGGCATCGGCATACGCTCAACCGCCCATAACTATAACTGCAAGGTATAAGCATGCTGACCGTAGGTGCTATGTTGATTCTTATATCCTGCACCTACTTAATTATAGAGTTAAACAACGAAGCTAAACCGTAGGAGTATATGGTGATGAGACCGACAAAAATACTGGCGAAGATCGCTTTGGCCGCACTGCTGGCGACCGGGTCGGCGACGGTCTCGAGCGCGCGCGGCGGCGGTGGTGATGGTCATGCCATAGACTTTAGCGGTAGTGGCATTGCCCACCGTCACCGGCACCACAAGATCTTTTTTAGCGATCCAGGATATCACTACCAGCCTTGGTGGAACTACGATACCGATGCTGCTTACTGCTCCTTCGATGCCGTGAACTCGAGCTACTATGGATCCAATGGAATGTGGCACTCTTGCCCGTGATCCAAACTCGCCAATTAGAGCCCTTCTGGTTCGGATTGAAGCAAAGTCGTGCCGATGAAGCGACATCCCGGCGGAAGGCGACGCCCGCCCCATGTCGTTCATCGGCAGGCCTGCTGACAAAGCGAGCATCCGAGACGAGCGGCTTCAGAACAAGTATCGATAGAGTCATGTCAGGTTCTTTGTCCTTGGAGTTCTTTGAGCGCTGATCGGCGGCTCGGGCAGCGGGCTCGGGTATGTCAATTCCCATCCGCCACCAAGCGCTTTGTACAACTGGACGAGATTGATCGAGATGTTGGTCGTGCTCTGCGCATAATTCTGTTCGGCCTGCAGCAGCGTGCGCTCCGTGTCGAGCACAGTGGTGAAGTCGGCGACGCCGTCATTGTAGCGGAGGCGGGCTAGCGACAAGGCTTCTCGCGAGCGTTTGACCTGCGCCGCCAGCCGGTCACGGCGTTGCTGCTCGGTCCGGTGGGCGACCAGGGCATTGACGACATCGTGCCAGGCTTGCAGAACTGTCTTGTGATAGGCGATCGCCGCCTCCATCTGTTGCGCCTTGCGAAGCTCCAATGTCGCCTTCAGCCGGCCACCCTCGAAAACCGGCATCGAAATGCTGGGTCCGACATTGGTCAGGATCGCACTGCTCGTCAGTAAATTCCCAGCCTTGAGGGCGTCGAAGCCTGCCGCTCCGTTCAATTGAACCGTTGGGTAGAATTCGGCGACCGCCACTCCGATGTCGGCGGTGGCCGCGTGAAGCTGCGCCTCGGCTGCGCGTATATCCGGGCGGCGGCGCGCCAAGTCGGAGGGAATGCCGATTGGAATCCTGGCGGGCGACGGCGGTACCGGTTTCGTGGCGGCGAGTTCGCCGCGTAATGCATCGGGCGCCATGTCAAGCAGAAAGCTCAAGGCGTTGATCTGCTGCGCTTCCTGCTGTTCCAGGCTGGGCAACTCCGCCCGGACGGCTTCGACCTGGGCGGATGCATTGTCGACGTCGAGATTGGTCGTCAGACCCCTCTGCTGGCGCGTTTGCGTCAAGTGCAGAATATCCTGCTGGATCGCAAGGTTGTCAGTGGCGATCTTGATCAAGGTCTGCGTGCCGCGCAGCTGGATATAGTCGCGCGCAGTTTCCGCCAGGCTCGAGAGGAGCGCGCCACGCCGCTGCTCCTCGGAAGACCGCACTTGCGCATCCGCCGCTTCAACCTGGCGGCGGACGTGCCCCCAAAGATCGAGTTCCCATGAGGCATCGAAACCGCTGGTAAACAGGTCCGTCGGCCCTGTGGCAGAAATGGTGCTTGACCCAGCGAGACCGTCGATCAGACTGCCTTTAATACTCGGGTCGCTCAGTTTTTCATGTTGGTATCTAGCGCTGCCTTTCAGATCAGGCAGTTGGGCGGAGGCCACAGTACCACGCTGAGAACGGCTTTCAGCGAGATGGACGGTCGCAGTCTTTACGTCGAGGTTGGCGTCAGCGACTCTCTTCTCCAGAGAGGTAAGGGTAGGATCGTGAAAGACCTGCCACCAAGCGGAGTCGACAGGCTGCTGAGCCGCCGCACTGAATCCCGTGGTACTCGCAGGCGCGGCTGCCGTGCGGCTGGTGTACCAGCGTTTGGGCAGGGCCGGGTCCGGCTGGACGAAATCTGGGCCAACACTGCATGCTGCCAGAGCCAACGTGCCGGAAATCGCTGCAACAGTGGGCAATTTGTAGCGCATGATCAAGCCCTGTGGCCGGCGCCAACGCCGCCGCTGGCCACCATCTTGCCCGACAGGAAGAGGCAGAAGGGAACGGCAAGGAAGGCGAGGCATGAGAAGAACAGAAACACATCGGAATACGCCAGGACGGCAACTTGCGATCGGAAGCTTTGGTACACACCCCCAACCGCCATTTCGTGCGCGATCCCAGCAGGATGTCCAACCGCCTCCAACGCACGCTCGTACTGAGCGACCAGCGCGTTGTAGGGTTGATGAAAGGGCGAAGCCCATTCCGACAGATAGGACTGCCGGACCTGGCTTTGCTCTGTGACGAGCGACGTCGCGGCAGAAATGCCGATCGAACCGAATACATTGCGAAGCATTGAAAAAAGGGCTGCCCCGTCGCCGCTCAGTTCGCGCGGCAGGGTGGAATAAGTGATCGTACTGATCGGCACGAAAAGGAATGCAAGGCCGGCAGTCTGCAAGCTGCGCATGATGACAAGCGTCGAAAAATCTATGTTCGGCGCCAGGTGGCTCGAAAAGAGCAGCGCCGATCCCATGATGAGAAAGCCAGCGGCGATGACGAAGCGCGCCTGGATGATGATCAAGAGGCGCCCGACGATCGGAATAAGGAGGATGATGACAACGCCACCTGGGGAGAGAATGAGCCCCGCCCAGGTCGCGGTGTAGCCAAGGACCTGTTGCGCGAATTGCGGAATGACGACGGCGCTGGCGTAGAGAATGCATCCCGTCGCCGCGATCAGTGCGCTGCCGCCGGCGAAATTCCTGTCCCTGAACACATCGAGATTGACGATCGGCTTGCGGGCAATGAGTAGCCAGCCAATGGCGCCGGCAATGCCGAGGAAGGCGAGAAGCGCCATGACTATGATGGCCGACGAACCGAACCAATCGTCGTCGGTGCCCCGGTCCATCATGATCTGCAGGCCTCCGAGCCCAACCGTGATGAGGGAAAGGCCAACGTAGTCGAGACCCCGGCGCTTTCGGCTCTTCACCCACGGCGGGTCTTCAACCAGGATCGAATTCACAACCACTGCGAAGATGCCCACGGGTACATTGATGAAGAATATCCAGGGCCAGCTCCACTGATCGGTGATGAAGCCGCCAAGCGTCGGACCGAGGATCGGGGCGACGATTGTAGCGATCGCGGTGACGCCGAATGCAGCCGCGCGTCTGGCCGGAGGAAACGTGTCCAATATGATCGATTGTTGGTTCGGCTGCAGGCCGCCGCCAAAGAAACCCTGCAGCAGCCGGAACACTATCAGCTCGCCCAGACTCGTCGACATTCCGCACAGGAACGAGCAGACCGTGAACATGCCGATACAGATCAGAAAGTAACGTTTGCGTCCCAATAGATCGCTCAGCCAGCCCGAAATGGTCAGCACGATTCCGTTCGCAACCAAGTAGGAGGTCAGCGCCCAGGTTGCCTCGTCATTGCTCGCAGAAAGACTGCCGGCGATGTGCGGCAATGCGACATTGACGATCGTGGTGTCGAGGATTTCCATGAAGGCGGCAAGCGTTACGCAGACCGCAATCAGCCAGGGATTGTAGCGGGGCTTCCAGTCGGCGCCGGCTTCAGTTGGAGCGCTGCTCATCGAACGGTCACCGTCGGAATCACCGACATCCCGAGCGGCAGCGGAAGTTTGGGATCGAGTCCCCGGTCGATGATGATCTTGACTGGCACGCGCTGAACGATCTTCACGAAATTGCCGGTGGCGTTCTCCGGCGGAAAGGCCGTGAACTTCGAACCGGACCCCATCTGGACACTGTCAACATGACCGTGAAGGTCGAGATCTGGATAGGCATCTATGTCGATCTTCACGCTCTGGCCAGCCCGCAGAGCGTCGAGCTGGTTCTCCTTAAAGTTGGCGGTAACCCACACGTCCGGTGAAACGATCGAGAATATCTGCTGGCCGGGCGTGACGTAGTTGCCCATTTCCACGTTGCGCCGGGTTATCCAGCCGTCCTGCGGTGCGGTGACAACCGTCCAGGACAGGTTGAGCGCCTGCTGATCGACTTGGGCCTGAGCCTGCTCGACTTGTGCCGTTAGTTGTTTGACTTGCATATCGCTCTGGCCGATATGCTGCTCCACCGGCGAACTCAGCTGAACCTGGGCTTCGGCTTGAGTAACCTGAGCCTCGCCCTGGCGCAGCGCGTCCAACGCCGCATCGACCTGCTGCTGGGTGGTCGCAGCCTTGGGAAGGTCGTGTTGCCGGTCATAGTCGGCTTGCGCTCTATTCAGATTCGCCTTGGCCGTCACCAGTTGGGCCTGGGCCTGCTCCAGCAAAGCCGGGAAATTCTTGCGGGCGATTTCGGCAATCAGCCGTTCGCCGGCAGCTTGCGCCCTGGCGCTGTCGAGTGTGCCCTGGGCCCTGTCCCGTTCGATCGTGTAGGGGCGCGGATCGATGTGAGCCAGCGGATCGCCCTTGTGGACATACTGGTTGTCCGTCACATCCAGCGAAACGACGAGGCCGGTAACCTGCGGCGCGATGGTGACAACCCGCCCATCCGTATAGGCGTCATCCGTGCTCACGATGTTTCGGTTCACATACCAGAAATAGAACCCGCCGATGACGAGAGCCGCCAGGGCGAGCAAGCCGACGATAAAGACCGCCGGCCGTCGCCCTGCGTGCATCGCGTACGGATCCGGTGAACCGCTCCCTTGCCCCGTCTCTTCGACAGCGGGCTCGTGCTCGGCTGGGCTCGCCTCGGCGACAGGATCTCTAGGTCCTGGCGCGGCAGTCAACCTCACGGCGCTGCCCGCAACCGTCTCCCGGCTGTTTAGGAGGGGGATGTGCAGACCACTGCGGGCCACTGCCCGCGCTCCGTTGACTTCGGCTGGGTCCGGGGCGCTGGGCTTGATAGTGTCGGTCTGCGACATGCTTCATCTCTCTTATGCAAACCGTTTGTCATGCAAACCGGCCGGAGGCCGCCGTGCTCGGTCGACGAACCTGTCGGGTCCTCGCCGGCCGCGGAGACCGTTTGCTTTTCAAAACGCGTGATGGGTGGCTCTCGCTATAGCTGGCGGAGTATCCGATGACCGGCTGCCTCTCCATTTGAAGCGAGTGTAGTTAGCCGTGTCGGGTCTCTCCAATCCGACCTACGTATGAGTGGATAAAGTGTCGGTCTGAAAGGCTCATACTTTGGTATGCCCGCCGCACGCGCCCGGGCTTCCCAAGCAACGCGACCACGGCCCTGAATGGGTCGCAAGAGCCTCACAACGGTTACCTGGCAACAACGTGCGCCCACGTCGGGCCTAACCATCCGCAACATGACATCGCGGGGTCTAGCTTCTCGCGCACGTATGGGAGGTCTGACCGCGCCGTCGCCAAGCGAAAAAAATGGGCCGATGACGACGCGTCACCGGCCCAACGAACCCGCGCCACGGCGAGCGCCCCGGGGGGAGCAAGGCGCCCGCCAAGACCGACCGAGAGAGGGAGAGGGGGGTCTGGCGATCAGCTTTGACACGAGATGGTCTGCGGCAGATGAGTTTTCAAACCGATGGCCGAAATCAACATCAGCGCAGCGCCGATCAAGAGACTACTTCATCGCGCTAAATATGCTTGTCCGCTATTGCCAAGTTTGTGTTTCAATTGCCTCAATTCAGGGGTGGTGGGACATCCCGAGACTTTCCCAGCTGGCCTGGCGCTGATGCGACGACCGGGTGGTTTTAATTCCAGATCAGGCTGCTGAAGTGACCAAAGTCGAGTGAAGGTACCGACCACATAGATGCACCTCCTGCCGATAAATAGTGGCGGAGCTCCAGGCCATTACGATCGTAAATTCCAGCAAGGCAAACGACGAGGCCGTCCGAATGTCTACCGTCAGTCTGATGCGTCGGCTGGTTACGACGCTGTTGCGTTCGCAACTGGGCTCGACCTAGAGCGGCCTGAATCGTTACCGATCTGCAGATTGCCGGTCATGACCGGTCTCCAGCTTCAGAACCTGCTTCGGGTCGCGGCTATACGACACCCGTTATCTTCATCATTCCTATCCGGAAAGACAGGCCCGGGAGTAATGGATTAATAGTATCGCATACATGGGGATAACTCTGTAAAGCGAGGGTATTATACCAAATCAACATCACTGACATTATGTTGGATTGGTAACGACATATTCGATGTCGCCTAAAAGGAGAATACAATGACCAAACGAACCGTACTTTTGGCAATTGCCATTGCGACAATGTTGACGACCGGGACTGCTGCGCTGGCAGCTCGTGGCGACAGCGCTTTGGACTGGCCCAACAAGTCCTGCATCGATGGAATCCCCAACGTCAGCCACGGGGGTCATGTTCCCTGCTAATGGGGGAGTTTCAATCGAATCCGGGCCTGAGCCCGGATTCGATTATGCGCTTCTCGACCAATCCGGGTCTGCCGTTCAAGCAGGTGCTGCGCTCGCCCGCAGGTGCATCTCAGAAAAACTTACTGCGGATTGCAAAGGCCACGGTCAGCAGCATGGGCAGGGGGCGAGCTGCGCCGGGTCGAACCGTAGACCAGAGGGCGACCTGTATTGCGCCCTCTTCACCGTCGACGATGGAGCTGGCGCAGCACGGCTGGAATCGCTTCACAGTCCTGTTTCATATGAGTGCATGACCGGACGGGGAATTGCTTCCGCTGACGCGCGAACGAAATTGGAAACTTGGGGGACCGATGTCCCTGCCGATGAACAATCGATCCACCCTCTCTCGTCCGGGCGATCCTCGTGAAGCTTCGAGGTCATGTCGCACATCAGTGATCGGGCGCGCGTGAGGACGCGCATGGGGCCCTTACCTCCCAGGCAGACTATGCCGGCGCCGGGTGTCTACTCTGTCCTGCGGCTCCCAGTGTGGCTAAGGCGCTATGTCGTGACGGTCCGACTGAATCAGAATGGGCGTGATCGCACAGGCGGGTCCTAATCGCACACGAGGAACGCCAATGGTTGATATTTATTCCCGTGAAGGCGCGATCGGCACTGCGGTGCAGAGCGACGGCCTGCCGGCTGTCGAGTCTGCCTGTCTCTTTTGCGATGCCGAGATGAGTGCGGCTGCTCGGCTGGCTCACCCGTCAATGCGATAAATAGAACTCCGGATGCCCGGCGGTTGGCTCTTACCTCACGCAAATTTATTGCCGTCCTCTCGATCAGCGCCAACTGGCTTCTATTTTGTGGCTCTGGACGAGACGATATTCATGCCAGACCAGCCAGACGACCAACAGGTCGAACAGTGTGAGCACGATCAGGCCCGCTGAGTGAGTATAGCTGAAGCGGTAGAGCTGGTAGATGATGAACAGCAGAAGGGCGGCGAGCGAGGCCGGATACGCCCATAGCCTGCGCTTCAGCAAAGCGGCCACCAAGGCAATTTGGACCAGACCGTGGCTGAGAAGGTAGAACGCATAAAAGTGCTGCGTACTGACCGAAAAATGGCTCGCCATCGTCATCAACTGACTTGCATGAAATCGTGCCGATTCTCGCCCAGCTCTCCCAGCGTCAGCCGATTAACCAGCGAAACGATCGTGCTGGTGGCGACAAAGGCGAGCACCAGGCCGCCGATGCATTCGATCAGCGCATGTGCGCCCTTAAGCAGCAGGCTGACCGCGAAAATCTGATGGACACGCTGCTCGTTCATGGGCTTTCCGCCGTTTGGCGTCGGTGCGTCAACGCTGGACCTGAACATGACTGGCATTTCAAGCTTCGAGCTGAAGAGCGCCCGTTTTCCTCTTCCAAGGCTAATTCGCGGAGAGCGTGGCAGGCCAGCGCTGGCCTGCTTAGGCTTCGTGCCCCGTGGTCAGCGAAAGGATGGAATAATCCAGGGATCATCATCGTATCCAAGGCGCGGCTCGGACTTACCTTCCCGGTAATGCGGTGAAGTCGGCACAGTTCCTGTCGAACGGCAGTTCAACCCAGCAACCGCGGCGCAAGGTGGCGTTATGGCTTTTTTCTCGTGGGCAATTGCGAAGCCGGATCCGGCAAACACAATTGCCGCGGAAACAATCGCTAATCTCATCGTAAATCTCCTGGCAACGCATCTGTTAAAGCTGGCCCGACTGCGCTTGCAGCAGCAGCGGGGGGAAGTCGGGCCCTTGCGGAGTTGCGACCTCCCGGTTTGCCAAAGATGTTATGTGGCTAGCAGTGAGGCAATTTATCTCTTCCGGTGTGACAGCTAACTCTTCCGTTTGAGCATTCCGCCTGCCCGCGGTGCATCGAAACTCGGCGGCAGTTATTGGGTGAGGCTAAGAGGGTCTGAGGGGGCGCGAAACAACTCGTCTCGATCCCAGCTGAAGGACTGCACGTCTGCGCCTGCCCGATCCTCGTCATTTCTTACCGCTTATGGCGGCGGATCGGGGTGGCGAAGGCACGTCACGGTAGCCAAGCCAAGTCGAGACCCAGCACACATGATCATCGTGCAAAGCGCAACGAGCAAGCCGGACCTGAACGGCTGGGCGCCGGAAGCTTAGATCGAGGATGTCATGCGCGCTGAGGCGAAGACCGCGGGGCCGCGACGGTCCGAGTTTCACGCGTCGGATTATCACCCGATCCGTAGCGATTTGATCCTGAGGAGCTACTCCTGATAGCGCAACTTGCCCAGGGGCCTTCGGCCGAACTAGACAGTGTGCGGTCCGTGCCGCCCTGGCTCCTGAAGGGCCCGGCAGCTCTTACCTCACCGCCGTGAGCCCAATCGGATCCTTGATCACCCGCTTGCCCATGGACGAGTATGGCTTGGAAGCATCCTGAAATGGTCTTTGAAGCTTTTCGAAAAATGTGAAGACGAGACATAACCGCATGCAATGGCCACTTCAATGACTGGCATGTCTGTCATTTCTAGAAGCTGTCGTGCTCGTTGCAACCTGATGGTTGAATAGTATTGCATCGGCGTCGTCTTCATGTGCTTTGCGAATAGGCGCTCCACTTGGCGACGTGACAGCGTGAGGCATTTCGCTATGTGATCAAGCGGCAACGGCTCTGCTACGTTCTTCTCCATTAATTTAATGGCCCGAACCAGCTTCTCGACAGTACCATGGCGGAGCCCGGGGGGTACCGACTGGCAATGGGAACCAGTTCTAAATCTGTCGGCTGTCAACTGGCCACATATTCGGCTGGCCAAGTCGCCCCCGAGCCGGACGTCTACCATTTCGGCGGCGAGATCGAATGCCGCGAAATCACCAGCGCACGTCGTTACCGATCCTTCATGGACGAATAGACAATCTTCGGCAACTAAGTCTGGGAATGTTTCTGCGAAGGCGGCGAGCCTCGAGGCGTGAATCGTGCAGCGCATTCCGCCACGCAGAATTCCAGCATCAGCCAACAACCAAGTTGCCGTTCCGATCGCACAAATGGGCAACTTGTAGCGATTTCTCCTTCTCAGAAGAGAGGAGATTTCTGACGATCTAAGGCTCTCGATGCGCTCGCCCCCGATCAAAACAAGGACGGATAGGCCATCATCGTCTTTGCAGGTGTTGATATCGACGTCGACGGAAATTGGAATCCCAGTCGAGCTCACTACTGGACTTCTGCTGTCGGCTCCAACAAGCTGCCAGGTGAATAGTTCCTGGCCGGCGTTTTGGTTGGCATGGTGGAAAGCCGACACAAACGATGAAAGGCTAAGAAGAGAAAATCCCGGTAAGAGAAGAATGCCTAGCACGTCAGCGCCGACATCTGGTGAAGGATCTTTTAACGAGCACCATTTAGAGTTCGAGACGGAACCCGCTAGATTCAACTCCCCCATACGGCTCGTGTGCATGCTCATTTAACTGATCTCAAAAGTCATCGTCGGGAGTGAAACCTGATGAAAGCGAGCCTGTCGAACTTGGTTAGTGTACCGGGTGAATGCCCATTGCAGTTTCAACGCTCTCCTGCACGACCTGCAGAGAGGAACATTCGCGGTCCCGGCCGGAATTCGTGTCCCCTTCAATGGTTCTTCCTGACATCTCATCAAACAAATGTACGATATAGATCGATCATAGGAAACAATTGTACCGAAGTCAACATCGGCGTAATGGAGAAGGGAGAGCCCGCCGTCCCTGATAAATGCCCTATGTGCTCGCATTGGTCGTCCAACTGCGCGTCGTCGTTTGTGCGACGGATTCTCAGCATTGTCTTTGCCGCCGGATGCGAGTTCCCGAACGCGCGTGTTTGCGAACGGGCGGGGGCTGAATCGACGGCAACGATTTGCGTAGACGAGGCCCTCGTCGTATCTCGTCAGCGCAGACCAGGAGTACCACTCGCCGGCTGAGTGCCATACGTTGCAACCGGGTTGCCGAGGCTATCCCATTCCGGCTGCACGCCAAGACCGGGGTCATCAGAGGCGTAAAGTTTTCCGTTGTTGGTGGCAGGAGCTGGGACTCCTGTGCTCTCGTTGTTGTAGTTGTGCAAGTCGGTCGTGTTGACGAGAAATTCCGCGGGCGTCGAGGCTGCAAAATGGGAAACCACCGCCGTCGTGATCTCGCCGCCCCAGCTGTCTTCGGCGACAATCGGAATCCTGTTGTCGATGAGGAGATCTCGCATTCGCCGCGCCTTTGACAGTCCGCCTTGCTTGGCAACCTTGAGGCACACGATTTCGGCTGCGCGGTCCGCTATTACTCGCTGGACCATATCCATACCCGTGATGCATTCGTCCAGCTTGATAGGTAGATCAACTTTTCGCCTTACCTGGAGACATTCCTCATACGTTTGACAAGGCTGCTCCATAATATAGTCGAGATCTCGGGTAGCTCGGCCGACCTGGAGGGCTTCGTCGACACGCCACCCCTGGTTGGCATCTGCGAAGGCTTTTTCGCCGGGCAGCAGGTTGGGCACGGTCGATCGGATGCGCTCGATGTCTTCGACCCAGTTTGCCCCTACTTTGATTTGAAACTGTCGATATCCGTTGTGCCTCAGGATATCCATCTCAGCGACCATTTCTGACGGGGACTTCTGAGGCGCCACCTTGTAAAGGGGCGCGCCGTCGGTATGTTTTCCGCCAAGGAGCATCCATACCGGTTGCCCGACGGCCTTTCCAAGAATATCCCAGCACGCTGCATCAAAAGGCGCTTTTGCATAGCCGTGACCACGGATGGTGTTGTCCAGGATGCGTTCGATAACCGAAACCTGTCTTGGGTCTTGACCTAACAGCGCGGGCGCGAGCAAACGAGCGGCCGCTTCCGTCCCTTCACCGTGCGCCTCCATATAATTTTCGCCACAAGGGCAAAATTCGCCGGCGCCAATAATCCCTGCGTCAGTCCCGATTACCACGACGGTGGATCGGGCGATCGAGATCGCATTGCCGCGACCCCAGCGGTAAGTGCCCCCGATATAGCTGAGATCTTTTCGATAAATTGCGACTGACGTGATTTTCATCTTGGTTCACCCGATCTGATTTGGATGGTAATTCTAATTCCTCCGCGGCCTCTGCAAGTTCAGGCTGCGGGAATAGCGAATTGCTTCGGTTTTCATATGCGCGGTGTCCACCGGAGCGCCTAGTCAATAAGGGCCACGGACTGGCCAAGTGCTTCGGGATCCGGGCTAACGCCGATGCCTGCACCTTCAGGCGGCGCGATGCGCCCGTTGCGGCGCTGGGGTGCGCTGGTGTCGAGACGAGGAGCGACGTATCCCGACAGATCGCATGTGTTTAAAAGACGGTTCGATGGCGTCGACGCCGCCAGATGCAATAGAGCACCAGTGGTAATGTCTGATCCCCAAACGTCCTCAATGCACATTTTAGGACCGAGGTGCAGGCACAAGTCGCGAAGCCGGCGAAGTGGGCTGAGGCCGCCGGACTTGGAGAGCTTCAGCGCCACTGCGTCCATGCAGCCAAGATGGTAAGCATGAAGCAGCGACGCGGTGTCGTGGGCATTCTCGTCGATTTTCATCAACAGTCCCGTCGCGGCCCGAACCGCGGCACATTCTTCCAGCGTGGCGCATGGCTGCTCCAGCATGATATCGAATGGCGCTACGGCCTTCCCCACCCGCGTCGCGTCCAGCCGGGACGCTCCACAGTTCCAGTCTCCGTAAACCAAGGGCCCTGCTCCAACAGCCTCCCGAACGAGACGTAGTCGAGCAACGTCGGTCTCCCAGTCATCGTCACTTCCAAGTTTGACCTGAAACTGCGCTATTCCTTCGCCCTTCGCCTCTCGTGCGATTCGGGCCATCTCATGCGGCTCGACGCATGTGATTGAATGATATAGCGGCATATCGGCCGCTTGGCGCCCGCCTAGGAGTGCATAGAGAGGCAGCTGGGCTACCTTACCAGTGATGTCCCACAGGGCCAGGTCAAGAGCGGATTTCGCGTAGGGGTGCCCCTGCAGCCAAGCGTCTACACGGCTCATAAGCGCCTCAGGACCGACAGGATCAGCCCCGATGACAATCGGCGCGACATATTCGAGGGCGGGGCGAACACCCTCGGAATAGGCCGGAAGGTAATGCGGAATGGGACAAACCTCGCCCCAACCCGCGATACCTTGATCAGTATCGACACGCAAAACCACTGACGTGACAGTTTCGCAGCTCTTTCCGCCAGACATGTGGTACGGCGTGTGGCTCGCCAGTGGTACCTCCCACAGTGTCATTCGCGTGATCTTCATTCTTCACCTCGCTAGGGCACGCCGCTGCCAGCAGGGACAGCGCGGTGGCAAGGACGAACCCGCCGCGATTGGTTGAGGGGGGAAAGTCGCGCCCATCGTGAGGCGCGACTTATGCGCAACTTGCGCTGCGATGGCTTACGGAACGCAAGAACCTTGGGTCTCTCCGGCCAACTACGCCAACAGCGTCAGACCATTAAGCCCCAAACCAAGCTCGCTCGGCCAAGCGGGAGCCACCCATCGTGCGGACAAGGTCCGGTGCAACGCCCTCAACCTTGGTGCTATATCCGTCCAGCGATGCAGGAAAGGCGAAGATACAGTTGCCGCCTTGTTCGCTGCAGATGGCTTGCATCTCATGGTACATTTCAGCCCGCTTTTGGGCATCGCCTTCGATCCGTGCGCTTTGCAGCAATTGACCGAAGCGATCGTCACACCAGCGTGACTCGTTCCAGGGTGCCTTGCATTGGAACGCGAGAGAAAACATCATTCCAGGTGTCGGTCGTACGCCCCAATAGGTCATGAAATAAGGGCGCTTCATCCATATGTTCGACCAATAACCATCATCAGGCTCGCGCTTCACCGATAGGTTGATCCCGGCCGCCTTTGCCTGTTCACGCATCAGGACGGCGGAGTCGACCGCACCGGAGAACGCCGCATCGGCTGCCGAGAGCTCGATGTCAAGCTGGGTTAGACCCGCCTGCTTCAAATGCCACTTGGCTTTGTCGGGATCATAATGGTGCTGCTTCAGTTCCTTGTTGAAGAAGGGGTCATTGCTTGCAATGGGCTGATCATTGCCCGCTTCGGCAAAGCCCGAAAAGACGCTTGCCACCAAGGCATCGCGATCCACGGCGTATTTGATCGCCTGGCGAATGTTGTTGTCTGAGTAAGGCTTGTTCGTAACGTCCATACCGGATGCGACATACGCTCCGCCTACCGTTTCCACGATTTTAAGATTAGCGTTTCTTTTGACGAGCTGGACGATCTTGGGCTCGATGCGATCAGCAGCGTCGATTGCCCCGGTCGTCAGCGCGTTAGCGCGAGCTGCGGCATCGTTGATGAAGGTAAACTCAACGGCGTCGAACCATGCCCTGTCGGCCTTCCAATAATTAGGATTTCGATGCGCCGAAAGTGATACTCCAGGCTGGAACTTATCGAGGATGTAAGGCCCAGTCCCGATGAAAGTAGTCCAGTCCTTGAAGCCTTCGGGTATAATCTGCAAATGGAAGTCAGCAAGGATGACAGGGATGTCTCGGTCACCCTGCGAATGCTCGATTATAACGGCGTGATCGCCGTCGGCTCGAATGTCCGATATTCCTTCCAATAGACCTTTGGCTGCCGATTTGGAATCGGCGGCTGTATGCCGCTTTAGGGAATAGACCACGTCGGCCGCGGTCAGTTTTTTGCCGTTGGTAAATGCGACGTCCGTGCGAAGTTTGAACGTCCATTTTTTGGCATCTTTGCTCGCGTCCCAACTTTCTGCGAGTTCTGGAATAGGGCTCTTGTCCGGTGTCAACTCGACGAGGTTGTTTCCGAATAGCCAGCCGGTTGCGTAGTGAGAGTCGGAGAGATAGGTCATGGGATCCAAGCTATCGCCCGTTCCCCCTTGCGAGTATCCGACACGGAGCGTTCCACCGCGCTTCGGTGCCGCCGCCGCGGCGCGGGCGTTGCGCACGCTCGGAATACCTGTGGTGGCCGCCATCAGGCCCGCACCTGCAATCAGCAGGCTGCGACGCGTGAGATCCCAAGATTTCGAAGAACCATCGTTCATAGGTACTCTCCCATTATGCCCCGTACGTTGCCAGGCCGCTTTCTGAGGCTCCCGAAAGCTGCCCTCCTGATGTGGCCGCCATGCCGGATTTCTTAGCTTGATCCGGCTGTGGACTTTCCTGATTGATGAGGGTACGATTGTTTTATTGGACTGTCTATACAAAAACGATTGTATCACGACATCGGTCAGAGAGGCTCCTGATGGGCACCATTTCCACGTTGATCATCAAGCGCTTAGCGCTCGGATTCTTCGTCCTTTGGATTGTGTCCCTGATCATCTTTCTGGGCGTTTCCCTCCTTCCTGGTGACGTCGCCAGCGAGATGCTGGGCCAGTCGGCGCTGCCTGAGACGGTCGCCGCATTCAGGGGTGAATTGGGGCTCGATTTGCCTCTCCACATCCGATATTTGCGGTGGTTAAGTGGCCTTCTGACTGGCGATCTTGGGCATTCGCTTGCGAATGGGCGTCCTATCTCGGAGTTGATATCCGAACGTCTGGGCAACACTCTGTTTCTCGCCGGTGTTGCTGCCTGCTTTGCTGTGCCCGTTTCGGTTTTCCTGGGGCTGCTCACGGCGCTCTACAGGGGGAGCCTGTTTGATCGCATCGCGAATGTCGTGACGTTGACCTGGATCTCGTTCCCCGAGTTCTTCGTCGCCTATATCCTGATCATGTTTCTGTCGGTTCACCTTGGCTGGTTCCCAAGCCTGTCGGCCGTTCGGGAGGGCGATAGCCTGATACACGCCGTTTACCTAGTGGTGCTCCCGTCTGTTACCCTCACGCTTGTGGTTGCCGCGCACATGCTGCGGATGACGAGAGCGGCTGTCATCAGTGTGCTGGGCAGCCCCTACATCGAAATGGCTAAGCTCAAGGGAGTTGCTCAGCGACGGATCATATTCTGGCACGCGTTGCCGAACGCGCTCGCCCCCATCATCAATGTCGTTGTCATCGATATGGCCTATCTGATCGTGGGGGTTGTCGTTGTCGAGGTGGTCTTCGTCTATCCCGGTCTCGGCCAGCTTATGATCGATTCCGTCCAGCGGCGTGACGTGCCTGTCGTTCAAGCTTGCAGCCTGATCTTCGCGGCTACGTATGTGCTTTTGAACATGATCGCTGACGTGCTGTCGATCGCCACCAATCCGAGGCTTTTGTATCGAAAATGACCGACAAGGTAACACGCCGTTTTTCGCCCGGCCTTCAACGCGCGCATCCGGATAGGCCAAGCCCCCTTGCAGTCAGCGCCGCGCTTTTTAAGCAGATTGCGGACGCCTCCTGGAGCGCACGACTAGGTCTCGCGATTGTCGTATTCTATATCTTCATTGCCTTATTCGCTCCGGTGCTAGCTCCGTATGGCGAGAGCCAGGTGGTCGGCGCCCAGTTTGACTCCTGGAGCACACACAACCCGCTCGGAACCGACGGCCTTGGCCGTGATATGTTGTCGCGCCTGATCTACGGCGCTCGCAATACGGTTGGCATAGCCTTCGTTACGACGGTCCTGGCGTTCCTGCTGGGCGGCAGCGTTGGCATTTTCGCGGCCGCTGTCGGCGGATGGATTGACCAGGCGCTAGCGCGGGTGGTCGATGTCCTGATGGCTATCCCTCAACTGATCTTCGCGTTGCTTCTGCTCACTCTTTTCGGCACGTCGGTGCTTTCCTTGATCGCCATCATTGCCGTTCTTGACGCTACGCGGGTTTTTCGACTGGCAAGGGCGGCCGCGATGAACGTTGTGGTCATGGATTTCGTCGAGATCGCAAACCTACGCGGGGAGGGGTATGGTTGGATCCTCCGCCGCGAAATCCTGCCAAATATCCTGCCGCCACTCTTAGCTGAATTCGGGCTTCGCTTTTGCTTCGTCTTCCTGCTGATCAGTTCTCTGTCGTTTTTAGGGATCGGTCTGCAACCCCCAACCGCCGACTGGGGTTCGATGGTCAGGGACAACGCAATCCTTATCACCTACGGCGATGTAACGCCGCTGTTGCCGGCTGCCGCGATCGCCATTCTGACCGTAGGCGTCAATTTTCTCGTAGACTGGTTTTTGCACAAGGCGAACGGAATTCACGATGGGCAATGAGGGTGGTCTGGGAGCCGGAGGTGAAGTCCTTCTCGATATAAAGGGTCTACGCATCGAAGGGCGAGGTAACGCGGGCCCCATTGGGATCGTGAAGGGAATAGATCTCGCCCTGAAGCGTGGAGAAATACTTGGCCTTATAGGGGAGTCCGGGGCGGGGAAATCGACGATCGGCCTAGCTGCGCTCGGATACGCCCGGGGTGGGTGCAAAATCATCTCGGGACAGATAAAGTTTAACGGGAAGGATCTGGGCAGACTGACCGAGGAAGAACTAAGACGGCTACGTGGCGATCGCATCGCATATGTAGCGCAGTCGGCTGCCGCAGCCTTCAACCCCGCACATCGCATCATCGACCAGCATGTCGAAGTAGCAGCCCAGCACGGCGTTCGGGACCTTAACGCTGTTCGTGCGGAAGCGAAGGTCTTGTACTCGAAGCTCCGGCTGCCTGAGAACATTGGCGCGCGCTTTCCGCATCAGGTTTCTGGAGGGCAGCTTCAGCGAGCAATGGTGGCGATGGCATTGGCTTGCAAGCCGGACCTGATCGTTTTCGACGAGCCGACAACGGCCTTGGACGTGACGACGCAAATCGAAGTCCTTGCTGCCATCAAGGACGTGGTTCGCGATTTTCACACCGCAGCGATTTACATAACGCATGATCTTGCCGTGGTGTCGCAACTGGCCGACAGGATCATGGTGCTACGCTACGGCGAGTTGGTCGAAGAGGGCGACACCACCCAAATTCTGACGCGCCCTACGATGGAATATACCCGACAGCTGCTTGCCAGAGGTTTTCCCAAACCCGAGAAGGCCAGCAGTTCTCATGAAATCCTGAACGTCAGCAACATCAGCGCCTCCTATGGCTCGGTCGAGGTTCTCGATGATGTCAGCGTGTCGGTCGGCGAGGGCACGACAGTCGCCATCGTGGGAGAGTCGGGTTCGGGGAAATCCACTCTGGCGCGGGTGGTTACAGGATTGCTGCCTTGTAGCCGCGGGACCATGTCGTTCAATGGACAGCGCCTCGACCCCACGCTTCGCCGCCGCGACAACGAAATACGCCGGCGCATCCAGCTAATCCACCAAACCCCAGACACGTCCTTAAATCCGCGTCAGCGAGTAAGCGAAATCATTGGGCGTCCGCTGACCTTCTATGGAGAACTGGATAGCCGCGGCTGCCTCCTCCGCGCAGCCGAGCTCCTTGACCAAATCGAACTCGACGAAACCTATCTCGATCGGTTTCCCGGTGAGCTTTCTGGTGGGCAAAAACAGCGCGTATGTATCGCCAGGGCGTTGGCGGCAGAGCCGCACCTCATCATCTGCGACGAGGTGACCTCTGCGCTCGACCAATCTGTGGCCAAGGGCATCCTGAAGCTGCTGACGCGGTTACAGAAGGAGCTGCGCGTGTCCTATCTGTTTATCACTCACGACCTTGCAACCGTCGAGGCGATCGCGGACGAGGTTGTGGTCATGCGGCAAGGTCGGGTGGTCGAGCAGGGCCCCAAGGAGCAAATTTTTAGGCCGCCACATCATCCCTACGTCGAATTGTTGCTCACCTCGGTCCCTCAGATGAACCTCGGCTGGCTTGATTCCATTCGGCAGGCGCGCAAGCTTCCTGTCGAGACGCCAGTTTTGGGAAATGAGGCGGTGTAGGGCGGTTTAACGGCCCGCCAAGTGGTGCAGTTCGACTTATGGCCACCTTCCGTGCGTCACATCACATCGTGACAACAATGTTCCCGACATGGCGCTTTTCCATGAAAGCCAGTTGGGCCTTGGCGAGATCTGCCAGAGCGTATTCCGCAGCAAGAAGAGGCTTCAGCAAGCCCCGCTCGATGAGATCCACCAATCGCCTCGCCGTCCCTGGCGGCACTATTGTGGCGCCGGTCAGTTGGAGGTCCTTATAAATCAGTTTGCGCAGGTCAAAATCGACAACAGGTCCTGAGATCGCACCCGATGACGAATAGCGCCCCCCTGGGCGTAGTGCGGTGATGAGGTGTGAAAACGTTCTGCCTCCAACGACGTCGAGCGCGACGTCCACATTGCCCTCGGCCGCATCCTGAATCGCTTCCGCCAACTCCGGGGTCTCGCGATCGACCACGATGTCGGCCCCAAGATCCTTCAATGCCTCCCTTTTGGTTGGCGAAGCGATCGCGATGATGCGGGCTCCACGCAGCCGACATAGCTGTATGGCTGCCGAACCCACGCCCCCGGAAGCGCCGGCAATCACGACTGTTTCACCGGGCTTCAACCCGGTACGCGAGACCAAATTCTCGGCAGTTGTATAGGCGCAAGGGAATGTCGCGATTTCAGCGTCGGACAAGTCGCAATCTATGCGCAGCGCATTCTCCGCCCGCACCGTCGTATATTCGGCAAAGCCCCCGTTGCATTCAGATCCGAAATAGACGGCACCCGACAGGTTCATCCAATCACTGGTGTCGAGAAGCCAGGGATCGACCATAACCCTTTCGCCGATGCGAGCGGTGCTTACGCCGTCACCGACGCCGACGATTTTGCCCGCCACGTCGGCGCCTTGTATGAGCGGAAAGCGAACCGCCGAACTTCCCCAAGTGCCGGTCTCGGCTTGGGCTTCGGTAAACCCGGCGCTGCCCGTCAAGGGCGTAATGCCGCCGGTGACCTGTTTGGAATACCAGGCCGTGCGAGTGTTGATGTCGGTGTTGTTGAGCCCGCATGCTCCCACCTCAATCAAGACTTCACCGGCGCTCGGCGCGGGAACCGGCCAATCCTCGCGAACTTCAAGTTTGTCCAGACCGCCGTGACCCGTCAGGATCACAGCACGCATCGATGCCTTTACGCTCACAAGCTGCTCCTCATGCCTACGCGAAGACGGACACGGGATCGCCGAGATTTTCGGCGTCCGGCGTCACCCCGAGGCCGGGTTCGGAAGGAGGGGTTGCAAAACCTTCAATATTTCTGGCCCCCTGTCCGGGAACCGGGTCGACAGCGAGGTGATGATGGCAGAGCCAACTCGCCAATCGGTTTGCTTTCGGCGTGGAGGAAGCCAGATGGATGGCAGCGGTGTCCGCCAGCGCGGACCCGCCGAGGTCCTCCAAATGCATTTGCCATCCCACGGAAACGCCAAAGTCTCTGATTTGCTTTGCTTTCGTCAAGCCGCCAACCCTATTGGGTTTCACCTTCACGCCTTCGCACGCTCCGAGCTTCCAGGCATCGAGATGGTCTTGGAACGTATGGAGGCACTCGTCCAGCATGATGGGCTGCTTCACTCTTTGGGCCACCTGCGCACATTGCGAGAGCGTCTCGCATGGTTGCTCCACCCAGCCGCGCAACGAGACGTTGTTCAGGACCTGCACCGCCACAGCCGGCAGCCAAGCGCGATTGACATCGTAAGTAACAGTTTCATCGGGTCGCAAAGCCGCTTCGATCGCTTCGATCCGCGAGATGTCGACGACGGGATCACTCCCGCCGACCTTGGCGGAATGGGTTCTATAGCCTTCCGCGTAAGCCTCGCGAATGAGCGCGATCATTTCCTCATTCGACCCAGTCGAAATCGACGAATTCACGGCGACGGGGTCCGCCTTGTCAGCTCCCATCAGACGCCAAAGCGGCAAGCCACTGGCTTTGCCCAGAATGTCCCAGCACGCCATGTCCACGGCCGATTTGACATAGAGATGTCCCGGAAGCGCGACGTCCATGGTTTGATTGATGGAATTGAGCGCGCAGGGATCTTGTCCCAACAAGGAGGGGGCGAGCGTGGCGATGCCGGCCCGGATGCCGGGGCCGTGCGCGGGCAGATACGTATTTCCCCAGGGACAACCTTCGCCCCAGCCGAACAATCCTTCATCCGTCTCGATCTTGACGAAGGTGCTGTCGAGGCGCTCAAATTTGAGCCGCCCCCCGGAAAGCCAGTAGGGTTTGGTCAGTGGAAGGTCTACCTGAAACAGTGAAATGCGAACGATTTTCATAGGATCCCACGTTCCTCAAAGACCTTCTTGGCAGCGCGAAAACATTCCAGCGCCTGGGGTACGCCGCAGTAGATCCCGACAGCATGGATTGCAGCTCGGATCTCGTCCTTGGAAGCGCCGTTATTAAGGGCTCCGCGACAATGGACCTCCCATTCGTGCATTTTGCCGAGGGCGCCCAGCATTGCTAGATTCATCAGGGACCGCGTCTTGGGATCAATGGCATCGTCGCCCCAGCCAAACCCCCAACACCACGCCGTCATCGCCTCCTGAAAAGGCCGTGTGAAATCATCGGCTGCGGCGAGGTTTTTTTCGACATATTCGGCCCCCAAGGTGGCCTTTCGCCGGGCGAGGCCGACATCGAACAAATCCTGTTTCAAGCGAGAACCTCCTACGAGTTCAATGCGATTGCGATGTTCTTGGTTTGGAGATAATTCCAGAGCGCCTCACGTCCCTTTTCGCGGCCATACCCCGATTTTCCGTACCCGCCGAACGGGGTTTCGACGCCGCCCGCATACCATTCGTTGACGAAAATCTGGCCCGCGCGCAGACGCGCAGCGGCTTTCATAGCGCGGTCGATATCCCTAGTGAAAATGCCCGCGACCAGACCGTAGTCGGTTCCGTTGGCGATGCTCAGCGCATCCTGCTCGGTTCTGAACTTCAGGATCGACAGCACCGGCCCAAAGACCTCTTCTCGCGCAATCGACAGGTCTGGCGTGAGGCGGTCGAATACAGTTGGCTCGAGGAAATAGCCGGCTCGGTTGAGCTTACGTCCACCCGTGACAGCACGGGCTCCCTGCCGCTCGGCTTCGCGGCACATAGCTTCGGCGCGATCACGCTGTCGCTCCGAGATCATCGCCCCCATATTGGGACCGAAATCCGTTCTCTCTTCGCCGGGTCCCGTCGAAATTGAGCGCGCCATGTCCGCCACGCGCTCCACCACTTCATCGTGGATATCTTCGTGGACGATCAGGCGCGACATCGCCGAGCAAACCTGACCCGCGTTGAAGAAAATACCCCAGCGCACCGAGGACACCAAACTATCCAAATCGGCATCGGGCCAGGCAATCGCGGCCGATTTTCCTCCCAGCTCCAGCACGCATGGCACGACGTTCTTGGCAGCTGCGCAAGCGATGCTCACTCCCGTTGGCACGGAGCCTGTAAAGACAATCTGATTGACATCGGAATGGGCGGCAAGCGCAGCACCTGCATCGTGGCCAAGTCCGCAGATCACATTGACCGCGCCCTTGGGCAATCCGACATGTTCTGCGGCCTCTGCAATAAAAGCAGTTGTCAGGGGATCGAGTTCGGGTGTCTTCACCACGCATGCATTGCCGGCCGTCAAGGCCGCCGAGAGCGAGCGGGCGGCCATCTCAAGCGGGTAGTTCCACGGGATGACATGCGCCGATACGCCATAAGGCTCATAGGTCGTGAAATCATAATACCGCTCGCCGAGCGGTATCGAGCGGCCCTCGATCGTCTCGGCCTGATTTCCGTAATACTCGAAATATCGTGCAGCACCTTCAACTTCGAGCCGCGCCTCCCAAAGTGGCTTGCCGGATTCGCGGCAGAGCACGTAGGCGATGTGCTCGATGTTGGCGAGCAGGTAGTCACCCATTGCCCTGACCATCCGGCCCCGGCTTACGGGGCGCATGGCTGTAAGTGCACGGGAGCGGTGGCATGCCCGAGCCGCTTCGACAGCCCGGTTGACGTCGCCTTGATCTGCAAGCGCCTGCTCGGCTAGCGCGACGCCCGTTGCTGGGTCGTCGACCGCGAGCCTGCCAGCGCCGCCGTCTACCCAGGCGCCGTTGATATAGTTCTGCCAGTAGCTTTTGATCTCAGGCATCGACGGCATCACGCATCCATTGTTGCAGGACGCGTACCGAATGCTCGGAGTTCACCCCGCATTTGGGGTCGATCACGAGCGGTCCCGGATGATAGCCGCGGCTTTTCAGTCCACGCTGGACCGCTTCGACGATATGGATGTCTTCTTCGACCGTTGTCGCTCGGTCCTGGACGGCAAGATTTGCGACAATCTCCGACTCGGAACCGTCGACAGTATACCACCCTCGCCAGACAACCACTTCATCGACACTCTTGACCCGCCAATGGTAGGTGTTGAGGACGTTTCCGGGATAGACTTGAAATGAGAACGTCGGCCATAAAAACCACGACGAGTATTCCCCGGCTCGCCGATTGGCGTGAAGGTCGATCGGATAGCTCATTTTTTCGAGGTTCTGGCATTCGGTCGTGTGTCTTAAACAGTACCCCTGGGGCTGGATATCGTATGTCTCAGGTTTGATGACGCCCGTCGCAAAGGTTTTGTGATTTAGCGCGCAATGATAACACTCGGAGTAGTTTTCAATTGAAACTTTCCAGTTGCACTTCTCAGGAATCTTGACCCATTCAACAGGCTTGAGCTTTTCAATATGCGGAACAAACTCGCGAAGCTCTTCGCGCACCTGCGGAAACCAGTCGTCCATCGGTTTGGCGTCGGGATCGAGATTGACGAATATGAAACCGCAGAAAATTTCCGTTCGGACGGAACTGAGGCAAATCGCACTGCGGTCAAATCCGGGCACCGCGTTGACATTTGGCCCGCCGCGCAGGTTCCCAGTAAGTTCATACGTCCAGGCGTGATAGGGGCAAACCAGAAGCTTGGCGTTCCCGCTGCCTTTCACCAGCTCATGTGCGCGATGCTGGCACACATTGTAAAATGCGCGGATCTCTCCTTCTTTGTCGCGAACACAGAACAAGCTCTGGCCTGCGATCTCGAAGGTGAAAAAGTCGCCAGGTTTTTGGACAAGCGACGAATGCCCCGCGAACTGCCATGTCTTGGCAAGGAGCCCTTCCTCTTCCTTGGCGAATATCGCCGGATCGGTGTAGTAGCGCGCTTCCAACGAACGCAGGGGAGCAGGAGGCGGCACGCTTGGCGCGTTCATTTTGTCTCTTCCTTCCAATAAATACCGAATTCGTGGCGGCGTTGATGGAACCGCTCGATGTTGCTGATCACGTCAGGCTTTGCCTCGGCGACGACAAACGCCATTATCGTTTCGAACAAAGCGGTGAGCGCCACCGTTGAGGGGAAGAACTGCGGCGTCTCGGTAGGCACCACGAAACGTCGATCGGCTCTGACAAGAATTGGCGAGGCTGGGCTATCGGAGATGCCGATCACCTCGATGCCCTGGGCACGCGCAAGCTCAACGCCTTCCACAACCTCACGCCTGTAGGGCTTGAATGTCATCGCGATCAGAAGATCACCCTTTTCCATGCGAGCCAGGTCGTCGACAGGAAGTGAGCCGTTCCTGGGAATTGCGACGATGCTGCTGCCAGCCATGCTTGCGAGATAGGCAAAATTGCTGGCGATTGCGTTGGCAAAGCCAACGCCAAGAACGTAGGTGACGCGAGCCTTGACGATCGCGTCGGCTACCTCTTTCAGTGCCGTGGCGCTCGTTTCAGAAAACAATCCCTCAATGTTTTCGATCGATGCCGACGCCATCTCAGCATAGAGGCTGGACAACTTTCCACCTTTTGACAGCGACTGCAGCCAACGTGCGCGATCAGGGAAATCTTCGCGCCCGCGGATGACCTGTTCGCGAAAGGGCTTACGGAAGTCTTCGTAGCCGTCGAAGCCCAATGCACGTGCCATTCGCACAAGCGTATTGGGCTTTACCTCTGCGCCCTGCGCCATCGTCCTGATCGAGGTGATGCTGACCAGGTTTGCATTCTCAAGAACGTGCGCAGCCGCCTTCTGCAGCTCCGGCGTGAACGTCGCAAGCCGGCTCGTCAGTTCATTTAAGACCTGGGGGGCTGAGTTCATCGATGGTACATTCATTTGCTTCCTCATTGACAAGAGTACAATCGTTCGATAGCCCTGTCAAAGGCTGTTTGTCGGAGACGAAAAAATGACTGTATCCCACGCTCGAGTGGTCATCATAGGGGGCGGCATCATGGGCTGCGGCCTCGCCTATCATCTGGCGCATGAAGGCTGGACCGATATCGTACTGCTCGAAAAATCCGAACTGACCTCCGGGTCGACGTGGCACGCGGCTGGCCAGATTACCCATTCGACCTCCAGTTTTTCGCTAGGGAAATGTGTCGGCTACAACATCGATCTCTATTCCAAAGTGCTCGAGAAGGAGACCGGCCAGTCCGTGACGTGGCACGGGTGCGGGTCGTTCAGGCTGGCCTACACTGATGATGAACTGGATTGGCTTCGCCAGACCTTGAGCGTGGGCAAAGCCCTCGGCTTCCCCATGGAGCTGGCCGGGCCGGAACAGATAAGAAAGCTTCATCCCTTCTATAACCTCGAGGGCGTCAAGGCGGCGCTCTACACGCCCGACGACGGCCACGTTGATCCGGCTGGCGCTACGACCGCACTCGCGCAGGGCGCGCGGCAGCGTGGCGCCAAGATCATCCGACAGTGCCGAGTAACGGACATAAAGCCAGGCCTGAACGGTGAGTGGCGTGTGTTCACCGAACAGGGCGAGATCATCTGCGAGCACGTTGTGAACGCCGGCGGAACCTATGCGCGACAGGTCGGCGAATGGGTCGGCCTGGACGTACCGACTACCTCGATGACACACCATTATCTGATTACCGACACCGTTCCAGAATTCCTCACGCTGGAAAAGGAACTGCCCGTCGTGCGAGATGACCGCCTGGTCTCCGGATACATCCGTATGGAGCAGAAGTCCGGCCTGATCGGCATTTACGAGAAGGCCAATCCGAACGCGGTCTGGACCGATGGCTGTCCGTGGGAAGCCGAGCATGAGCTCTTCGAGCCGGACTACGATCGCATCATGCCGTGGCTCGAGAACGCCATGGGACGCATGCCGGTCCTATCCCAGCTCGGCATCAAGCGGGCCGTCCACGGGGCTATCTCGCACCCGCCGGACGGCAACCCACTGATTGGCCCTGCACCCGGGCTCAAGAACTTCTGGCTGAATTGCGGCTGCCAGATCGGCATTGGCTGGGGGCCGGGTCTGACCCGGGAGCTGGCGCGGTGGATGGTGCATGGCGCTGCCGACATCAACATGCGCGACTACGATCCGCGTCGCTTCGGCAAGTTCGCGAACCAGGATTATCAGGTGACCAAGGCGAAAGAGGATTACCTGCTTCGCCACGAAATACCGTTCCCGCACCTAAACAGACACGCAGGTCGCCCGGTCAAGCCGAGCGCCCTTTATGACCGCCTCAAGGCCAAGGGCGCGGTGTTTGAGGAAGTGTATGGCTGGGAGCGGCCACGCTGGTTCGCAAAAGCCGGTCTCGAGCAGCGTGATTATTATTCCTTTCGTCGGCCGGCCTGGTTCTCGGCTGTGCAGCAAGAGGTTAGAGCCGTTCGTGAGCGCGCCGGCATCATGGACATCTCGGCCTTCTCGAAGGTGCAGGTTTCCGGGCCTGGGGCAGCGGCTTTCATCGATCGGCTTATTCCGAATCGGCTTCCGTCGAAGCCGGGGCGCATTGCGCTGACGCACTTGCTGCATGACAGCGGGCGCATCGAGCTGGAAACGACGGTGGTCCGTTTCACTGACGATCGTTTCTATTTCACCTGCGCGGCCTTCTTCGAACAACGCCTGCTAGACTATCTGACCTTCGCCAAAACGCCCGACGATGCCGTGAGCATCACCAACCTTTCGGATTCCTGGGGTGCTTTGGCCCTCAACGGTCCGCGCTCGCGCGAAATCCTGGAGCCAAACACCGATTCCTCTCTGACGAACGCTGCGTTTCCGTGGCTGACGGCCCAGGAGATTGTCGTGGCCGGCGAGAACGTCTGGGCGTTCCGGATGTCCTATGCGGGCGAGCTCGGCTGGGAGTTCCACGCTCCACGGGAAAGGCTGCTGGCAATTTATGATGCCTTGCATGAGGCCGGCGATCCCCTTGGCTTGGTCGACTACGGTTCGTTCGCGATGAATGTCATGCGTCTTGAAAAGATGTTTAAGGGCGCCGGCGAACTGACCAACGAAGTCACGCTGCCGGAAGCAGACGTCATGCGTTTCGTCAAGCTGGACAAGCCGGACTTCAAGGGTAAGAAGGCGACCCAGGCTGCATCGGAAAAGCCTCCCAAATGGATTTGTGCCTACCTCCAGATCGACGCCGATGCTGTTGCCGATGGGAACGGAGGGGAAGCGATTCTAAAAGATGACCGTCAAGTTGGCTCGGTCACGTCGATTGCCTACTCGCCTTCGGCAGGCAAGATCCTCGCGTTTGCATATGTGGCTCCGGAGGTTGCCGGCCCGGGCACGAAACTGGAAGTCACGATTATGGGTGAGCTCCGGAAGGCGGAGGTTTTAGCGGAGCCGGCATTCGATCCGGACAACATTCGCCCACGAACCGACGTGGAAAGCACCGGCGCAAGCAAGAAGGTTGCGGCAAATGCTTGACACCTCCGCCGAGAAGTTAAGGCCCGCCCAGAAGGATTGGGCCGACCGGGCACAGGCCGTATTGCCTGGCGGCGGATTTGGAAATTTCGATCCGTCGATCGTCATACGCGAGGGTCACGGGGCTCACGTGTGGGACGAGAACGGCAAAGAGTATGTCGACTATCTCATTGGCTCGGGACCAATGATACTGGGTCATGACAATCCAGAAGTCGTGGATGCGATCCGCGAGCAGGCCGGAAGAGGGCTCACCTTCTTCGCAAGCAACAAGCACGGGATCGAACTTGCCGAGACAATCTGCGAGGCTGTTGCCTGCGCGGAAAAGCTTCGTTTCGTCTCAACCGGCGGCGAAGCGGATATGTATGCAATGCGTCTTGCTCGGGCGCACACGGGGCGCGACAAAATCCTGAAATTCGAAGGCGGATATCACGGCATGTCTTCGGAGGCGCTTATCAGCGTGTTTCCAGACAGGCTCGAAAATTATCCCAATGGCATTCCAGATTCCGCTGGCATCCCCGAGCAAGTGCGTGACGGCGTTTTCGTTGCTCCGTTCAACGACGCCGAGTTTGTGCGACAGTTCCTTGCCGAGCATGGCTCGAAAATCGCCGGCATCATTGTTGAGCCGCTCCAGCGATTGATCCCGCCGGCGCCTGGGTTCCTTGAGATGCTGCGTGAGGAAAGCTCCAAATGGGGCATCGTCCTGATATTCGACGAAGTCGTGACGGGGTTTAGATTAGCCTACGGGGGGGCCCAGGAGCGCTACGGAGTGGTGCCGGACCTGTGCGCGTTGGGGAAGATCATTGGAGGAGGTTTGCCGCTCGCAGCCATTGCCGGCAAGTCCGACATTATGGCGCATTTCGACAAAGGTGCCGTCGGTAAGGACGGCTTCACGCTCCAAATCGGCACGCTGAGCGGTAACCCGCTCGCCGCAGTCGCCGGCCTAAAGACACTCGAGATCCTGAGGCGCCCGGAGAGCTACACGCGCCTGCGTGGGAATGGCGAAGCCGTGATGGGGATGCTCAGGGACGCATTGAGCGAAACCGGCATTGCTTATCAAATTGTTGGCGATCCAGT
This sequence comes from Mesorhizobium sp. Cs1299R1N1, assembly GCF_037179655.1. Lineage (NCBI taxonomy): Bacteria > Pseudomonadati > Pseudomonadota > Alphaproteobacteria > Hyphomicrobiales > Phyllobacteriaceae > Mesorhizobium > Mesorhizobium sp. Cs1299R1N1. The sequence goes on along the minus strand of NZ_JAPYKR010000011.1, from coordinate 25,253 downwards.
CCTTTTTGACGTCGTGTTCACCGGGCACACAGTCCGATCCTATCAAGACGTGACCAAAGGCGATGCTGCTCTGGCGGGAAAGTTCAATGCGACCCTGCGTGAGCGCGGCATCTTCAAATCAACGGGTAAGATCTATTCTTCGCTGGCCCTCACCGACGCGGACCTTTCGTGGACGAAGGAAGCGATCACCCACGCTGCCAAGCAACTGCTCGCCAACTGAACTCAAACGCCTCCAAGGAAACCGATGCAGGACGATGTCGTCATAGTGGGCGGCGGCCAGGCCGCGTTGTCGTGCGCCGTGCGTCTTCGCGAGGCGGGGTATTCAGGTCCCGTTACAATTGTGGGCGACGAGCCTTGGCTGCCATACCAGCGGCCGCCACTGTCCAAGGCCTATTTGCTTGGTCAGACCACGGCCGATCGGCTGCAATTTCGCCCGAGGGAATTCTACGAGAAGGTGGGCATCGACCTGCAAGTTGGACAGCGTGTCATCAAGATTAATCCCGCCGAGCGTCTCGTCACGCTGGAGAACGGCAAGAACATCCCTTTTGGCAAACTTGTTTTGGCTACCGGTTCGCGGGCCCGCGCTTTACCAGAGACCATGACACGGGGCCTAGACGGCGTCTTCACGCTGAGAGGCGTCACAGATGCCGATCATCTTTGCGAAGCTCTGGTCGCGGCGAAGCACATCTTGGTCATTGGCGGTGGTTATGTTGGCCTGGAGGTTGCATCGATCGCTGCCAGAATGGGGAAAAAAGTCACCGTCATCGAAATGGCGGGCCGCGTTCTCAACCGTGTTGCGGGCGTTCCGACCGCCCTTGCGGTCAGCGAACTGCACCGCCGAAATGGTGTGAATCTCGTCACCAACGCGACATTGCAGGGCTTCTTGAATGATGGTGGCCGAGTGGCAGGTGTCTCGTTAACCAACGGCACCAAGGTCGAGGCAGACATGGTGCTCGTTGCTATCGGAGGGGTCGCGAACGCGGAGGTTGCGGCCGATGCTGGCCTCGTCGCTGCGAATGGCATCATGGTCGATGGTTTTTGCCAGACGTCTGCGCCGGACATCTATGCAGCCGGGGACTGCGCGGTCTTTCCCTTCTATGGTCGCTCGATCCGACTGGAATCCGTGCAGAATGCCGTCGAGCAAGGCGTTGCCGTCGCAAACTCCATTTTGGGCAAGCCGGTCAGCTACGACCCGGTCCCTTGGTTCTGGAGCGATCAGTACGACACCAAACTGCAGACTGCAGGGCTTCCGCTCGAGTATGACGAAATCGTCTCGCTCGGCAGCGGGGAGGGGAGCGGTTCTGCCTTTTGGTATTTCCGCGACGGTTTTGCGGTGGCCGTCGACACGATGAATGACGCAAAGACCCACATGGCCGCCAGGCGAATTTTTGGAGCGCGTGTAAAACTACAGCGCGAGCTGCTCCTGGAACCAGAGTTTGACCTTCTGCAGTACGCCAGAGTCGCGGGAGCCGCGTCATCTTGATGCGAGATGGACTGGCTGTGTCATCACATCTGGAAGGCAACTGTGAGCGGAGGCGCGGCCGCGCAGAGAGACAGCAGAAGGGGACCCAAATGCGTAAGTTTCTACAGCAGCTGCGTAGCCTGGTTCTAAACTCAATGGATGATTTCTCGGAGGATCATGCTCTCATGACGGTATCGGGTTGTGGAATGATTTGCTTTGATGTCAGCGATGGCCGAACGGTACTGGCACCCATACCAATGCAGTCGAACTGCTACCGGACCCCTAGCTTGGTGTGGCGGTCTGTCGTTCGCTTTTCAGAAGGCTGAACCTGCGAGAGCGTCAACTGCCTTGAGCGGGACAAGATGACAGGATCGCTTTGATGGATTCAGTATTTGTCATTGTCTTGGGTCCATCGCAAACCAACCGCTCTCCGCGCGGCAGGACGTCGCGATTGGCTGTGCGCGAAAGCTGCCGAGGAGTTATAACTTCTTCTAGGCACCTGTAATGCCCTGATCTTGCCATTCTCCATAGGCATGTGCGCCAAAGAGAATCTTCGCGACGTGTATACGAAAAGAGAGGCTCGGCCCAAATGAGCAGGGTGGTGCGCGCGGACGCGGCTTCCGTTTCGTCGGCGACCTTCGCGCCGCTTGAGAACCCCATTTTTCGGACGATCTGGCTTGCCGCACAGGTGTCCAGCCTGGGCTGGCTGATGCAGACCGTTGCGACCAGTTGGCTGATGGCGACCATCTCGACCTCAGACGTGATGGTTGCCCTGGTTCAGACTTCCACGACGCTTCCTATTTTCATTCTGTCGATCTTCGCCGGGGCCATCGCCGACAATTTCAGCCGTCGCAAGGTGATGGCCCTCGGCTGGTGCCTTATAGCGTTGTCGTCGACGATGCTCACGGCTCTTGTGGGGCTTGGCTTTTACAATCCGTGGATAATCCTTGCATTTAGCTGTTTGGCTGGATGTGGCGCCGCCTTTACTGATCCGGCCTGGCACGCCTCGGTCGGCGACATTCTGCGCAAGCGCGAAGTTCCGGCTGCGGTCACGCTGATCTCGGTCGGCTACAATGCCGTGCGAAGCATCGGGCCGGCGCTCGGCGGCATCATTGTTGCCTCGTTTGGACCACTGACGGCGTTCGCCGTGGCGACGCTGACCTACTTGGCGATCCTGTGGGCCATAGGGAGCCGTGAATGGAGTGGTAGCCCTTCGCCTCTTCCTCGTGAGTCGCTGACCACCGCCATTCATGACGGAGCGCGCTTTACTGCGCTTTCGTCGGAGATCAAGGCCGCAATCGCGCGCGGAACGCTTTTTGGCCTGACAAGCATCTCGATCCTGGCACTGCTGCCGCTGGTCGCCCGCGATCAGTTGGGGGGAGGCCCGATCGCTTATGGCATTCTTATGGCCGGCTTTGGGGCGGGCGCCTTGTGCGCCGGCATCTCTAACAACGTGCTTCGACGGTCGCTGTCACAGGAGCGGCTGACAACACTGGCGTGCGTCTCCTGCGCGGCGTGCTGCCTGGCGCTTGCATTCACGCCCTCGCTGGCGGTAGCGGCACTCGCCTTGACGTTCGGTGGCGCGGGCTGGGTTGTCACCTGGACGGGGCTGGACGTCAGCGTGCAATTGTCGAGTCCACGCTGGGTCGTCGGTCGCACGCTGTCGATCTACTCTGCCCTCTCGTCGGGCGGCATCGCGGCCGGCAGCTGGCTGTGGGGCATGGTAGCCGAGACCTATTCGCTCACCTTGGCGCTGGAAAGCTCCGCTGGCGCTCTCCTGCTGGTTGCTGCCACCGGTCTCCTGCTGCCAATCCGGCAATGGAAAGAAACCGACCAGGATCCATTTGGCTTTGAAACGCCGCAGCTCGCCCTAGACCTGAAGTCAAGAAGCGGCCCGATCCTCGTTAAGATCGAGTACTCGATACCGGAGGCGAATGTCGAAGCCTTCCTGGACCTGATGCGGGAACGCCGCCGGGTGCAAAGCGGCGTGGGCGCCCGGCACTGGAATCTCCAGCGCGATCTGCAGGAGCCGTTGCTTTGGACAGAGACATTCCGCACCCCGACCTGGATGGATTACCTTCGCCTCAACCATCGCCTCACCGCGGCGGACAAAGAACTGGATCAGAATCTGCTCGAACTGCATGTGGGAGAGGGGCCACCTCGCACCAGGCTTTCGATCGAGCGTCCAACCGGAGCAAATCGAAGGCGTCATGATTCAACTGGCTTCTTTTTGCGGCGTTGATCGCGTCGCAGTTTAGCTACACACGGGGCGGGATGATGACCCAAGCTGAGCTCCTTTTGATAGGCAGGTCCGAACATTGCGCTAGAAATGGGCAGTTCCGGACAGTTTTGTGTTGATCTCAACGCACTGGCCGGTCCAATAGCCGAATTGCAGCGGAGTGGCGACGACGACGCGAACGGTGGTCGTGCTGTTTCGACGTATCCAATGTCTGCCTCGTTTAGACCGACGCCCACTGGTCGCCGTTCTCGACGCCTCACCGACTTCAGTGCCGCAAATTGCCTTAACGCCCGACCATACCGTTTACGTCGCCGCCTTACCGACTTCGGTCAGAAAAGCTCTCTGAATTTGCGCCCATTGTTACGACCATGCTGATAGTCTAGCTGTGAGCTTTCCATAGGTTGTCCATTCGGGCCCGACCGAGGAGACTGGAGTTACCACGCTTCAGATTCGCCGGAGGGTCCGAATGAACATCCATAAGAATGCCCGCCTGACGCCGCTGCGTCGAGAGGAAATGGCGCTGTCGGTGATAGGAGGCGGCCTTTCCCAAGCCCAAGCGGCGTTGAAATATGCGGTGACGGCGAAGATCGTGGCGCGTTGGGTCGAGCGCTATAAAGCTGAGGGCCGGGCCGGCATGGCCGACCGCTCGTCGCGACCCAAGCACAGCCCCAGCGCCACCGAGCCGCCGATCGTCGAGCGGATCGTGGCGCTGCGGCGCCAGCGCCTCACCGGCCAGCATATCGCGCATGAGGTTGGCGTTTCGCCAGCGACGGTGAGTCGGGTGCTTGCGCGCGCGGGCCTTTCGCGACTGACGGACTTGGAGCCGGCCGAGCCGGTGGTACGCTATGAGCGCGAACATCCAGGCGAAATGATCCACATCGACATCAAGAAGCTCGGCCGCTTCGAACGCGTCGGCCACCGCATCACCGGCGATCGCAAGGGCCAGTCCAACAGCCGCGGCGTCGGCTGGGAATTCGTCCATGTCGCCATCGACGACGCCTCGCGCCTCGCCTTCTCGCAGATATTGCCCGATGAAAGGAAAGAGAGCGCCGTCGCATTCCTCGAGGCAGCGCTCGCCTATTACGCCAGCCTCGGCATCGCCGTCAGCCGCGTCATGACCGACAACGGTTCCTGCTACAGATCCAGGGCCTTTGCCAAGGCATGCCGCAAGCACAGCCTCAGGCACGTCAGGACCAAACCCTATACCCCGAAAACCAACGGCAAGGCCGAGCGCTTCATCCAGACCGCGCTTCGGGAGTGGGCCTATGCCATCGCCTATCCAACTTCGGATCACCGCGCCGCCCAATTGCCTGTTTGGCTGCACCGCTACAATTGGCATAGACCGCACGGCAGCCTAAAATCCAAATCACCAATCAGCAGACTCGGCTTGGCCGTGGACAACCTGTTGAGGCTCCACATCTAGCTGATCAAAGCAGGATCAAATGGGCAGTTTGTCAGGTTTTCAAACCCACTTTCTGTTATGAGCACCTGCTCCTCCAGCTTGACGCCTTCGCGTCCACCAACGGCGCCAACATACGCCTCAACACACAGGGTCATCCCTGGTTGAAGCGAGTAGTCAAATGCGCCGGGTATGAAGTCCTCGGGATATAGAATCGCGGGATACTCATCACACAATCCGATGCCGTGCATCATCACGCCATATCGCTGTTCGACGAACTCCGGAGGGAGTTTATGGCTACGTTCCGTAAGCTCAGTGAACGAGACCCCAGGCTTCAGCATGGCCATATTTGTCATCACGTGCTCATAAGCGATAGCGTGCAACTTTCGCTGTTCGTTGGTGGGCCGACCGTCGCCACAGTACCAGGTGCGAGAGAAATCCGCGCACATCCCATAGGGACCGACCATGTCCGTATCGAACGCAACGAGGTCCCCTGAAACAATTCGCCGGGGCCCGGCCTCCTGCATCCATGGATTCGTACGGGGGCCCGACGTCAAAATGCGTGTTTCGATCCACTCGCCTCCACGGGCGATGTTCTCGGCATGAAGAACTGACCACAACTCTGTCTCAGCGATGCCTGGCCGCAAGCGCTCGCGCATTTTGGCTACAGCTATTTCGCAGGTGGCGAGGGAACACCGCATCGCATTGATTTCGTCGATTCCCTTGATGGCGCGGGCGTGTTCCATCATCTGCATGCCGTTGCAGACCTCGATGCCCAATTTATCGAGCGCGCGCAGTCCGGGAATTTCAATCTTGTCGATCGCGAGCCGCCTGTTACTAGCCCCGGCACGGCGCAAGAGCTCGTCGATTTGGGCCGCGAACCCTTCGGCAATTGCTTGCTCCTCATCTCCTGCCACAAAGTAGTAAAATCCTGCCCCGCCATCCCGAATTTCGTTGATTAGGGGAAGGTGTGTCGAAAGGTGGCTGCATCGATGGAAATCCCAAAGAACAACATGCCCGTCTGCCGCAATGAACACTGCTCGCGATGGGTTGTGCATGGTCCAGATATGCATGTTCGAAGAATCCGACGCATACCTTATATTCAAGGGGTCAAAGCAAAGTACGCCTGCATAGTCCCTTTGCCGGAGTTGTTGCACGATACGGTCAAGCCGCGTTCCGCGCATGCGTTCGAGGTTCGGCGTTGTCAGGCCAAGAGCGGCCCACTCGGCGAACGCTACATCCGTAGGTCCAATCTCAGCTCGATCGTTGTCATCAACGCTTCCATCGGGCTTCAACCCTGTCCCGCCACGCGTCGGATCGATCTTGTGGTTAGCGATTGAGAACGAGGACATTCAGGCTTTCCAGGAGAGTGATGAGAGGGAGGATCTAGGCCCAGATTGATAGGATCCGACAGGCGGAAAAAATAGCGGCAGACATAAAGCCTATTCATCCGGTGCTAGGGTTTCCGTCAAATTCTTGGTGGCTCGTTCAGCTCCGGCAGCCACTAGGATTCAAGCCAAATGCATTCCGGAAACATTTTGAGAAATGTGAGGCAGATGCGAAGCCACAGGCGATTGCAATCTCGACAACCTGCAACTCCGTTTGTTCGATTAGCCTCTTCGCGCGTGCTAATCTTAGATGAAGATAGTATCGCATCGGCGATGAGGAGACCGATCGATGGAAAAGCCGCTCGATCTGACGTTGTGACAGGCCGACGCATTTCGCGATGTCGCGCAATGGCAGAGGATCCTCGATATGCTCTTCCATGATCCGGATAACCTCGGCGATCGGCTTGAGAATACCTGTGCCATTCGCATGGTTCGTCCCGTGGCTCGTCCATTGTCTGTCAGAAGCTGAGCGCCAATGTCCGGCAGTCGTGTGCCGGCATACAGCCAAAGCGGTCTCTCTCCCGAGACGTTCTGCGATCAGTTCCATCACAAGATCGAAGGACGCGAATTCCCCAGCGCAGGTTACCAGGCGCGTATCTCGCACAAACAGTGTGTCGTTCACATCGATGCGAACAAACGCCTCGGAAAGCGCGGCTCGCTTGTCCCAGTGAATTGTGCATGTGGTATCGTCGAGCAATCCCGTCTCCGCGAGAAGCCAGGTTGCGGTGCCCAGAGCTACGATCGGAATTCCCTGCCTATTGCAAAGGCGAAGTGTTTTGCTGAGGGATGCTGATGTCTGGTTCTCGACGTGATCTCCGGCGCAGACAATCACCATGCTTGGCCCGTCGAGCGCCTGAATGCATTTGCCCAGGCTGGCGAAATCGGCGCCAACCGACAGGTTGAAGCCACTTGCGCACTCCACCGGCCGGCCATCAGCACTAGCGACCGTCCATGCGAAGGACGGTCGGCCAGAGACTGAATTGGCTAGCCGCAGAGGATCCACGAAGGATGAAAGGCTAAGCTGTGAAAAACCGGGCAATATCAGGATGACTAGTCGAAATATGCTTTCCCCAGTGTCGATAACGGGTCGGCGATGAGGCCTCACAATCCGCGAACGCTCTCCAGCTGAAAACGGGGCATTCATGAGCAAATCTCTCTCGTTCGCGAGTGATTAACCGCGGACGTTGTGCTTGCGCTTCATAAAGTCCTTTGCCGTCTCGACAGCCACCGCGGCGTCGCGGCAATAGGCGTCGGCGCCGACGGCCTTGCCGAATTCCTCGTTGAGCGGCGCACCGCCGACCAGCACGACATAATCGTCCCGGATGCCCTTTTCCTTCATCGTGTCGATGACGACCTTCATATAGGGCATGGTCGTAGTGAGCAGCGCCGACATGCCGATAATGTCGGGCTGGTGCTCCTCGATCGCAGCCATGTATTTTTCGACCGCATTGTTGATGCCGAGGTCGATGACGTCGAAGCCAGCACCCTCCATCATCATGCCGACGAGGTTCTTGCCTATGTCATGGATGTCGCCCTTGACGGTGCCGATGACCATCTTGCCCTGCTTGGGCGCGCCGGTGGCGGCGAGCAGCGGGCGCAGGATGAACATGCCGGCCTTCATAGCATTGGCCGACAACAGCACTTCGGGCACGAACACGATGCCGTCGCGAAAATCCTCGCCGACGATACGCATGCCTTCGACCAGCGCCTCGGTCAGCACCGTGTAAGGCACCCAGCCGCGCTCGAGAAGGATATGCGTTCCTTGCTCGATCTCTTCCTTCAACCCGTCATAGAGGTCGTCGTGCATCTGCTGCACCAACTCGTCATCGGAAAGCTCGGAAAGAACGATCTCGTCGTCGGACATAGTGAATTGCCTCGCAATGTGTGAATTACAAAAAATCGGTACCCTTCCGCGTTGAAGAAAGGGTACCGATCAGGCTTCCGGCTCAGCCTTGGGAGTTCGTCAGGCTGCCAGCCAGACTTTTTGCAGATCCATCTGGAAAGTCTGGTGGATCGCGTAATTCTGGACCTTCTTGCCCATATGGCCGTAGAGGCTTTGCCAGAACGGTTGGATGATGACACCGGAATCCTGCATGATGGTTTCGAGTTCCTTCATGAGTTCTCTCCGCTTGGCGGGATCACTTACCGAGAAGGCCTTCTTCAGTTTTGCGTCGAAGTCGGGATTGGAATAGGCCGTCTCGTTCCATGCCTCGCCGGTCCGGTAAGCCAGCGCAAGCACCTGAACGCCGAGCGGCCGCATGTACCAGACCGTCAGCGAATAAGGGTACTTCGACCAGTCGTTCCAGAAGGTCGAGCCCGGCAGGACGGTGCGCTTCACCTTGAAACCGGCCTCACGCAATTGAGCCGCGATCGCGTCACCGGTATTCTTCTGCCAGTCCTCGTCGATCGAGATCAGCTCATGCTCGAAGTCGGCATGTCCGGCCTCAGCCATCAGTTTCTTCGCGCCCTCGAGGTCACGGGTCTTCTTGGGCAGCGCATAATACTCCGGATGGATTGGGCTGACGTGATGATTTTCGCCGACTGTGCCACGTCCGGCGTATCCGAGCTGCAGGACAGCATTGTTGTCGACCGCCATTTGCAAGGCATTTCTGACCTTCTTGTCGTCGTATGGCTTGTTGGCGGTGTTCGTCCGGCATACCAGTGTCGTTGCGGTGGCGACCTCCGACTTGACGACATTCATCTTGTTCAAAATGTCAACGAAATCCGCCGGCGTTTCGAGATTGACATCGATTTCCCCGGAATCGAATGCGGAAACCGTGGCCTGGAAGTCGGTGCCGTAGTCTATGAACTGAACACCATCAAGCAGGGCTTCGCCTCCCCACCATTTGCCGTTTCCACGGCGCTTGACTTCAGCCTTGCTGCCGACCGAGTACGAAACCAGCTCGAACGCCCCCGTTCCGATCGGCTTTGCCACTGGGTCGGCACCCGTCGAATCGAAGCTGTGATGCACGACCAGGCCGGGGTAGTCGGTGAAGTTGGCTATGATCGCGATGTCCCGTTCGCTGAGCTTTAGCTTGACCGTATGATCGTCGACCTTGACGATCGCACCGTCTCGAGCCTTACCAGATTTGGTGTCGATCAGACCACCGACGCGAGCCGCCATCGAGTTTCCGGAAACGCCCTTGTCGCACCAGCGCGTAAGGTTGAAAATCACATCGTCCGCGTTGAACGCGTCGCCATTATTCCAGGTTACACCCTTACGCACATGGAAAACGTATTCCGTTGCGTCCTCGTTGACCTCCCAGCTCTCAAGCAGAACTGGTTCGAATGTGAATTCATGCGTGTAACGGACCAGAGGCTCCAGCCAGCAACGCGAGATGTTGGCCAGTTCGACCCAGTCATAGGTGCGCGGATCTTTCTGCGCCTTGACGGGCATCGACACGCGCAGCGTGCCGCCCTTGGTAGGCTCCGCGGCGTAAGCAGCCTTGGGTAGCGTCACGCCGATCAGGCCATAAGCCATCGCGGCAGAGGCGCCGAAGGTGCTTGCAAGCGCCAGGAATTCGCGCCGATCCATCCTGCCGGCCTTCACCTCGTTCGCCATCGTCGCGACCGAAGCGGGGACACTATCCCCGTTGCTTCTGAAAAATCCCATTTCCTGCTCCCTTTGTTATGTTCCCAATTGATTTTCGGAGGCTAGGCGATGCTTGGAGAAATTTCCTCCTGGCGCTTCGCCACAAAGGCGTCGAGCTCCTCGCGCACGGCCGGGTCCATGGAGGGTTGTTCGTAACTGGCGATGATCGTCTTCGCCTTTTCCCGACAACGTTGCGCCATGTCCTGCGACCCCTTCACTTTCCACTGTTCGTAGCTGAGGTAGTCCAGGATCTCGGGTGCGATAAAGGCGTCCTTGAAGCGTTTGAGGGTGAAGGCGTCGCCGAGATAGTGCCCACCCGGACCGATGCGCCGAACCGCTTCAAGAGCATCATCAAAATGATCGAAATTTATCCCCCGAGCGTATTTCTCCATCAGAAGGTTCTGTTCAGCATCGGCGACGAACTTGGCCATACAGCAGACGAGGCCGGCTTCATCCCAGCCGCCCGCATGCATCATCAAGTTTGCGTTGGCGCTGGCGCCCGACATGTAAGCAACCGCCGATTCGTAGCCGGACTGAGCATCGAAGGTCTTGGCGGACGATTGAGAAGCGGTGGTCCGCCACGGTATCCCGTATCGTCTGGCAAGTTGGCCGATAACCGCGTTGATGAGCGTAACCTCCGGCATCCCGGACATCGGCGCGCCGCTGCGCATCGACACCGAGACCGAGTATTGGCCGTAGATCATATTCGCCCCAGGCCTGACCAACTGGGTGTAAGCAAGGGCGGCGAGCGCCTCTGCATTCAGTTGGGCAATCGTCGCTGGGATGTCGGCCGGAGTGTTGGCGGCCCCGAGCACGAACGGGGAGAGCAGCACCACCTGGTTTGCCTCGACGAATGCGCGAAGTCCTTCGAGCATAGTGGCGTCCCAGACAAGTGGCGAGTTTCCCGACACGTGTCCCATCATCACCGCATTCTGGTCCATAAACGCTTTGCCGTGGACGATCTGCCCCATGGCAATGGAGTCTTCGGCACGCTGCTGCCCGGTCGTGAGACCGAAGAACGGCATGTTGGTCTCAACGAGACTCGAGTGATTGATGTGCAAGTGCCGCCACGGCACCGCAATATCGGTTGGCTCACAGGTGAAGCCGCCCGCGATATGAAATCCGGGCAGCATTTGCGTTAGCCGGTTCATATTTCGCAGATCCCCGATCGTCGAGGCGCGGCGTACGCCCTGCAGGTCGCGGACATTCGGCGCACCCTGCATCGCCCCGAATGTCATCGTATCGAGCGCGATCTCGAAACGCTGCGATTGGTCGCGTGACGTCATTTCGAAACTTGAAGGAGCCTTCGAGATAAGGTCCATGACCATCTCGCCTTCAAGGCGAACGCGGTGATCGCGGACATCGGCGCCAGCCTCTTTCCACTGCCTGATGGCGGTCTCGTCCCGGAATTCGATTCCGATTTCGCGCAGGATTGCCAGAGACGCTTGGTGGATGCGCTCTAACTGCACAGCGGTCACCGCTTCAACGGGACGGATCCCGTACCTGATGGTCGAAACCCGGGGCCGCCTCTCCGCTTCACGAGTGGCCACAACCGATGCGCGTCCACCTCGGCGTCGGCTTGGGGGAGCATCAGTGTCCATTGTTCGGCCTTCCCAAATGCGGGCAACGCTCCGCGCCACAAACCGGCCATCGCCGCTGCTCAAGGCGCGAGATGACACGCTTGTGATGATATTGCGGCGGGAGGGTTCTGAGAATGAGCAAAAGTTTTCGCTGGTCTTCAAACCAGTTTATACCTGAGCATCTTTAAGGCGCTCACCGTCAGCGCCGATCGTTCGCTTGACGGCCCCGTCGTGCAAGCTAGGCGTTGTTAGGACCGGATTTCACTCGTCTGCTCAAGAAACCAGTCCACCAGAAGCTTGCTCCTCTTGTTTCTGGCAGGATCCTCGCTGGTCAGCAGGAAGAAAGCTCGATCTGTTTTGACCTCGACCGGGACCGGTCGGATGAGAAGCCGATTCTTCAATAGGTGTTGTGCCGTGAGGGACCATCCCAACGAGATGCCTTCGCCAGCAAGAGCTGCCTGGAGGGTCAGTTGGTAGTCATTGAAGACTATGTCTGTTTTGATTTCAGTGGGATCGCCCCCCGCCAGCTCAACCCACTCTGGCCAACCCATCCTCTTGCGGAAAGCATCGGACGAGTGGATCAGCTGATGTTGGAGGAGATCATCGACCGACTGAGGGGAGGGATGGGACAAAAGATAGGCAGGTGAGCAGACTGGAAAGACGATTTCATCACAAACAAACCAGCTGTTTGCCCTGCTGAAATCCCGCGGCCGCACCCAAACCGTCACGTCAACTTCATGATCGGGTTCGGCGTCCCGGTCCGTGGCGACAACTTTGATCTTAACGTCTGGGTGCTCCTGTTGAAAGTGATACAGCTGCGGCGCAAGCCAATGGGCCGCCAAGGAAGTGGACGCCGCGAACGTGACATACTTCGTCCCGCGATCGGAGATGACCTCGAGCCTCTGCTCTAGCCGGCGGAAACTCGTTCGCACTTCGTCATAGAGCTGGCGTCCCGCTTCGGTCAGCTGAACTCCACGATTGTCGCGGGCGAACAGGAGGATCCCACAATGCTTTTCGAACATCTTGATGGAATGTGAGACGCTTGGCTGCGTCACGTTCAATTCCCGGGCTGCGCTCTTGAAACTGAGCGTACGAGCGGCCGCTTCGAAGACGAAGAGCGAATGCGTCGAGGGAACCAGACTGCGAAGCGTGGACATGAAGCAGCTCTATATCAGCCGCGATCTTTTCCGTCTACGAGCCTCCTCTCTGATGGTCTATTCGAGCACTGAGACAACACGAGCGTGACCGTCACAGGTCACCATCACAGAGCGAGTTGGCAGTGAGTTCGAGCGACCAGAATTTGGGAAAGCGGATACCCGTCGAGCCGCCGCATCCGGAGCCTACTCGGTCAGGCTGGTATATAGCTTCCGGACCAGAATTGCCCCTGGTTCCGCAGGCAGGTGATCGAGCCTGTGATTGCTTGGTGATTGGCGGCGGCTGGATGGGGCTGCACGCAGCGCGTCGATATGCAGAACTCAATCCAGATAGCTCCGTGGTTCTGGTGGACGCCGGTCGCATCGGAGATAATGCATCCGGCCGATGCATGGGCTTCGTGATCGATCTGGCTCATAACCCCCGCAAACAGGACTTTGTCGAAGACATCAGGGGCAACAAGGAGGAGTTGTTCGTCAACCTTGACGGGATCGCCTACATCCGCAGCGCGGTTGAAGAACAAGGGGTCGATTGTGACTGGGATCCGCAGGGCAAATATCATAGTGCTGCCACCCCGCACGGTGCTGAAGATTTGAAGCGCTTTTCCGAGGCGCTGGACAAGCTAGGACAGAATTACAGCTGGGTTGAGCGCGAGGAGATCCGTTCCCTTACCGGGAGCAACCATTATATTCGGGCTTTGCATCATCCTGGCACTATCCTGTTACAACCCGCAAAGTACCTCAAGGATGCCGTCAGGCGCCTGCCTTCGAATGTGGTGGTTCATGAAAATACGCCGATAACCTCGGTTCAATTCGGCGCTCCCAAGCATGTCTGCGAGACCCCCACGGGGACGCTGCGTCCGTCCAAGGTCATAATCTGTGCCTCTGGTTATCTGACAAGATTTGGCTTTTTCGAAAATCGTGCAATCCCGCTCTATACGTTCGCGAGCATGACGCGGCAGCTGACAGAAAATGAGCTATCACGCGCCGGCAGCAAAGCGGCTTATGGGCTCATTCCGGCAAACAGCTTTGGCACGACGGTCCGACGTACGGTCGATAACCGTCTATTTCTCCGCAACGTCTACGCCTATGCCAGAGACTTCAAGACCACCCGACAGGACGTGATGAAGGCACGACGGGAGCAACAGATCGCATTCGATCGGAGATGGCCTGAACTATCACCGATTGGCTTCGAAGCCAGCTGGGGCGGTCTCCTGACCCTTGCTCAAAACGGTGGGATGGTTTTTGGCGAACTTGACCGGAATGTTTACGGGGCTGCTTTCTGCAACGGCACCGGTGTTGCGCGAGGGGCCGCCTTCGGCAAAGCTATCGCGGAAATGGCCTCGCTGCGAACGTCGCCCGTTATCGATATTTTGAAGACGCGGGCCAGCCCGAGCAAGCCCTACCCAAAGCCGGTGACCGCTATGGGAGTTCGTATTGTAACCGCATTCCGCTTCAGACAAGCCGGTGCTGAAGTCTAACGCTGGAGGGAGTAGTCATGGCGGATCTGAAGGGTATCAACCTCGCGATGCAAACGCCATTCGATGGAAATGGCGTGATCGACTTCGCTGTATTTGAGAAGCTTATCGATCAGTACGTTGAAGCTGGTGTTCATGGCTTGGTTCTTGGTGCTGGAACCGGCCAGCATCCGTACCTGACGGAAGTCGAATGCAATCGCCTGTACGAGGTGGGCGCAAAACGGATCGCGGGGCGATGCAACGTCATCTGCCAGACGTCTGCCCTCAACATGGATGAAGTGATACGGCGCTCGCAGCACGCCGAGTCAGTTGGCGCACAGGCTTTGATGATTTTGCCTCCTTACTTCGAGGGCCCGAGCGATGATGATGGCATCTTCGAATTTTACAGGGCAGTCGATGCAGTCGTAGGCACGGACATCGTCGGATACAATATACCCCAGGCCACGGGCATTTCCGTGTCACCGCAGTTGCTTGAGCGACTTTTTCAGCTGAAAAACTTTAACTACATCAAGGATAGCGCCGGCGATTTTACCGTCCATCAGGAGTTTCTCCAAAAAAGCGGGACTGTTCTAAACGGTGCCGACCCCACGACGGTATATGCTCTCATGGCTGGAGCTCGCGGCGTGATTTGGGGTGCCGCAAACTACATGCCGACCGAAGCTGTTGAACTTTATGATCTCGTCATTGGCGGCAAGTACGAGCAAGCCTTGGCTTTGTGGCAGCGCATGCTGCCGTCGATTCTCTTCATATGGCGCGCGCCCTACACGCCTTCCGTTCTTCGCGCCGCTCAATTGCGTGGCTATGGAACGGGTAACGTACGTCGTCCGCTAAGGAAGCTCTCGGCAGACCAGGAGGCTCTTCTGCGGAAATCCCTTGAGGCCTTGGACGTCTAAGGGGTCAACCAGCATTGCGTCAGTGAGGCCCTCGTGAAAATTGTCCACATAGGCACCAGCGGCATGATTGGCAGGGCCGTTGCCGCGGAACTTGGCACCCGGCACGAGATAATTGCGGTGAATCGGCGCTCTGGCGACTATCAGGTCGATATTGCAGACCCGTCGTCGATCGCGCGGCTGTTTAACCAGACCGGTCACTTCGACGCCCTGATTTGCACAGCTGGTGAGGTCCACTTTGCGACCCTTCAAGAGTTCTCGGTCGAGCAATATTCGATCGGGTTGAAAAGCAAGCTTATGGGACAGGTCAATCTCGTCAGGTCCGGACGGAAGTACCTTCGTGACGGTGGCTCGTTCACCCTGACGTCCGGTCCTACCAATGAAGATCCAATTCCGCTTGGTACATCTTCTGCCATGGTCAACGGAGCCCTTGAAGGGTTCGTTCGCAGTGCTGCGATCGAGCTCCAGAGCGACCGCAGGATCAACTTGGTAAGTCCTACGATGCTGCAGGAATCAAGGGCTCTTTACGGGCCGTTCTTTGTGGGCACCAAACCGGTGGCAACGCCAGAGGTGGTGCTTGCATACGTGAAAAGTGTCGAGGGGCGGCAGACCGGCTGCGTCTACCGCGTCGGATGGTCGCGAGAGCGATGACGGTGACGAGTTGAATCAAGGGGGATTGTAGAGGTTTTGAGGCAGGCCGATGAAAAGGTTTCAAGATAAGGTTGCCCTGGTGACGGGCGGGCGAAGCGGTATCGGCTTCGCAATAGCGCATCGCCTTCGAGAAGAGGGGGCTCGCGTGTTCACCGCGCAACGTGGTGAGGATCGGGAATTCGAAGCCATCAGCGTTGATTTCGCGGTTCCGGAAAGGGCGGGCCACGTCATAGACACAGTGGTGGAGAGGGCCGGGCGGCTCGACGTTCTGGTCAACAATGCGGGGATCATGCAAGAGGCACTGGTCGAAGAGATGAGCATGGCGGATTGGCAGCGAACCATCGCTGTCAATCTGACCACGCCATTTGCGCTTATCAAAGCAGCGATGCCCCATCTGCGGGCGACAGCCGGCACGATTGTGAATGTTGGATCCATCGAGGGACTGGGGTCCAACCCGAAACACGCAGCCTATTGTGCGTCAAAGGCGGGTCTGCATGGCCTGACGCGCGCAGTAGCGATCGACCACAGCCGCGAAGGGGTGCGCTGCAACGCGGTCGCGCCCGGTTGGATCGACACCGCCTTGAACGTGGAGTTCATTGAAAATCTGCCGGATCCCAAGTCATTCCGGGAACGAGTAGGCACTATCCATCCCGTTGGGCGCACAGGGGAGCCGGAGGAAGTGGCGAGCTTGGTTGCCTGGCTGGCCTCCGCCGAAGCGTCCTTTGTCACGGGCCAAGTCTGGACGATAGACGGCGGCCGAATGGCGAAGCTTAGCCTTCCTTGAGCCGACGGCAGCCTTGCTGGCCGAGGCGCTTGGAAGGCGTGGAGGCCGTCTTTTGGAAACCAAGCTTTAAGCAGAAGTCCAAACCTTACAAGACCAAAGGAGCTAACAACATGTCATTGAACACTGCTCTTGACGAGCGTCGCAGAGCCGCGGTTTCCGCGGGCGCCTCTATGTCATTTCCAATTTACGTGGACCGGGCTCAAAACGCGGAACTCTGGGACGTAGAGGGACGGCGATACATTGATTTTGTAGGTGGAATGGGCGCGCTTGCGGTCGGGCACTCAAACCCGGACGTAACTGCCGCGATAGAGGCCCAGCTGAAAAGGTTCAGCCATACTTTCTTTGGAACAGCTCCTTATGAGAGCTATGTCGAGCTTGCGGAGCGTCTCAACAAGCGCTGCAAGGTTGGCGGACCGGCCAAGACCTTGCTCCTCACGACAGGGGCTGAGGCGGTGGAAAATGCGGTCAAGATTTCGCGCGCTTACACAAAGCGCCGCGGAATCATTGTGTTTGGCGGCGCATTTCACGGCCGCACGCTCCTGACCATGGCGATGACAGGTAAGGTCAACCCTTACAAACAGTCTTTCGGCCCGTTCCCGGGGAGCATATATCGCGCACCGTACCCGGATCTGTATCGAGGCGTTAGCGTCGAGCACTGCCTTTCGGCCCTCGAAACGCTGTTTGAAACCGAAATAGAGCCCAGCGCGGTGGCAGCAATTGTCATCGAGCCGCTTATCGGCGAAGGCGGCTACATTCCGTCACCTGTCGAATTCATGGTCGGTATCCGGCGCCTCTGCGACCGCCATGGCATTGTCCTTGTAGCCGACGAAGTTCAGTGCGGCATGGGGCGAAGCGGCCGTCTGTTTGCAATCGAACACACCGGCGTTGAACCCGACCTGATCCTGACGGCCAAGAGTTTGGCGGCAGGAATTCCGCTTGCCGCAGTGGTCGGCAAAGCAGAGATCATGGATAGCGTCGGCGTCGGCGGCTTGGGCGGGACCTATGCGGGGAACCCGCTGGCATGTGCGGCAGCATTGGCGGTCCTGGACGTGATCGACAGGGACAACCTGCTCAATCGTGCCCAGGAGGTTGGGGACCGTCTTAAGGCTGGCTTGCAGCGAATTCAAAAAAAGAGAAATCGCTCGCCGATCGGCGATATCCGTGGGCTCGGGGCAATGATTGGTGTCGAACTGGTCGAGGATGAAGAGACCCGCAAGCCTGCGCGTTCCCTCACGGCCAAGGTGATCGAGGAGGCCGCTGACCGCGGGTTGCTGCTGGCTTCGGCCGGTAGGCACTTCAACGTGATCCGCTTCCTTGTCCCATTGACGATATCGGACGCAGTCATCGACGAATCCCTGCAGATCATCGAGGATGCTATCAATGCCGCGGTGGATGGCGAGGTCGTAAGCTCTCCCTTGGCTCAGGCTGTGTGAGCAAGACCCATGCACGCAGAAACCCCGTCAGAGCAACTCGAATTGGCAGCTGAGTTCCGTCGCGCACCGTTCGGGCATCACAGCCCGAACCTGCAGAAGCTTCTCCGAACCTTCAGGAGCCTTCCGGTCGCTGGGAAACATGCCTTGCTCACCATTCAGCCGAACCGGAGTTGGATGCTGGCAACTCTGACGGGGATTCCAGGCAGTGCCCTAAAAAGGCATGAGGAGGTGATCTTTGAAAACCTGGCCGACGCGGAGTGGTACGTGTTCCGCAAACGTTGGCGACAGCATTTTGGAACGGATTTACCTGACGGAGATCGCTCGTGAGGACGCTCGCTGGTTACGCCAACGTCTTGAGTGCTAAGCCCGGTGACACCATCGAATTCAAGATCAGTTCGATAGGAGAAGCAGATCGGTTTTCTGCCAGGCTGGTGAGACTGATCACCACCGAGGACCACCCCAGCACGGCAGGCCTTATCGAGCGCCCGGTCGACGCGCCGTTCAATAAGGAGTGGCCCGCTCGCAGGCAGCCTATTTACACAGGCTCTTACGGCCTGGTGACGCACGACACGGCATTTTCTGAACTTGCCGATTTCACCTTCCACGCTTGGCTATGGCCCACGCTTCTGGGTTCAAAAGCCCAGACGGTCGCCGGTACATGGGACGAAGAGCGCCGCCATGGCTTTGCGATCCAGATCGATGAAGCGGGCCGGCTGGCGTTTCTGATAGGCGACGGGAAAGGGGCCGTGTCGGCAGTAAACCTCGAAAAACCGTTGCGCGAGCGAAGGTGGGTATTCATCGCGGTTAGCTACAATGCCAAGGAACAAACAGTCGCGCTTCACCAGAGTCCGTTGTGCGACATCGGCGATCTCGACCGCCCCGAAAGTCGTTCATTCAACATTTCTGCAGGCCGAGGAGATATCCCGCAGACATCGTTCCTCATCGGCGGCCATAGGACGTCCTCGCAAAATGGGGTGCTGATTGCCGGCGGGCACTACAACGGGAAGATCGAATCTCCGAAACTCTACGCCTGCTCTTTGAGCGTCGAGGAGACTTCTTCGCTCCGTGACGGCCCCGGAAGCAGTCGGTTGGCCGGACAGGCCGTTGCTGATTGGGATTTCAGCATCGATCAAGGGTCAGACGTCATTCGGGATGTTTCGGGCAAGGGGCTCGACGGCAGGCTCATCAACATGCCGACGCGAGCCATGAAAGGATACAATTGGACCGGGAAGGTTCACGACTGGCGATCCGCGCCGAGCGAATATGGCGCGATCCATTTCCACGATGACGACCTTTACGATGCCGGCTGGGCCACTGACTTTACCTTCACAGTACCGGATGGGCTGGAAAGCGGGGTTTATGCTGCACGCCTCGATGCGCGTAATGCGAGCCCGGCATACGTGATCTTCTTTATTCGCCCGCCCAAGGGGCAAGCAACGACCAAAGTCGTATACCTTGCGTCGACCGCAACTTACACAGCCTATGCCAATCAGAGGCTGATTGCGCGTGACCCGCTCGACGAGATGAGTATGAGTGCGCTTCCGATTTTCGGAGAGGATGACCTCTTCCTTGACGAGAATCCCGAATATGGGAAGTCCCTATACGATCTTCACACAGACGGGAGCGGCGTCTGTTATTCGTCGCGCCTGCGGCCGGTCCTGAATATGTCTCCCAATGCAAAATATTGGTCATTCGGTGGCGACGGATATCTGACCGGTTGGCTCGACGCGCTGGGTATCAATGCAGACGTCATCACGGACGAGGACCTCCACAGCGAAGGAGGGAGCATTCTCGCGCCCTATCACGTCGTCCTGACGGGATGCCATCCAGTGTATGTCTCCCTGGCGATGTGGGACGCCTTGAAGACACATCTGGCTCGGGGCGGGCGCTTGATGTATCTGGGCGGCAACGGCTTTTACTGGAGGACCGCTTTCCACCCGACCTTACCCGGACTGATCGAAGTCCGCCGCGCCGAGGATGGCTCCCGGACTTGGTCAGCTGAACCAGGCGAATACTTCATGAGCACGACAGGAGAATTTGGGGGCCTTTGGCGCCGCCAGGACCGCACGCCTAACCGGCTATTGGGAGTGGGTTTCTGTGCCCAGGGGTTCCAGTCGGGTTCGTACTACCAGTGGGCACCCGGGAGCAACGATCCCCGCGTGGATTTTATATTGAAGGATATCAACCGAGATCGCGTTTTTGGCGATTACGGACTTGCCGGCAACGGGGCTGCCGGACAAGAGCTTGATCGATACGAACCAGAGTTGGGGTCGCCTCAACACGCCGTGGTAATTGCTTCCTCGACGAACCACACCGATTACATGGTCGTGGCTAAGGAAGAATTCGGCGCCATGCATTGGATGATCGGCGGCAGCGAGAACAAAAACGTGCGGTCAGACATTGTCTTCTTCGAAACGACAGGGGGTGGGGCGGTTTTTTCAATCGGCTCGATCTCCTGGTGCATGAGCTTGCCTGTGAACGACTACGACAATGACGTGTCGCTGATGACGCGCAACGTTCTGGAGCGTTTTCGGGACCCAACGCCATTTTCGCTGCCGAAGACGCCCTGATCATCGTTACTCACCTGCGCCCTCTGTAAGCGGCCTCCAGTCCCGAGTTCATTCGCGACAGGATACGTCCGCCCTTCCAGAAACCCTGAACAAGTGCTCTGGATCAAGCGAAAGGCGCGGCTCAAACTCGATGCGGCTCGGTCAGGTAAAGCATGTTGCCATCAGGGTCGAAAAAAGGTCGGTTGCGGTACCAGGTGCCGTTTTGGTGCTTCCATTCCATCCGCTCATTGATCCACACGACCCTGCCATCGAGAGCAGCCTCGGCGGCGTCGAGGTCAGCAACCTCGAATGAGATTGAGTCGAAGCCAGGAAGGTTGTCAGCATTCACGGTGGTCCGCCGAGGAGCATGCTCGCCGTCCCCCGATCTGAAGATGTAAAGCGTGAGATTGCCGAGGTTCAAAGCCGCGTACTGCTCCTCTTTTACATAGGGGAGGTAGAAGGGCAGACCGAGAGTGACATGGTAAAAATCGACGAGCCTCTGCACCTCATGTGTAAGAATGTCCAGATTGTCGAGGCGCTTGAGTTCGAGCACAGAGTTCTCCTCTTTCAGTTGTGGTGAGAGAAAGGTGGTGGGCTTGTCTGACAACGGGAAATCGGCAGATGCCCGATATCACCGTCCTTCCATTGCTCGATACGGAGAGGACCAGCTAGATAGTCAATAGCTGCTCCAGCTCGGAGACGGCCTCTGTGTCGGCGCTCAGCGAATGTATGCATCTGGCCAGCCGTCGGGCGCTGGGCAGCCAGGTAGATATTCAGTCTTTCGGGGAGCAACACATACGGTACTCCGATGTTCTTGGTGCCCGTTGGCCCGAAGCCGAAGTACTGGATGTGCTCTGAAGATGATGAGCTCGTGCTCATGCAAGCGTCGCGCATTGTGAGCCAACCTGGCGAGCTGAAAATTGGCAGGTCACCAATCTCACCGCCACGCCTCATGTGGATATCCCCCACTCGCTCCATTTCAGCTTCCAACGCGGCCGTATCGTTCCATGGGCAGATCTCAACTTCATCGCCACTCTGAGGCCAGCCGGCGTCTGGTCGAGCTGCGTATGGCGGTTGATGCCCAACGGCCGGCATACCCGGCATGTTGGTTCGCAACGGAGCAATCCATCCGTTGAATTGTCCGTCGAACTTTAGGACGCGACGGCGGCCGGTGGCACCACGTGCAATCGCAAGAGCGAGGTGCACGGCTTCACTGCCGGAGGACAGAAATGTCACCATTTCGGCGCAAGGCACAAGGCGCACGATGCGCTCGGCAAGTTCAAGCTCACCTTCGTGAGGGGTACCGAATATCTCGCCCCGCTCCAGCTGTGCGCGCACTGCCTCGATCACCGGCTTGGGTTGATGGCCGAGCAGCATGGGACCCCAACCGGCGAGATAATCAATGTACTCGTTGCCGTCTATGTCATACAGGCGAGACCCCTGGGCGCGGGCGACTACGACGGGGACCGGCCGTTATGCCGCGCGACTGGAAGATGTCACCCCCAGGGGTATTACAGCGCGTGCTCGCTCCATGTACTCGATGGAAGCTGTGAAAGCCTGCGGTGGGAGTACAATGCTGGCATTATGACGGCTGGTCACAGTAGGCCCTCGCAGGCGTTAGTCGGTCGGCCGAGAAACAATGCCAAGAGTGCAAGGCTGGACCCGTACATAGCTGTGAGCCTAGGGTATCGTTTGAGGTCCCAACAATTGCTAAAAAATTCTGGTGATCGTAAACCCAGTCTATACCCAGATCTCCCGTGGGACGCAGGGATGCTCAGCGTTCGTTCACGCCAAGTTCTCGGATATAAAGCTTGGCCATGCCGAGCCGACCCAAATGCTGCATCTGCACCCAGCAACGCGAACCGCAGGGTCAGGCTTTCCCGAGCCACATGGCTGAGCACAAACGGAATACTCTACAGCTAGTCCAGATTTCCCGAAGTCCTACCTAAGGGGGACCGTCGCGGTACACCGACGCGTTGGGCCAGTGTCATTCGACAGCTGGTATCAATAGGATTTAACCCCAGCGAAACTTTTTGAGAATCGTCAACGCTGTCGCGGATTCCTATGATCCAAAGCACCAAAGCCAGTCGGCTGGGTCGACCTTGGAGAGTTCACCACCTGTGAGAACAAATCGACCAGCACCTTCTGGCAGCGCGCGGGGTCGCTCTGGCCAAACAATAGAGGAGGTTCAAGTGGGGTTTTTCAATTTGCAGGGAAAGGCTATGCCTAAGGTGTTCGAAGCTCTTTCCGATGCCGTGAAGAATGACGGCATGGATCGGCGTGAATTTCTGGCGCTTGCTACGATCTTCGGAGCTTCGACGGCTGTAGCCTATGGAATGCTTGGTTCCGTGCCGCAGGCGCGTGCTGATGAAACGCCAAGAAAAGGTGGGCGCCTGCGAATTGGAATGCTGGTCTATGGCGCCAAGGACCCAAGGATAAACGATTATTCAGAAATTGCCAACATATATCGGCAGTTCCTTGAGCCGTTGGTGAAGTATACCGACAGCTTCACATTTGAACCGAGACTTCTAGAAAGTTGGGAAACGAACGAGAAAGCGACAGAATACACACTACATCTCCGTAAAGGGGTTAAGTGGAATAACGGGGACGACTTCACCGCTGACGACGTGATTTTCAACCTGCTGCGCTGGTGCGACAAGGATGTGTCGGGTAATTCCATGGCAGAACGCATGGCCAGTCTGATCGATAGCAAGACGGGGAAGGCCACGGAAGGAGCCATCACCAAAGTCGATGATCACACCGTCAAGCTGAAGTTAGCCAGATCCGACATCACCATCATTCCCGGCATGGCGGACTACCCTGCGCTCATTGTCCATAGGGATTTTGAAAAGACCGGCTCCGACATCATAGCGCACCCTGTCGGCACCGGACCGTTTGAACTGGTGTCATGGGACGTCAGTCAAAAGGCCGTTCTGAAGCGGCGGGCAAACGGTAGCTGGTGGGGCGGTGAAGCCCTCCTGGACGAAGTTCAGTTCATCGACTACGGCACAGATCCCTCCGCGATCACCAGCGCGTTCGAGTCAGGCGAAGTCGACGCGAACTATCATACCTTCGCAGACTATGTGCCCGTTTTCGATAAACTCGGGCTAGTGAAGTCTGAGGCGAAAACGGCCACTACTCTCGTATGCCGCACGCACGTTTCCGCCAAACCGTATGACGATCAGCGGGTGCGTAATGCACTCCAGCTCGCGGTCGACAATTCTGCTGTGCTGCAACTTGCAGTCAATAGCCAGGGCACCGTGGCTGCGAACTATCACGTGGCACCCATCCACCCCGAGTTCTATCCAGTCCCGGAAAAGAAACGAGACGTAAAGGCGGCCAAGGAGCTGATGGCCAAAGCGGGAGCCCTTGATTTTGAGCACGATATCATCACCAGTGACGAAGATTGGCTCAAAAATACGGGCGAGGCCATCGCGGCGCAGTGGCGCGAAGCTGGTTTTAAGGTAAAGCATACCATCATTCCCAGCAGTAGTTTCTACAACGACTGGTTGAAATATCCTCTTTCAATCACAAATTGGAATATGCGGCCGCTGGGGGTGCAGACCCTGGTGCTCGCCTATCGTGGCGGGGCCGCTTGGAATGAAGCTGGGTGGTCAAGCCCTGAGTTCGATCAGAAGCTCGACGCGGCTTTGACGGTGCCCGATGGGCAAAAGCGTAAGGTGTTAATGCAGGACATTGAGATGCTCCTGCAGGATTCCGGTATCATCATCCAACCTTACTGGCTTTCCCTGTATAATCACTCGACAAAGCACGTCAGAGGCTACTCAATGCATCCGACATTCGAAATCGACCTCGGACGAGTTTGGCTTGACCCAGCCGCTTGAGGTCAGCCTATCGTATGGTCATCGATCGCCCCTATCACAGCGAACTCCACCTTTTGTTTTCGGGCTGAGGGCACTCCGGTGCTATGCGCGTAGGGAATTTCTTCAGCGACACGTTGAGGTAATATGTATTCTTTATCGATGGACAAGGGGCATGACGACGATAAGTCGACGGAGCTGTGGCCCGTGATTGTGGGAATCCTGATCACCATACCGTTGGTCGTCCTGCTTTTTGCTCAGGCACTAGGCGAACCGGACCTTACTCCAACGTCGGCCGCTGAGAGGCCGCCAACAGTTACCTCCATCGTGCTACCGCCGCGCTAGCTGGCCCAGTGCATTATTGGGACACAGGTATACGGTAGGCGGGACGGCGCCTCCTATGAAGTGCCGATCGTGAGCGGAAGAAACAGCGAGAAGGGCATCGTGGCTTCGGCGACGTCACGGTAATTTCGGATGGTGCTGAAATTCTCAAGCGATGCCGCGTGCGATGCCGCAGCCGACGGCCCACATCATCGACCGGTTTCACATTGCTATGAAGATTGAGCCCATGCAGCAGATCGCCAAATTGGGTTCGATCCTAAGCTGAGTCCGTCGGCGCGCTCCCGACCATCGACAAGGACATCACAGCGGTGAAGTGGCGACTGTGGCACGGATGCTTGGATCGAGCTATCGGAGCCGGGGTATTGTTCAGGGCAATCGCTTCAGGTTAACGGTGGTGCGTAGTGGGCACGAATATGATTCATGAGGTGCTTCGTGATTTGCGGAGCCTTCGATGTCGCGCCATTCTTCCCGTTCGCTTTCGATCCTTGATCATT